>NZ_WBKT01000112.1 GCF_008868175.1 Micromonospora sp. AMSO31t
GGGGTGAGGGGCCGTCCACGCCGGCGGCCACGGTTGGGGAGGGACGATGAGGCTGCCGCGCTCCGGCGCCGGCTGGACGATCGCGGTCTTCGGGCTTCTGGCGCTGCTGCTCGGCGCGCTGGGGCTGATCTGGCCGGAGGCGCAGCTCCGCCTGCTCGGCTTCGAGGTGCCCGCCGAGCGCGCCCCGGGCGACTACACCGGCACGTTCCTCACGGCGTCCTCGATGGCCTCGTTCAACATGGGGGTCTACTACCTGCTGGCGGTGGCCACCGAGTGGCGGCCGTTCTACCGCTTCACCGTCTGGTTCCGGCTGGTCACGTTCACCGTCTTCAGCATCGCGGTGCTGTCCGACGTCGCCCCGGACCGGTTCTTCGGGGTGGCGGCCTGGGAGGGCCTGGGTGCGGTCGCGACCGCCGTCGGCCTGTGGTGGGACGCCCGGCGGGCGGCCGCCGGGCCGGGCGAGCCGGCCGCGGCCGACGACACCGCTCCGGTTCCGGCGACCGACGCGGTGCGCTGAGCGACCGGGACCGTTGGGTATTTTCGAGTCGTGACCGAGACCCCGCCCGGCGCCCTGCGGCTGCCCATCGTGCCCGGTCTGACCGACCTGGAGGTCTTCGCCCGGGGCGGCTACGCCACCGTCTACCGGGCCACCCAGATCTCGGTGGGGCGCGAGGTCGCGGTCAAGGTGGAGAACCGCACGCTGGACAGCGAGCGGGACCAGGCGCGCTTCCTGCGCGAGGCGCGGGCCGCCGGCAAGATGTCCTCCCACCCGCACGTGGTGGACCTCTTCGACGTCGGGGTCACCGTCGACCAGCACCCCTACCTGATCATGGAGCTCTGCGACGGCTCGTACGCGGAGCGGATGCGCCGGTGCCCGTTGGGCGCGGTCGAGGCGCGCGACCTCGGTGTGAAGATCGCCGACGCGCTGGCCCACTCGCACGCGGCCGGGGTGCTGCACCGCGACGTCAAGCCGGCCAACATCCTCTACTCGCACTTCAACTCGGCGGTGCTGGCCGACTTCGGGCTGGCGGTGCTGGCCGAGGTGCGCGACGCCTCGGTCACCCTGGAGGTGCTCACCCCGGCCTACGCGCCGCCGGAGATGTTCAGCCACAGCCCGCCCAGCCCGGCCGTCGACGTCTACGCGCTCTGCGCCACCCTCTACGCGGTGATGCACGGCCGGCCGCCGCGCTGGCAGTCCGAGCGCAACCCGAGCCTGGTCACCGTGCTGGAGATGTTCCAGCAGCCGATCCCCGGCCTGCCCGGGGTGCCCGACGAGCTGATCGACGTGCTGCGGCTGGGCATGGCCAACGACCCGGGTGACCGGCCGTCCGCCGTCGAGCTGCGTGGCATGCTCGCCACGCTCCCGCTGGACCCGGGTGCCACGCCGGTGAGCGGCGCGCCCTATCCGGGGGCTCCGGTGAGCGGCGGCCCGACCACCGGGGGCCATCCGCTGGCCCGCGCCGGCCAGCCGAGCCCGCGCCCGCCGGCCGAGGACGACCATCCGACCGTGCCGACCCGTGGCCGGCGCTGGCCGCGACGCTGGTTCCTCGGCGGGGCGGGGGTGCTCGCGCTCGCCGCCTCGGCCGGGGCGGGCGCCTGGCTGGCCGACGGCGCGCCGGCCGTGGTGTCGCCGACGCCGGTGGCCAGCGAGGCGGTGGAGCCGTCCGGGGCGCGGGTGCCGCCCGGTTGCGCGGCGGGCGACGTCCGCCTCCCGACCGGTGCCCACTGTGCGTCCGAACTGGAGTGTTACGGCCCGGTGCGGCTGCGTCGCGACCGGGCCGAGGCCACGCGGGTGCCCTGCGACGGCCGGCACACGTGGGAGACCTACGCCGAGGGTGACCTGCCGGCCGCGCTGGTCGGTGCGGGCCACGACGCGGTGGTCGCCGACCCGGCCGTCCAGCAGGTGTGCAGCGTGAGCACGTTCCAGCTGGCCAGCGGCGTCCGGCAGGTGACCGGCTGGAACCTCGAGGTGCTGCCGCCGGCCGGCACGGACCGCACCTACCGGTGCCTGGCGGGGCGGGGCGTGGACGCGCTGGCCGTGCCGACGCTCACCGGTCGCTGACCCCGTTCGCCGTCCGCTGCTGCCGCACCGCCCGCGGGTCGAGGGCAGCCAGGGTGTCGGCGTCGCCCGCGTAGCCGCCGCCGGACGCCCGCAGGTCCCGGACCGCCCGCGGGTCGAGCGCCTCCAACGTGTCGGCGTCGCCCGCGTAGCCGCCGCCCGGCGTGCGGAGCTGCCGGACCGCCCGGGGGTCGATCGCCTCCAGGGTGTCGGCGTCCACCCCGTAGGCGGTGGGGGCCGGCCACCCGTCGGTGGGCGCGTCGGCGCGGGGCGGAGCCTGCCGGGCGGCGGTGACCGTCACCCCGGCGATCATGCCGAGCAGGACGCAGACCAGGGCCAGCACGACCGACAGGATGCCCGCCGGGCGCCACACCACCAGCGTCACCAGCGCCGCCACCGCCGCCACCGACGCGACGACGGCCTTGACCCGCGCATCGGGCTTCGGGAACGAACTCACCCGACAAGCATGGCCCAGGGCGTCGCGCTGTCAACCGCCGGACCGGTACGGCTTCCCCCGACGGCGTTCGCGGAGCCGGCCAGCCTCCACTCCGGAGAGCGACGAAAGCGTCGATCAATACAATTTCGTTACATCAATCGGCAATCTGTCGCTTCCGTCCGCGTTTGACGGGCGGCTCCGGTTGGCCGTGATCCCTAAAGTGACGGGTGTCGAGGTCTCCTCGACGGACCCCGTTCCCCACCGGAAGGCAGCCACATGCCACGTGCAATCCGGTCCCTCACCGCAACAGGGATCGCCGGCCTCGTCCTCGCCGGATCGGCGGTCTGGCCCGCCGCGGCCGCGGCCGCGACGCCGCAGCCGCCGGCGTACGACCGGACCAGCGCCGCCGAGGCGCGCCGGGTCGACCGCGTGCCCACGCCGAAGCTCGACTGGTACGCCTGCTACGACTACGCCGAGTGCGCCACGATGCGGCTCCCGCTGGACTACGACAACCCGAAGGGCGCCACCACCGAGGTCGCGCTGCTCCGGGTCAAGGCCCGTGACCAGCAGCACCGGATCGGCAGCCTGTTCCTCAACCCGGGTGGCCCGGGCGGCTCCGGCACCAGCATCGCGCTCGCCGCACCGTACTTCCTCGGCGACGACCTGCTCGACCGGTTCGACATCGTCGGCGTCGACCCGCGCGGGATCGCCGCCAGCGACAACGTCAAGTGCTTCCCGTCGGTGAAGGACCAGACCCGGGCGTACGCCGGGCTGAACGTCGCCTTCCCGTTCACGAAGGCCGAGGAGAAGGCGTACGTCGCGGCGTCGAAGGCGGTCGGCAAGGGCTGCTCGACCACCGGCAAGCCCCTGACCGGCGCGGCGTCCACCGCCGAGGTGGCCCGCGACATGGACGTGCTGCGCCGCGCGGTCGGCGACAAGAAACTCAGCTACCTGGGCTTCAGCTACGGCACGGCGCTGGGGCAGTACTACGCCAACATGTTCCCGGACCGGTTCCGCACCCTGGTGGTCGACGGCGTGCTCAACCCCAACGCCTGGATCGGGCAGGGCAAGGCCCGCAACCAGCTCCAGGAGACCCGGCTGCGCAGCGCCGACGGCGCGTACCGCGCGCTGCACGAGATTCTGGCCCGCTGCGCCAAGGCCGGCGCGGAGAAGTGCGCGCTGGCCTCCGCTGGAGACCCCGCCGACGCCTACGAGACGGTGGCGCAGCGGCTGCGCAAGAAGCCGCTGGTGGTGGACGATCCCGACGCCGGGCAGTTCACCGTCAGCTACGCCGACTTCGTCGGCGCCACCCTCGGCAACCTCTACGACCCGAGCGGCTGGCAGTACATCGTGGACCTCACCGGTGAGCTGCTGGTGCTGACCGACCCGGCCGCTCCCGCCTCCGACCGGGCGGAGGCGCGCACCGCCGTGGCACAGCGCGCCGCCGAGGCCCGCCGGCAGCGGGGCTACGACTTCCCGTACGACAACGGGCTGGAGACGTTCCTGACGGTGGACTGCACCGACGCGTACCACCCGAAGAGCGCGGACGCCTGGCCGGCGCTGTCGGCCAGCGAGGACAAGCGGGCGCCGTACTTCGGCCGGGCCTGGGCCTGGGGCACCGCGCCCTGCGCCCGCAACACCTGGACGGTGCGGGACGAGGACGCCTTCACCGGCCCGTTCAACCGGACCACCGCCGCCCCGGTGCTGGTGGTCGGCAACTACTGGGACCCGGCGACCAACTACCAGGGCGCGGTCAGCTCGGCCAGGCTGCTGCCGAACAGCCGGCTGCTGAGCAGCGACAGCTGGGGGCACACCGCCTATGGCACCTCGGCGTGCGTGACCGGCGCGGTCGACGCGTACCTGCTCCAGGGGACGCTGCCCGCCAGGGGCACGCTCTGCACCGGTGACGCGCAGCCGTTCCAGGACGAGCCGGCGGCCACCCGGGCGAAGGCCTCGAAGAGCGACCTGGCCCGGGCCGGTGCGCCCGGTCGGGGCGAGCCGAAGCGGCTGCCGCCGGTGGTGGCGCCGCTGCCGGCGGTCGGCACGCTGACCGTTCGCTGACGGACCCCCGGGGTGCGGCGGGTGATCGGGCACCCGCCGTACCCCGGGCCGCGGCCAGAGATGGTGGCCCGGCGCCCTGACGAGGGGTGCCGGGCAACGGCACCCGGCGCGCTCAGTAGGACTTGTCCTGGCCGAGCACGTGCTGGGCGACGAAGTTGAGGATCATCTCGCGGCTGACCGGGGCGATCCGGCCGGCCCGGACCGCGCCCAGCAGGGTCGCCACGCCGTACTCCGTGGTCATGCCGGCGCCGCCGAGCGCCTGGACGGCGGTGTCCACGGCGAGGGCCGCGGCCTCGCCGGCCGCGTACTTGGCCATGTTGCCGGCGACGCCGGCCTCCAGGTCGCGGCCGGCGTCGTAGAGGGTGGCCGCCTTGTGGATCATCAGGCGGGCCAGTTCCACCTGCACGGCTGCGTGGGCGAGCGGGTGGGCGACCCCCTGGTGCGAGCCGATGCTCTTCCCGCCCCACACCGTCCGCTTGGCGGTGTACTCGCTGGCCCGCTCGATGGCGTACCGGCCGGTGCCGGCGCCCATCGCGGCGACCGTGATCCGTTCGGGGTTGAGGCCGGAGAAGAGCGCGGGCAGCCCGGCGTCCAGGGATTCGCCGACCAGCGCGTCGCCGGGCAGCCGGACGTCGTCCAGGTAGAGCAGGAACTGGTTCTCCGGGGAGAGGATCTCCATGTCCAGCTTGGAGCGTTCCAGCCCGGGGGCGTCGGTCGGCACGATGAACAGCGCCGGCTTGAGCTTCTGTGGAGCGGCATCCCCTGAGCCGGCACTGCCGTCTCCGACGGCGACCCGGGCCACCACCAGCACGTGCCCGGCCTCGTCGACACCGGAGATGTAGCACTTGCGGCCGGTGAGCAGCCAGTCGTCGCCGTCGCGGCGGGCCACCGTGCCGAGCCGGTGGAAGTTCGACCCGGCCTCCGGCTCGGTGATCGCGAAGACGATCTTCTGTGAGCCGTCGGCGAGGCCGGGCAGGTGGCGCTTGCGCTGCTCGTCGGTGCCGTGCCTGGCGATGACGGTGGCCGCGATGGCGGGCGAGACCACGAGCAGCAGCAGCGGGCAGCCCGCCGCGGCCAGTTCCTCGCAGACGATGGCCAGCTCGGTGATGCCGCCGCCCCCGCCGCCGTACTCGGTGGGGATGTTGACGCCCAGGTAGCCGAGCCGCCCGGCCTCCTGCCAGAGCTCGGTGGTGTGCGTGCCGGCCCGGGCCTTCTCGACGAAGTAGCCGTGGCCGTACTTCCGCCCGAGCGCCCGGACGGCGTCGCGGAGCTGGTCCTGCTCGGGGGTGAGGTCGAAGTTCATCGCGGGTCCTCCTCGGAGTTGACCACGGCCAGCACGGCCCCGGTGTCGACCTGGCCGCCGGCCGACACGGGCAGTTCCGCCACCACGCCGTCGGTCGGCGCGAGCACGGGGTGTTCGAGCTTCATCGCTTCGAGGGTCAGCAGCAGGTCGCCGGCGTTCACCCGCTGGCCGACCTCCACGTGCACCCGGGTCACCGCCCCGGGCAGCGGCGCGAGCAGCGACCCGGCCGCCAGCTCGGCGGTGGGCAGGGGAAAGCGGGGCAGCTCGGTGAGGCTCGCCGCCCCGTCCGGGCCGTCCACGAAGACCTCCGACCCCACCCGGTGTACACGGAACGCCCGCCGCACCCCGTCGACGTCGAGCACGACGCGGTCGGGGGCGGCCTCGACCACCGTCACGGCCGGGAAGGCGTCGCCGCCGGACGTGGTGTCGCCGCCCGCCGCCGACCCGTCCGGGCCGGTCGATGCCGGGGCCGGCGAGACCGACCAGTCGGCGAGCGCACCCGTGCGGTCGAGCCGGTACCGGACCTCGACCTCGCCGCCGTCCGCCCCGGTGAATCGGGTGACCTGCGGAAACGCCGGCACGTTGCGCCAGCCCGACGGCAGCCCGCCCAGCAGGGGCGCGGACACCCGGCGCCCGGCGGCGCCCGCCAGCGCGGCGGCGAGGGCGGCCACGGGAAGCTGGTCGGCGGGAAGCAGCGGGGCGAAGACCTCGGGGTGCCGGTCCAGGAAGCCGGTGTCGATGTCGACGGCGCCGAACTCGGGGCTGCGCAGCACCCGGACCAGCAGGTCCCGGTTGGTGGCGACGCCGTGCAGCTCGGCCCGGGCCAGCGCGCCGGCGAGGGCGCGGACCGCCTCGGCCCGGGTGGGCGCCCAGGCGACCAGCTTGGCCAGCATCGAGTCGTAGTGGACGCCGACCGCGGAGCCGTCGGTCACGCCGGAGTCGAGTCGCAGGCCCTTCGTCCGGGTGAACTCGCCGGCCACCCCCGGGATCGCGAACCGGTGCAGCGTGCCGGTGGCCGGGCGGAAACCCTGGGCCGGGTCCTCGGCGCAGAGCCGCACCTCGACGGCGTGGCCGTCGGCCGGCGGGGTGGCCTTCAGCGGCAGCGGCTCGCCCTCGGCGACGAGCAGTTGCAGCCGGACGAGATCCAGCCCGGTGGTCAGCTCGGTGACCGGGTGCTCCACCTGGAGGCGGGTGTTCATCTCCAGGAAGTGGACCTGCCCGTCGGGGGCGAGGAGGAACTCCACGGTGCCCGCGCCCACGTAGTCGACCGCCCGCCCGGCGGCCACCGCCGCCTCGTGCAGCCGCTCCCGCACCCCCGGGGGCAGGACGCCCGGCGCCTCCTCGACGATCTTCTGGTGCCGGCGCTGGATCGAGCAGTCGCGCGCCCCGAGGGCCACCACCGTGCCGTGGCTGTCGCCGAAGATCTGTACCTCGACGTGCCGGCCGCGTTCGACGTACCGCTCGATGAAGACCGTGCCGTCGCCGAACGCGGCGGCCGCCTCGCGGCGCGCGCCCGCGACGGCCTCGGCGAGCCCGGCGGCGTCGCGGACCACCCGCATGCCCCGGCCGCCGCCGCCCGCGGCGGCCTTCACCAGCACCGGGAAGCCGGTCACCTGGCCGGCCTCGGTCCAGGTGGGCAGCATCGGCACGCCCGCGTCGGCGAGCAGCGCCTTGGCCGCCATCTTGTCGCCCATCGCGGCGATCGCCTTGGCCGGCGGGCCGACCCAGGTCAGCCCCGCGTCGGTGACCGCGGCCGCGAACTCGGCGTTCTCGGCCAGGAACCCGTAACCCGGGTGGACCGCGTCCGCGCCGGCCCGGCGGGCCGCGTCCAGGACCAGGTCGATCCGCAGGTACGTCTCGGCCGGCGTGTTGCCGGGCAGCCGGACGGCCTGGTCGGCCTCGGTCACGAAGGGCGCGCCGGCGTCCGCGTCGGAGTGCACGGCGACCGTCTCCACGCCGAGCGCGCGGCAGGTGGCGAAGACCCGGCGGGCGATCTCACCCCGGTTGGCCACGAGCAGTCTCGTAATCATCGGCGCTGCGCCTTTCTTCCGTTCGCGACTGCGGGACTCCGCTTCGCTGCGTTCCTCGCGCTCACCGGTCACATCCGGAAGACGCCGAAGCCGTCGGCGCCCTTCACCGGTCCGTTGTGGATCGCCGACAGGCAGAGCCCGAGGACGGTACGGGTGTCCCGGGGGTCGATCACCCCGTCGTCGTAGAGCCGGCCGGAGAGGAAGAGCGCCCCGGACTGGGACTCGATCTGCTGCTCGACCATCATCCGCATGGCGGCGTCGGACTCCTCGTCGTAGTCGCGACCCCGGGCGGCGGCGGCCTGCCGGGCGACGATGGAGAGCACCCCGGCGAGCTGCGCCGGCCCCATGACGGCCGACTTCGCGTTCGGCCAGGTGAACAGGAACCGCGGCTCGTACGCCCGGCCGCACATGCCGTAGTTGCCGGCCCCGTAGGAGGCGCCCAGGTTGACGGTCAGGTGCGGGACCGTCGAGTTCGACACCGCGTTGATCATCAGGGCGCCGTGCTTGATGATGCCGCGCTGCTCGTACTCGGTGCCGACCATGTAGCCGGTGGTGTTCTGGAGGAAGACCAGCGGGGTGTCGGCGGCGTTGGCGAGCTGGATGAACTGGGCGGCCTTCTGCGCCTCCTCGCTGAACAGCACGCCCCGGGCGTTGGCCAGCACGCCCACCGGGTACCCGTGCAGCTCGCCCCAGCCGGTGACCAGGGCGGTGCCGTAGGCGGGCTTGAACTCGTCGAACTCGCTGCCGTCCAGGACCCGCGCCAGCACGTCGCGCGGGTCGAACGGCACCTTGAGGTCGGCGCTGGCGATGCCGAGCAGCTCGTCGGGGTCGTACTTGGGTGGCGAGGGGAACGGGTTGCGCGGCGCGGGACCCTGCTTGCGCCAGTTGAGCCGGCGTACGCACTGCCGGGCCAGCCGGATGCCGTCCCGCTCGTCCTCGGCCAGGAAGTCGGCCAGGCCGGACGTCGCCGAGTGCATGACCGCCCCGCCCAGCGACTCGTCGTCGGTGACCTCGCCGGTGGCCATCTTCACCAGCGGCGGCCCGGCCAGGTAGACCTGCGACCGGTCCCGGATCATGATCGTGTAGTCCGACATGCCCGGCACGTACGCGCCACCCGCGGTGGCGTTGCCGAACACCACGCTGACCGTGGGGATCTTCGCCGCGGAGAGCCGGGTCAGGTCGCGGAACACCCGGCCGCCCGGGATGAAGATCTCGGCCTGGGTGGGCAGGTCCGCACCGGCGCTCTCCACCAGGTTGACCATGGGCAGCCGGTTGGCCAGGGCGATCTCGCCGGCCCGGCGGGTCTTGGCGAGCGCCCAGGGGTTCACGGCGCCGCCGCGTACCGTCGGGTCGTTGGCGACGACCAGGCACTCCACGCCCTCGACCACCCCGATGCCGGTGACCGTGCTGGCCCCGACCGGGAAGTCGGTGCCGTACGCGGCCACCGGCGACAGCTCCAGGAACGGGCTGTCCTGGTCCAGCAGCAGCTCGATCCGCTCCCGGGGGAGGAGCTTGCCCCGCCTGTGGTGGCGGGTCACGTACTTCTCGCCGCCACCGGCCCGGGCCTGGTCGAGCGCGGCCTCCAGCTCGGCGAGGCGGTCCAGCAGCGCCTCCCGGTTGGCCCGGTGGGCCGGCGAGGACGGGTCGAGCCCGCTGTCGAGTGTGGTCATCAAAGGCCCATGCCCTTCGCGATGATCTCGTTCATGATCTCCGTCGTGCCGCCGCCGATGCCCAGGATCCGGGCGTCGCGGTAGTGCCGTTCCACCTCGGCGTCGCGCAGGTAGCCGAAGCCCCCGTGCAGTTGCAGCGCCGCGTCGACGACGGCGTCGCAGGCGGCCACGGCGACGTTCTTCGCCATCGCCACCTCGGTCACCACGGGCTGGCCGGCGACCACCCGCTCGGCCACGTCGTGCACGTACGCCCGGGCCGCCTCGGCGCGGGTGTGCATCTCGGCGAGCCGGTGCCGGACGAGCTGCCGGCTGGCCAGCGGGCGGCCGAAGGTGGACCGGTCCCGGCACCAGCGGGTGGCCAGCTCCACGCAGCGCTGCGCGGTGGCGTAGGCCTGGGTGGCCAGGGACAGCCGCTCGGTGGCGAACTGCTGCATGATCGCCAGGAAGCCGGTGTCCTCCGGGCCGACCCGGTTCGTCACCGGCACCCGGACGTCGACGAAGGAGAGTTCGGCGGTGTCCGAGCAGTGCCAGCCCAGCTTCTCCAGCCGCCGGCCGACGGTGAACCCGGGCAGGCCCTTCTCGATCACGAGCAGGCTCAGCGAGCCGGAGCCGGGGAAATCGGTGCAGACGGCCGTGGTCACGAAGTCGGACCGCGCGCCGCTGGTGATGTACGTCTTCGATCCGTTCACCACGTAGTGGTCGCCGTCCCGCCGCGCGCAGGTGCGGATGCCCGCCACGTCGGAGCCGCCGTCCGGCTCGGTGATCGCCAGCGCGCCGATCATCGTGCCGGCCAGCGTGGGCCGCACGTATCGCTCGATGAGGCCGTCGTCGTGCGACGCGACCATGTGCGGCAGCGCGATGCCGTGGGTGAAGAGCGCGGCGATCAGCCCGGACGAGCCGCCCGAGCGGATGATCTCCTCGGTGACCAGGAGCGAGTCGAGCAGGTCGCCGCCGCTGCCGCCGACCGACTCGGGGAAGCCGATGCCGAGCAGCCCGATCTTCGCGGCGGTCTCGTGCAGGGAGCGGGGCACCTCGCCGGCCCGCTCCCAGTCGTCCAGGTGGGGCAGGACCTCCTTCGTCACGAAGGCCCGGGTCAACTCGCGGAGCTGCCGCCGCTCGGGAGTGTCCACCATGGTCACGACGGCACCCCCGGGGTGAGGTCGGCGGGCAGGTCGACGAGCCGGGAGCGGAGCAGCTCGCCGAGCGCCTTGGCCTGCGGGTCGAAGCGGGTGGAGGCGGCCACCCCCTGGCCCAGCAGCCCCCGGATCACGAAGTTGACGGCGCGCAGGTTCGGCAGCTCGTACCGCTCGACGGTCAGCGGGGCGGTCTCCGGCAGCAGCTCGGCCAGCCGCGCCACGGTCAACCAGCCGCGCAGCCAGGCCCAGCCGGCGTCCGACCGGGCCCAGACGCCGAGGTTGGCGTCCCCACCCTTGTCTCCCGACCGCGCACCGACCAGCTCGCCCAGCGGCGCCCGGCGGGTCGGCCCGGTGTGGCCGGGCCGCCCGCCCGGGGTCTGCTCGCCCACGGAAGGTGCCGCCGTCCGCGCCGGCGGAGCGATCGGCACCCGGACGCCGTCCGGCAGCACGGCCACGTGCGCCACCGCGTCCTGGGGCACGGCCTCGGCGGTGAACACCCCGTACGGGGTGGCGTCGCCGGGCAGCGTGGTCAGGGTGCAGCCCGGATAGGAGGCCAGCGCCAGCTCCACCGCGGCCGCCGAGAAGGCCCGCCCGGCCCGCGCCTTATCACCGTCCCGCAGGTGTACGTGCAACAGCGCGCTCGCCGCCTCGGTGTCGGTGGCGTCCGGGTGGTCGGTCCGGGCGAGCGTGAACTCCAGCCCCTCCTTGCCGACCGCCTCCTCCAGCTGACCCCGGACCAGGGCCGCCTTGGCCGGGATGTCCAGCCCGCAGAGCACGAACGTCATCGAGTTGCGGAAGCCGCCCAGGTTGTTGACGCCCACCTTGAGGGTGTCCGGCGGGGGTGTGCCGCGGACCCCGGAGACCCGCACCCGGTCCGGCCCCTCCTGCGCCAGTTCCACAGTGTCCAGGCGGGTCACCACGTCCGGCCCCAGGTAGGCCGGCCCGCCCACCTCGTACAGCAGTTGGGCCGTGACCGTCTCGACGGTGACCGCACCGCCCGTGCCGGGGTGCTTGGTGAGCACCGACGAGCCGTCGGCGTGGATCTCGGCGAGGGGGAAGCCGGGCCGGTGCCCGCCGTCGGGCAGCTCGGTGAAGAAGCTGAAGTTCCCGCCCGTGACCTGCGCCCCGCACTCGATGAGGTGCCCGGCGACGGTGGCCCCGGCCAGCTCGTCAAGGTCGTCCCGGGTCCAGCCGAAGCGGGCGATGGCCGGGCCGACCGCCAGCGAGGCGTCACTCACCCGCCCGGTGACCACCACGTCGGCCCCGGCGTCGAGGCAGGCCGCGATCCCGAACGCCCCCAGGTACGCGTTCGCGGTCAGCGCGTCCGGCCGGGCCAGGGCGTCGCCCTCGACGTACCCGGTCCGGACGGTGAGGCCGAGCCGGTCGGCGAGCGCGCCGATCGCGGCGGCCAGCCCCGCCGGGTTGAGCCCGCCGGCGTTGGTGACCAGCCGGACCCCGCGCTCCAGCGCGGTGCCGAGGGTGCCCTCCAGCTGGCGCAGGAACGTCTTCGCGTAGCCAAGCGAGGGGTCGCGCATCCGGTCCCGGCCGAGGATCAGCATGGTCAGCTCGGCCATGTAGTCGCCGGTGAGCACGTCCAGCTCGCCGCCGTCGAGCATCTCCCGCCAGGCGGTGAGGCGGTCGCCGTAGAAGCCGGAGGCGTTGCCGACCCGCAGCACGGTCACCGGGCCACCTCGCTGCCCGCCGCCTCCCGCTTGCCGCCGGGCGGCCCCGCGAACGCCTGGGCCACGTCCAGCCATTCGTCGGCGACCGGCCCGGTGGCCTCCAGCGCCAGATCCGCGCGGTGCCGCCGCTGGGTGACCAGCAGGCAGAAGTCGAGCGCCGCGCCGGTGACCCGGTCGGCCGCGTCCGCCGGCCCGAAGGCCCAGGTGTCACCGTCGGTGGCGGCAAGCTCGACGCGGACCGGCGCCGTCGGCACCGCGCGGCCGTGGGCCGCGAAGCTGTGCCCGAGGGTACGGAAGCCCAGGTGCGCCACGTGCCGGAGCCGGGCCGTCGGAGCACGTCGGACGCCCAGCGCGTCGGCCACGTCCTCGCCGTGCGCCCAGGTCTCCATGAGCCGGGCGGTCGCCATCGAGGTGGGCGACATCCGGGTGCCGTACCAGGGCAGCTTCTCCCCGGCCGGGACGGCGGCCAGCGCCGTCGCGAGCGCGGCCCGGCCCGCCCGCCAGCGCGCCAGCAGCGCGGCGGCCGGGGCGAGGAACGACGCGGCGCCGTCGTCGACCAGCCGGGACGGGTCCGGGGCGGAGGTGACCGAGGCGAAGAACGCCGCCGCGTCGGTCGCCGCGAGGTGGGCGACGTGGTCGGTCCAGGCCAGGTGGGCGATCTGGTGGGCGATGCTCCACCCGGGCGCCGGGGTCGGCCGCTCCCAGGCTTCCGGCGGCAGCGGCGCGACGAGGGCGTCGAGCTGCTCGGACTCGGCGGCCAGGTCCGCGAGCAGGGCTGTCAGGTCGACCATGGTGCCTCCGGGGGATCAATGCGGCCGTGCGCTCCCGGGCGTCGGCGCTCCGGCGTCGGGGGTGAGCAGGGCGGCGAGCTGGCGCTTCCAGGTGTGCAGCAGGGCGGCGCGGCGGGTCGAGTCGTCGCTGAGCAGGTTGGCCACGCCGAGGCCGCGGAGCAGGTCGAGGGTGGCCTGCACCGCCTCGCGGACGCCGGGTCGCCGCTCGTCCACGCCGAGCAGCTCGACGGTCAGCCGGTGCATCTCCCGGCCGACCCGGGCTTCGAGGGGGACCAGGGCGTCGCGCAGCTCGGCGTCGGTGCGGGCGGCCACCCACAGTTCCAGCGCCGCGACGAAGAGCGGCCCGGTGAAGGCGGCGGCGAGCAGGTCGACCACCCCGTCGAGGCGCCGCGGGCCGGCCGGCAGCGCCGCGGCCTCGGTGCGCAGCTCCACGGCCCGGCGCTCGGTGAGGTGGGTGACGGCGGCCGTCACCAGGGCCGCCCTGGTCGGGTAGTGGTGCAGCTGGGCGCCCCGGGAGACGCCCGCCCGGGCCGCCACCACGGTCGTCGTCGTGCCGGACCAGCCGTGCTCCACCAGGCACTCGACGGTCGCCTCCAGCAGCCGGGCCTGGGTGGCGCGGCTGCGCTCCTGTTGAGGGACGCGGGTCGATGCGGTGGGCACGGGGACAGCGTGCCGCCCTCGAAACAAACAGTCAAGCCTGACTTTTTCTGGGTCGTGACCGAGCGGTGTATACAATCCATGCGTGTAGATCTAGCTGTCCGTCGATGGCTGGACTAACGTGCGCCTCACCAGATCAAGGAGGCGTGCCGTGACTCAACCTCCCGACCCATCCGAGGCAGCCGTCCAGGTCGAACGGTTCGGCTACCGGCAGGAACTCAACCGGACCCTCAGCTTCAGCGACCTGCTCATCTACGGCCTGATCTTCATGGTGCCGATCGCGCCCTTCGGCATCTTCGGCAGCGTGTACTCCGGGTCCGGCGGCATGGTCGCGCTGGCCTACCTCATCGGCATGGTGGCGATGATGTTCACCGCCTCGTCGTACGCGCAGATGGTCCGCGCGTTTCCCATGGCCGGCTCCGTCTACAGCTACACCGGCCGCGGCATCGCACCGCCCGTCGGCTTCCTCGCCGGCTGGGTGATCCTGCTCGACTACGTCCTCGTGCCCGGCCTGCTCTACCTGGTGGCCAGCGTGGCCATGCACTCCCTCGTGCCCGGCGTGCCGGTGTGGGCATGGCTGGCCGCCTTCGTCGTGCTCAACACCGTCGTCAACTACTTCGGCATCCAGCTGACGGCCCGGGTCAACCGGGTGATGCTCGCCGCCGAGCTGGTCATCCTCGCGATCTTCCTGGTCGTCGGCGTGGTGGCGCTGGCGCAGGGCAAGGGTGCCGGCTTCTCGCTCCGGCCGCTGTTCGACGCGGACACCTTCTCCTGGCCGCTGGTCTTCGGCGCGGTGTCGATCGCCGTGCTCTCCTTCCTCGGCTTCGACGGGATCTCCATGCTGGCCGAGGAGAGCCGCGAGGAGGCCCGGCAGATCGGCCGGGCCATGATCGCGGCGCTGCTGCTGGCGGGTGCCCTGTTCGTCGTACAGACGTGGGTCGCGGCCCTGCTGGTGCCCGACGCGCCCGGCCTGCTCGACAACGGCGACCCCGAGGGAACCGCGTTCTACGACGCGGCCCGCGCGGCCGGCGGGGGCTGGCTGGCCGGGCTCACCGCCCTGGCCACCGCGATCGCCTGGGGCTTCGCCAACTCCCTGGTCGCGCAGGCCGCGACCTCCCGCCTGCTGTACGCGATGGCCCGCGACCGGCAGATGCCGCGCTTCCTCGCCCGGATCAACCCGAAACACAAGGTGCCGGCCAACGCCACCCTGCTGGTCGCCGCCATCTCCCTGGCGCTCGGCCTCTACATGGCCAGCCGGGACGACGGCATCTCGCTGCTGTCCACACTTGTCAACTTCGGCGCCATGACGGCGTTCCTGGCGCTGCACGTCTCGGTGGTGACCCACTACGTCGTGCGCAACGGCAGCCGGGACTGGTTGCGGCACCTCGTGGTGCCGGTGATCGGGTTCCTGATCCTGCTCTACGTCGTCATCAACGCCAAGGTCGCCGCCCAGGTGCTCGGCTTCGTCTGGTTGGGCGTCGGGCTGCTGGTCCTGCTGGCCTTCTACCTGACGGGCCGGCGTCCCGAGCTGGCCGCGCTCGTCGACGTCGCCCACGACAACACCGACGAGCCGGTGAAGGAGCCGCAGTGAACACCGACGTGGTGAAGTACCGGCCGGAGCCGGACGAGCTCTCCTACACCTTCGGCGGGCGCGAGGCGGTGCTCCGGGTGCGCCCGGGCACGATCCTCGAGCTGTACACCGAGGACTGCTTCGGCGGCCGAGTCCGCGGCACCGACGACCTGCCGTCGCAGGTCTGCCAGTTCCCGTACCTCAACCCGGTGACCGGGCCGATCCACATCGAGGGGGCCGAGCCCGGCGACACCCTCGCCGTGCACTTCATCGCCATCGAGCCGGCCCGGGACTGGGCGGTGTCCACCACCTTTCCGCACTTCGGCGCGCTCACCAGCACCCACACCACGGCGACCCTGCAACCCCCGCTCGACGAGGTGGTCTGGCGGTACGACGTCGACGTGGCCGCCGGCACGGCGACGTACCGGGCCCGCCGGGGCGACTACACCGTGGCGCTGCCGCTGGACCCGATGCACGGCACCGCCGGGGTGGCACCCGCCGCCTTCGAGGCCCGGATGACGATCACCCCGGACGCGCACGGCGGCAACATGGACACCCCGGAGCTGCGAGCCGGTGTCACCGCGTACTTCGGCGTGAACGTGCCGGGAGCGCTCTTCGCCCTCGGGGACGGGCACTGCCGGCAGGGCCACGGCGAGGTCTGCGGCACCGGCATCGAGGCGGCCATGAACACCACGGTCGTCGTGGACGTCGTCAAGGGGGTCGGCACCCCGTGGCCGCGGCTGGAGTCGGACGACGCGCTCCTGTCCACCGGCTCGGCGCGCCCGCTGGAGGACGCCTACCGGATCAGCCAGCACGACCTGGTCACCTGGACCGCCGAGCTGGTGGGGCTGGACCAGCTCGACGCGTACCAGCTGGTCAGCCAGGCCGGTGAGGCGCCGGTCGGCAACGTGTGCGACACGAACTACACGATGGTGGCGAAGGTCGACAAGCGCTACCTGGGTGGGGTCGGCGCGTACGACGGGGTGCACGCCCGGCTGCGCGAGACGGCCCGCCACTACCTGACCCACCGCTGACCTTCCGGGGCCGGCCGGGTCCGCACCCGGCCGGTTCCGCCGCCGTCGAAATGTATTCACAAACCTCGTGCTGTCGCGCGGCCGTCGCGCGGGCCGAAGACGGCGAGGGCGTCCGCATCCGAGTGGCGGGAGCGCAGGTACTCGTCGGCCCAGGCCGCGGCGTCCGGGAAGCCCGACTCGGCGGCCACCCGGGCGCAGGCGGCGTCCACGTCGAAGCCGGTCCGGCGCAGCTGCACGCCCGGCCCGAGCAGCGCCCACCAGGCACCCGCGCCCCCGTACGGCATGCCGATGCTGCCCGGGTTGACCACGAGGCGGCGGTCGACCAGCCGGGTGAACGGCATGTGGGTGTGGCCGCAGACCACCGTGCCCACCACGGCCGGCAGCCCGGCGAAGACCTCGGCCCAGCGTTCCAGCCGGGAGTCGACCAGCACCACCTCCTCGTCGTCCCGGGGCGTGGCGTGGCAGAAGAGCACGTCGCCCAGGCCGGCGACCGGCAGCGTGACGGTCGGCGGGAGCGCGGCGAGCCGGGCCACCTGGTCGTCGCGGAGCTGGGTGGCGGCCCACTCGGACACCTCGATCCCGGCCGGCCGCCCGGCCCGCGCCTCGACCAGTTCGCGGTCGGCGTTGCCGCCGACCCAGCAGGCCCGGTCGCCGAGTGAGGCGAGCAGGTCGAGCACCTCGACCGGCTGCGGGCCGGCCGCGATGTCCCCGGTGAGCACGATCAGGTCGGCGGCGGCCACGTCCGGCTCCGCCAGGACGGCCTCCAGCGCCGGCAGCACGCCGTGGATGTCGGAGAGAACAGCTACCCGCTCGATCATCGGCCCAGCCTCCGCCGTGGCGGGCCGACCGGTCCAGGAATTCTGCGGCCGGCAGAGACGGAACCGGCGCGGATCGCGGACCCGCCGCGCCGGGCAGCCGGAACCGGTCCGGATCGCGGACCCACCGCGCCGGGAAGACGGAACCGGCCCGGGCCCGCGGAGGCGGGCACGGGCCGGGACGCCGGCGGAGGTGTCAGACCCGCGCGCGGCGGGCCAGGCGCTCCGGGTCGAGGATAATAATGCTCTTGCCGTCGAGCCGCAGCCAGCCGCGCGAGGCGAAGTCGGCCAGGGCCTTGTTGACGGTCTCCCGGGAGGCGCCGACGAGCTGGGCGATCTCCTCCTGGGTCAGGTCGTGGGTCACCCGCAGCACGCCGCCGTCGCGGGTGCCGAACCGGCCGGCCATCTGGAGCAGGTTCTTGGCGACCCGCCCGGGCACGTCGGTGAAGATCAGGTCGGCCAGCGAGTCGTTGGTCCGGCGCAGCCGGCGGGCCAGCACCCGCAGCAGCTGCTCGGCGATCTCGGGCCGGTTGTTCAGCCAGGGCCGCAGGGCCTGCTTGCGCAGCCGGACCAGCCGGGTGTCGGTGACCGCCGTGGCCGTCGCCGTACGCGGGCCGGGGTCGAAGAGCGACAGCTCACCGACCATGTCCGACGGGCCCATCACGGCGATCAGGTTCTGCCGGCCGTCCGCCGCGCGGCGACCCACCTTGATCTTGCCGGACAGGAGGATGTAGAGACTGTCGCCGGGCTCGCCCTCGTTGAAGACGACCTCGCCCTTGCGGACCTCGATCGTCTCCATCTCCTTGGCGAGCGCCTCGGCAGCCTCCGGGTCGACACCCTGGAAGATCCCGCTGCGGGCCAGTACCTCATCCATCGCGCACCTCCGCTTGCGCGTGCCGTCCGTCGGCCGGGTCCGCCGTCCGCTGATCCCTCGCGCGCCGCCAGTCTAGGCGCACATGAGCGCGAATCAGAGGTGCACCCCTGGAATCTTGATCGTTGGGCGTAACCTGCCCGACCCGGTCAACGATTAGGATCCCGCCTCCGTGCGGGTGGGCGCCACCCGCCCCCACCTGTGATCGTAGGGTGACCGACGTGCTGAGCGAGCCGTTCCTGACCAGCCGGCCCGAGGACGGGTCGGACATCCCGCTGCTGGTCTGGCGGGCCGAGGCGCCGCTGCTGGCGGTCGGCTCCGCCCCGCTGGGCGGGGGGATCGGCGTGCGCGGGTGGGTGGTCAACGCGACCGTGCCCATGTCGTACGACCGGGAGGACCCGGCCGCGCACCTGGCCGAGCTGGCCGACGGGCTCGGCCTGGCCGGGCCCGGCGTCGGGCTGCTGACCGGCGTCG
>NZ_WBKT01000113.1 GCF_008868175.1 Micromonospora sp. AMSO31t
GGCCATCGCGGACAAGGTTAACGGCGTGCGACGGGGCCGCCGACGCCGACCGCCCGCCGCCGGGGCCGGGCGCCCCCGGCCGGGCCCTCGGGACGGGGCCGGAGCGGCGGTCCGGACGCCGCCCGGGCCCGGGGCCGCTGCACTAGGCTCGGCCCATGCAGGAGCAGCCGGAGTCGCCCTTCGCCCCGGGCCTGACCGCCCGGGTCGAGCTGACCGTCACCGACACGGACACCGCGCAGGCGGTGGGCTCGGGCGACGTGCCGGTGCTCGGCACCCCCCGGGTGCTCGCGCTGGCGGAGGCGGCCACGGTGGCGGCGACCGCGACCCGGCTCCCGTCCGGGTCGACGACGGTCGGCACCCGCGTCGAGCTGGAGCACCGCGCGGCCACGCCGGTCGGGCGGACGGTGGCCGCCCGGGCCGAGCTGGTCAAGGTCGACGGACGGCGGCTGACCTTCGAGGTGATCGTCACCGACGGCAACGAGGTGGTGGCCACCGGGCGGGTCGAGCGGGCCCTGGTCGACCGCCAGCGCTTCGTCGAGCGCGCCGTGCGGGCGTCATGACCGTCCGGTTCGTCGAGATCGCCGACCGCGTGCACGTGCTGCGCGACCCGCTGCTGCACGTCAACGTGACGCTGGTGGTGGGCGACGGCGCGGCGCTGCTGGTGGACACCCTCTCCACCGCCGGGCAGGCCCGGGAGCTGGCGGAGGCGGCCCGCGCGGTCACCCCGCACCCGTGGACGATCGTCAACACGCACCACCACTTCGACCACTGCTTCGGCAACGCCGTCCTGGCCGCCGACCCGCCGCGCCCGGTCTACGCGCACGCCCAGGCCGCCGCGGTCCTCCGCGACCACCCCGACGAGCTGCGCCAGGCGGCGTCCGAGGAGATGCGCGCGGAGCAGCCCGACCTCGCCGCCGAGCTGGCCCGCACCGAACTGCTGGCTCCGACCCACCCGGTGCACGGCGAGGCGGTGCTCGACGTGGGCGGCCGGCGGGTGGTGCTGCACCATCCCGGGCACGGGCACACCGACGCAGACCTGGTGGTGCACGTGCCGGACGCGGACGTGCTGGTCGCCGGCGACCTGGTGGAGCAGAGCGGGCCGCCGGCCTTCGAGGAGTCGTACCCGGTGCAGTGGCCGGAAGCGGTCGCCGCGCTGCTCCGCCTGACCACGCCGGCCACGGTGGTGGTGCCGGGGCACGGCGAGCCGGTCGACGTGGAGTTCGTCCGGGCCCAGCACGCCGACCTCGCCCAGCAGGCCTGGCTGATCCGGGCCGGCCACACCGGCAGCGCCCCGCCCGAGCGGGTGGCCGCCGAGTCGCCGTTCGGCGCCCGCCCGGGTCTCGTCGCGGCCCGCCGCGGCTACGCCGAGCTCGACGGCGCCGCCTGACCGCCCGCGCCGGGTCAGGGGCGGGCGCGCAGGGCGCCGAGCAGGGCGTCGAGGTGCGGGGCGGCGGCGAGGATCGCGTCGCGGGCCGGCGGGTCGAGGGTGGCCAGGGCCTCGGTGAGCAGGGCCCTGCGGTGGGCCGCGTAGTCGTCCATCCGGACGCGGGCGGCCTCGGTGAGGGCGAGCCGCACCACCCGGCGGTCCTCCGGGTCGCGGTCGCGCGCCAGCAGCCCGGCGTCGGTGAGGTCGCGGACCAGGGTGCTGACCGTGTTCGGCGCGGTGCCGAGCCGCCGCGCGACCTCCTTGCCGCTGATCCCCGGCTCGGCCCGGACCAGGTGCAGCACCTCCACCTGCGCCTCGGGCAGGGCGTCGCGGTTGGCCCGGCCGACGACCTTGCGGCGGAGCAGCCGGTGCAGTTCCCCCAGCACGGCCCCGAAGCGCGCGATGGCCTCGTCGCTCGGCACGGAGTCACCTTCTTCACATCGCAATAGTTCTGACTACAGAGCTAAGGTTACCCGGAATCGTCGACTTCAGGGGGAACCTCCGTGAGCCAGACCGTGCGGACCGCCGCGCGCCCGACCATCGACCCCCGGGCCGCACGCGGCGGCGCCACCCTGCTGGTGCTGCTCGGCACGCTCACCGCCATCGGCCCGCTCTCGCTGGACATGTACCTCCCGGCGTTCCCGGCGATGACCCGCGACCTCGGCGCCGACCAGGCCGGCATCCAGCTCTCGCTGACCACCTGCCTGATCGGCCTCGCGGTCGGCCAGTTCGTCACCGGCCCGCTCAGCGACCGGTGGGGGCGACGTCGGCCGGTGCTGATCGGCGTCGTCGCGTACACCCTGCTCGCGCTGGTCTGCGCCGTGGCGCCGAACGCGCCGCTGCTGGCCGCCGCGCGGTTCGTCCAGGGCCTGGCCGGCGGCATGGGGGTGGTGGTCGCCCGGGCCGTGGTCCGCGACCTCTACGCCGGCCGCGAGGCCGCGAAGTACTTCTCCCGCCTCACCCTGGTCTTCGGCGTCGCGCCGGTGGCCGCGCCGAGCGTCGGCAGCCTGGTGCTGCGGTTCGGCGACTGGCGGGCCGTCTTCCTCACCCTGGCCGCCATCGGGGTGCTGCTCTCCGTCGCGGTCGCCCTGCGCCTGCCGGAGACGCTGCCGGCCGAGCGCCGCAGCACCGGCGGCCTGGCCGCCACCGCCCGGACCATGCGGTCGCTGATCGCCGACCGGGTCTACCTCGGGTACGCGCTGACCCAGGGCTTCGCCTTCGCCGGGCTGTTCGCGTACATCTCCGGGTCGTCGTTCGTGTTCCAGGACGTCTTCGGCGTCTCCGCGGCGGCGTTCAGCCTGATCTTCGGGCTCAACGCGCTCGCCCTGGTGGCCATGGGGCAGGCGAACGCGCGGCTGCTCGACCGGTTCAGCCCGCGCCGGCTGCTGGTCGCCACGCTCGTGGTCGGCGTGGTGGCGGCGGCCGGCGTGCTCACCGGCGCGCTCGCCGGCAGCCTCGCCGTGGTCGCGGTGGCGCTGTTCGCGTTCGTGGGCTCGCTGGGCATGGTGATGCCGAACAGCACGGCCCTGGCGCTGGACGCGCACGCCCGGCACGCCGGCACCGCCGCAGCGCTGATGGGCGGTGTCCAGTCGGTGGTCGGCGCGCTCGCCGCGCCCCTGGTCGGTCTGGGCGGCGAGGGCAGCGCCGCGCCGATGGCCATCGTGCTGGCCGTCGCCGCCGCGCTCTCCCTCACCGCCGTGCTCACCCTGGCCCGCCCGCGCTGACCCGCGGTATGGCCGGTCAGCGGAACCGGTCGGCCACCGCGTCCCGGGTGGGCATGGCGGTGGCCCCGCCGGGCGACTCGCAGACCAGGCCGGCCACCCGCAGGGCGAAGGCCACCCGGTCGCGCCAGCCGGCCGGGTCCGCCGGCTCGCCGGCGTGCAGCAGGTCGGCGACGAGCGCGCCCATCACCGAGTCGCCCGCGCCGGTGGCGTCCACGGCGTCGACCTTCGGCGCGGGAACGCGTACGACGTCGTCGGCGGCGGCGACCAGCGCGCCGTCCGCGCCGAGCGTGACCACCACGGTCCCCGCGCCCAGTTCCCGCAGGTACGCGGCGACGCCCTCGACCGGCTCCCGCGGGTAGAGGTGGCGCGCGTCGGCGGCGCTCAGCTTGACCAGGTGAGCGCTCGCCGCGAACTCGGCGACCACCGCGCGCAGGTCGTCCAGCGCGCCCGGGCCGGTGAGCAGGCTCGGGCGCACGTTCGGGTCGAACACCCGCAGCGCCCCGGCCATCGCCCAGGCCCGGCGGGCGGCGGCCAGCACCGGCGGGTCGAGCAGCACGATCGAGCCGCAGTAGAGCACCTGCGCGCCCTCGACCAGGGCGACGTCCAGGTCGTCGGCGGTGAGCAGCGCGTATGACCGGGGCTCACCGTAGAAGCGGAAGTCCGGCTCCGGGCCGGCGAACGTCGCCACCGCGAGCGCCGTGGGCGCCGGCACGGTGACCGCCCCGTCCACGCCCACGCCCGCGGCGCCCAGGAAGGCACGGATCCGGGTGGCGAGCGCGTCGTCGCCGAGCGACCCGACGAACTGGACGTCACCGCCGAGCCGGGCCACCGCCACGGCCACGTTCAACGGCCCCCCGCCGATCGCCTGCCGGAAGACGGGCTCCCCGTCGCGCTCGGCGTCGAGCAGGTCGACCAGCGCCTCGCCGAGCACCACCGCGTACCCCATCCTGGCTCCCTCCGTCCGTCGTACCTCCGATCCTGGCGCATGGCGGGGCCCGGCGCGACGAGACGCCCGCATCGACGGGCGGCTATTGCGCCGGATGACCGGACGTGATGGGATTGCGCGTGCCGGGAGGGCGCGGGGGCTGCCGCGCCGCCGGCCGCCGGGTCGAGCCGACGCGAGGGCACTGACGGACCGAGGCGGTGCGCGTCCCCCCGACGGCCCCGGCCGCACTCCGGCCGCCGGGCGTGGCACCGCGATCGTCGCATCCGCTCGTCGCAGCGGGGCCGGCCGTGCGGGTCGCGCCCCGCGAGTCAGGAGATCCCGTGCACCGATCCCGTACGGCCGCGCTGCTCACCGCGGCCGCCACCCTGGCCCTGGGCGCGCTCGCCCTGGTCACCGGCCCCGACCCGGCCGCCGCGCACGGCGCGGCGATGACCCCGGGCGCCCGGACCTACCTGTGCTGGAAGGACGGCCTCACCCCGACCGGGGAGATCAGGCCGAGCAACCCCGCCTGCTCGGCGGCCGTGGCCCAGAGCGGCGCCAACTCGCTCTACAACTGGTTCAGCGTGCTGCGCTCCGACGCGGGCGGCCGGACCGTCGGGTTCATCCCCGACGGCAAGCTGTGCAGCGGCGGCAACGCGAACTTCGCCGGCTACGACCTGGCCCGCACCGACTGGCCGATCACCCACCTGACGGCCGGGCGGTCGATGGAGTTCCGCTACAGCAACTGGGCCCACCACCCGGGCACCTTCTACTTCTACGTGACCAAGGACAGCTGGAGCCCGACCCGGCCGCTGGCCTGGAGCGACCTGGAGGAGCAGCCGTTCCTCCAGGTGACCAACCCGCCGCAGCGCGGCGCGGTGGGCACCAACGACGGGCACTACTACTTCACCGGTTCGCTGCCGTCGAACAAGAGCGGCCGGCACATCATCTACTCCCGCTGGGTCCGCTCGGACAGCCAGGAGAACTTCTTCGGCTGCTCGGACGTGACCTTCGACGGCGGGAACGGAGAGGTGACCGGGATCGGCTCCGGCGGCACGCCGGGGCCGAACCCCACCACGCCCGGTCCGGGCCCGACCAGCCCCACGCCCACTCCCCCGTCCTCGCCGAGCCCGACCCCGACCTCGACGCCGACCATGCCGGGCGGTGCCTGCATGGCGGTGTACAAGGTGGTCAGCGCCTGGCAGGGCGGCTTCCAGGGCGAGGTCATGATCATGAACCACAGCACCCGGACCTACGCCGGCTGGACGGCGAACTGGACCTGGCCCAGCGGGCAGAGCATCACCCAGCTCTGGAACGGCACGGTGAGCACCAGCGGGGCCGCCGTGACGGTCACCAACGCCGCCTACAACGGGAGCGTCCCACCGGAGGGCACCACCACGTTCGGCTTCACCGCGAACTTCTCCGGCACGAACACCCTGCCCACGGTCACCTGCACCGGCCGGTGACCCGGACGTGAGAAGGGCCCCCGGGGACACGTCCCCGGGGGCCCCGCCGTCACACCCGCGTCAGCGGACCATGCTGCCGACCACCGGCTTGGTGAGCAGGGCGGACTGGTTGCGCTGGATGCCCGGGTCGAGGGTCTTCGCCACGAAGATGGCGTGCCAGATGCAGAAGATCAGCACGGTCCACACCTTGCGGGAGTGGTCCGCTTCCTCCCGCTTGTGCTCCTCCAGCAGCCGCATGGCGTACGACAGGTCGATGAGGTCGCCCGCGCCCGAGGTGGCCAGCACGTGCCGGGCCCACTCGTACATCTCGCCGCGCAACCACACCCGGGTCGGGGTCGGGAAGCCCAGCTTCTTGCGGTTGACGATGGCCGGCGGCACCACGCCCTGCAACGCCTGGCGCATCGCGTACTTGGTGGCCTCGGAGCGGGGCGGCAGCTTCAGGTCGACCGGGATGCCCGCGGCCACGTTGAACACCTCGCGGTCGAGGAACGGCACCCGGACCTCCAGCGAGTGCGCCATCGAGATCCGGTCGGCCTTGACCAGGATGTCGCCGCGCAGCCAGGTGTAGAGGTCGACGTACTGCATCTTGGTGACGTCGTCCAGCTCGGTGGCCTCGGCGTAGATGGGCGCCGTGACGTCGGTGTAGCGGACCGAGGGGTCGTAGCGGCGCAGCAGGTGCTGCTTCTCCTCCTCGGTGAACATCCGCGCGTTGCCGTAGTAGCGCTCCTCGATGGGGGTGGTGCCCCGCTCCAGGAAGCTCTTGCCCTTCACACCCTGCGGGATGGCCTTGGAGACCGCCCGCAGGCCCTTCTGCATCCCGCCCGGCAGGCTGTTCACCGCGTTGAGCGACAGCGGCTCCCGGTAGATCGTGTAACCGCCGAAGAACTCGTCGGCGCCCTCGCCGGAGAGCACCACCGTGACGTGCTCGGCGGCCTTCTTCGCGACGAAGTAGAGCGGCACCAGGGCCGGGTCGGCCACCGGGTCGTCCAGGTGCCAGACGATCTTCGGCAGTGCGTCGATCATGTCCTGCGGCCCGATCTTGGTCGGGATCGTGGTCACGTCGAGGTGCCGGGCCGATTCCTGGGCCACGTCGATCTCGGAGTAGCCCGGCACGTCGTAGCCGACGGTGAAGGTGAGGATGTTCGGGTTGAACTCCCGGGCCAGGGCCACCACGGCGGTCGAGTCGATGCCGCTGGAGAGGAACGAGCCGACCGGCACGTCCGAGCGCATGTGCATCCGGACGCTCTCCCGGAGCGTCTCCCGGATCTCGTGGTAGAGCTTCTGCTCGTCGGAGACCGGGGCCGGCCGGAACACCGGCCGGTACCAGCGGCGCACCTCGATCCGGCCCCCGGGCGTCCAGGTCAGGTACTCCCCCGACCCGATCCGGCTGATCCCCCGGTGCAGCGTGCCCGGCTCCGGGACGTACTGCAGGGTCAGGTAGTGGCTCAGGTTGGCCGCGTCGATCCCCGCGTCGCCCTGGTAGGCCGAGTGCGCGAAGGGCAGCAGCGCCTTCTTCTCCGAGGCGAGGTAGAGCCCGTCCTGGGTCTCCAGGTAGTGCAGCGGCTTGATGCCGAAGTAGTCCCGCGCGCCGAAGGCCCGCCGCTCCTGCCGGTCCCAGATCACGAAGGCGAACATGCCGCGCAGCCGGGTGAGCACCTGCTCACCCCAGTAGTGGTAGCCGGCGACGATCACCTCGCCGTCGCCGTTGGTGGCGAACTGCGCGCCGTAGTCGCGGATCAGCTCGTCCCGCAGCTCGATGTAGTTGTAGATCTCGCCGTTGAACGTGAGCAGGTAGCGCTCGTTCGCGTAGGGGAGCGGCTCGTGGCTGAGCGCCACGTCGATGATCGCCAGCCGCTTGTGCGCGAACACCCCGTCCGCGTACCGGCCGGAGGCGTCGCCGACCACCTCGACCCCGGTCTCGTCCGGGCCGCGGTGGTGCAGGCACTCCAGTGCTCCGGCGATGTGGTCGCGGTGAGCGGCGGCGTCACCGCGCGCGCTGAAAAAGGCCAGGAGTCCGCACATGGTGGCCATCTTTCCACGCGCCGGAAGCCACCGTCGCGGCACCGCAGGCACTCCGCGTTCCCGCCCGCGCGGTACCGTCTGGACCAGCGACGAGGCGCAAGGAGGCGGCACATGGCCGAGGAGCGGGCACAGCAGCAGGGCAAGCCGGCGGACGGCACCGAATCGCACGACCCGGACTTCCCGGAGGCGTTCCTGTCCTTCATGCGGCAGGGCTGGCGGGACACGGAGCTGCCGGTCGGCCCCCGGCCGGAGGTGCCCAACCACGCCAAGCGGCGGGCCGCGCTGGCCGAGGCCTTCCCGGGGGAGACGCTGGTCATCCCGACCGGCACCGAGAAGGTACGCGCCAACGACACCGACCACCGGTTCCGGCCGGGCAGCGACTTCGCCTACCTGACCGGCGACCTGGAGCCGGACAGCGTGCTCGTGCTCCGGCCGGGCGGCGAGGCCACCCTGTTCATGCGGCCCCGGTCGTCCCGCGCGACCGACGAGTTCTTCCGCAGCAGGCACGGCGAGCTGTGGGTGGGCCGGCGGCCGACGCTGAAGGAGAAGTCGACCGAGCTGGGCCTGCCCACCGCCGACCTGACCGAGCTGGACGCGGCGCTCGCCGAGCTGGCGCCGGGCCGGACCCGGGTGCTGCGCGGCTTCGACGCCCGGGTGGACGCCGCGGTGCGGCCGTACGACGGGGCGCGGGCCGAGGGCCAGCCGGGCCGCGACCGCGAGCTGGCCATCGCGATCTCCGAGTTGAAGCTGGTCAAGGACGAGTGGGAGATCGCCCAGCTCCAGGAGGCGTGTGACGCCACCGTCCGCGGCTTCGAGGACGTGGCCCGGGCGCTCCCGGCCGACCGGGCCGTCTCCGAGCGGCTGCTCGAGGGCGTCTTCGCGCTGCGCGCCCGGCACGACGGCAACGACGTCGGCTACGGCTCGATCGTCGGCGCCGGCGAGCACGCCACGATCCTGCACTGGGTGCACAACCACGGCGCCACCCGCCCCGGCGAGCTGCTGCTCATGGACATGGGCGTGGAGAACCGCAACCTCTACACCGCCGACGTCACCCGGGTGCTCCCGGTCGACGGCCGGTTCACCCCGCTGCAGCGCCAGGTCTACGACGCCGTCTACGCCGCACAGCAGGCCGGCATCGACGTGATCAAGCCGGGCGTGGCGTTCCGCGAGGTGCACCTGACCGCCATGCGGGTGCTCGCGGAGGCGCTGAAGGATCTCGGCCTGCTGCCGGTGAGCGTCGACGAGGCGATGGACCCGGCGTCGACGGTCTACCGCCGCTGGACGCTGCACGGCACCAGCCACATGCTCGGCATCGACGTGCACGACTGCGCCAACGCCCGCAAGGAGACCTACCGGGACGGGCCGCTCAGCGAGGGCTACGTGCTCACCGTCGAGCCGGGCCTCTACTTCCAGCCCGAGGACGAGCTGGTCCCCGAGGAGCTTCGCGGCATCGGCGTGCGGATCGAGGACGACATCCTGGTCACCGCCGACGGCCCGGTGAACCTCTCGGCCGGCCTGCCGCGCCGCTCCGACGAGGTGGAGACCTGGCTGGCCGAGCAGCGCGAGGCCGGCCCCCGCCTGCCCGGCTGACCCACCAGCACGACCCCCGGCGGGCCCGCCGCCGGCGTCTGCGAGGTTTCTCGCGGTAACGACGCCGGTGCCGGGCCCGTCGTCGTTTGCGCTGCTCACGCCCCCAGGTGCCGCTACGCCCCCGGGTGACGCCGCCCAGCCGGATGTGAGCCAAATGCGCGATTTCTTCGGATCCGTCCGCGTCGCGAGGATCCTTCTCATATGTTGGCGATCAGAGGCTGCAACCGATTTGTAGCTGGTCGCTCGGCCTGGGGCGGTGCGACCCCTTTAGGTAGACCGAAAGGGCGGAAGGCTCTGATGTCCAACGACGTAACGAACAGCGACGGCGGGGCCCCGATGACCCCGTCGACGAGCAGGCGGCGGGCCCTCCTGGTCGCCACCGGCGTGGCCGGACTGACCGGCGTCGTCGGGCTGGCGGCGCTCGGTGGCCTCGCGGCCCGGGACAACGACAAGTCCGGCGCCCCGAACCGCGTGGCCGAGAACCGCGCGGCCGCGCCGCAGCACGCCTCCGACGCCGACAAGGGCGACCACGAGGACGGCAAGGACGGGGACAAGGGCCCGTCGGACGAGGGTCGCGACCGTGGTGAGTGGGACGCCGACGGCGGGGACCACGGGAAGGTCCGGGAGGTGCCGTGTGACGACGACGAGCTGGTCGAGGCGCTCGATCTGGCCAACCGGGATCACGGCGGCACGCTGAAGCTGGCCGAGGACTGCACCTACGAGCTGGGCGAGAAGGACCGCAAGTTCGGCGCGGCCCTGCCGGAGATCAAGCAGGACATCACGATCAAGGGCAACGGCTCGACGATCAAGCGCGACGCCGAGGACACCTTCCGGATCTTCCGGGTCGTCGACGGCGGCGACCTGACCCTGAAGGACCTCACCGTCAAGGGCGGCAACGCCACCGCCTTCAAGTACGGCGGCGGCGGCGCCCCGAGCAACGGCGGCCCGAGCAACGGCGCTCCGGGCAACGGGGCTCCGATGGCGCCGGCCGTCATGGGCGCCTCCGTGCTGGCCGTCCCGGGCGCGCCGGTCGCTCAGGGTTCGGGTTCGCAGGGTTCCGGATCGCAGGGCTCGGGGTCGCAGGGTTCGGGGTCGCAGGGTTCGGACTCGCGTGACGGGGACAAGCGCGACGACAAGAAGGGTGAGGGCGACGGCGGTGCGCTCCTGGTCGAGCGCGGCGGCAGCGCCCACCTGATCAAGGTCAAGCTCACCGACAACAACGCCGAGGAAAACGGCGGCGCCATCGCCAACTTCGGCCGCGTGCACCTCGAAGACAGCAAGGTCGAGAACAACCACGCCCGCCAGGACGGCGGCGGCATCTTCAACCGCGGCGTGCTCAAGGTCGAGGAATCCCACATCGACGACAACACCGCCGGCGGCAACGGCGGCGGCATCGCCAACGGCAACGGCAACTACGGCCAGAACAACTACGGCCAGAACAGCTACGACAGCAACAGCTACGACAAGAACAAGGACAAGGACAAGGACTTCAAGCACGACGACGAGGCCGGCACCGTCGAGATCCTCGGCTCCGTCAAGGGCAAGGACACCGTCCAGAGCACCCTGTCCGACAACCGCGCCGGCAAGAACGGCGGCGGCCTGTTCAGCTCCGGCGGCTTCGTCACCATCACCTTCACCGCCATCACCAGCGACACCGCCTGCGAAAACGGCGGCGGCATCTACGCCGAGAACACCGCCCTCAAGCTCGACCACGTCCACGTCGCCAAGAACCACGCCGACGGCAACGGCGGCGGCATCGTCAACACCGGCGGCAAGGACTGGAAGAAGGACTGGTCCTCCAACGGCGGCGACAACGAGGAGCGCGACAACAAGCAGCGCGACAACAAGGAGTCGGACGCCACCGCCACCATCTCCGACAGCACCATCGTCGACAACACCGCCAACCGCTTCGGCGGCGGCATCTTCAACGGCGAATGGCTCGTCAAGGTCGAAGACGGCTTCACCGAGCGCAACGACAGGGACAAGGACGACAACGCCACCCTCACCCTGCGCGACACCGAAATCAAGAACAACACCGCCCTCAACGGCGGCGGCATCTTCAACAACAAGGGCAAGGTCACCCTGACCAAGACCCACGTCACCAAGAACACCGCCACCGACACCGGCAAGCTGCACCGCGTCGCCGGCGGCATCCTCAACAACGAAGGCAAGGTCAAGCTCGACGACAAGTCCACCATCACCAACAACGACCCCACCAACTGCGCCAACACCGTCGAAGACTGCTTCAACTGAGCAGCGGTCGGCGTACGGATCGACGCACAGGGCCCGGCCCCCTGCCACTTCGTGGCAGGGGGCCGGTCCGTCGTCGGTGTCAGTTCTGGACGAAGACCGCCACGCTGCGCGCCGGCACGGTGAACGTGCCACCGGCCCGGTCGAAGGACGCCGTCCGGAGCACCGGGTCGGCGGAGTTCCGCAACACCGGGTGCAGCGTCACGTCCGCCCCGCGCAGGCCGGTGACGGTCTGCGTCGCCGTGTCCGGGGTGCCGTTGAACACCACGGTCACCGACGTCCACTTCCCACCGAGCCCGCGGGCGTCCAGGGTCATGGTGATCACGCCCGGGGTCTCCCGGTCGCCGGAGAGCGGGAAGGCGACCCGCTTCTGCACCTGGTCGGCGGTGGCCAGCCCGAAGACCGGCGAGGAACGCCGGATGGTGAGCAGCTCGGCGTACCGGGCGTCGGCCAGGTTGATCGCCGCGCAGTCCGGCACGAGCTTCGGGTCGGCCAGCAGCGGCTTGGCGTACGGCCACTTGTCCTTGTTGTCCTGCTCGGGTGGCAGGCCGGCGCCGAAGCCGTTGCCCTGGGCGCAGTCCCACCGGATCTGGTTGAACCAGTCACCGGAGTTGAACGAGTTGCGGTCCAGCGACTTGGAGCGCAGCCGCTCGGAGCCGGCCGTGACGAACCCGGTCCCCTGACCCATCACCACGGTGCTCAGGGCGAGCACCTGCATCCGGGCCCGGTCCTGCGCCGAGGTGTCCTGCGGCAGCTTGAACGCCAGCGCGTCGTAGAGGATCTCGTTGTCGTGGGCGTCGACGTAGGTGACCGCCTCGCCCGGCGCCGCCGTGTAGCCGGCCGGCGAGCCGTTGTAGTCCACCTGCGCGCCGGTGACGGGCCGGCCGGACGAGTCGGTGAACCGGTAGCCGCGCAGGTTGCCGGCCAGCCCCACCTTGACGAGGTCCTGCTGGTGCAGGAGCCGGGCCTTCTGCTCCGCGGCCGTGCCGTTGACGTCGTCCCCGTTCGGGTCGGTGAAGAGCCCGGACGCGAAGCCCTGGATGCGGGGGTTGCCGTCGAAGGGGCCGCCGCCGCGTACGGCGTCGCGGAGCCGGTCGTTGAAGGTGCCGATGCCGGTGCCAGCCATGTTGGCCTGGGTGGCCTGCACGAACCGCGCGTCGTCGGCGACCTCGCCGAAGTTCCAGCCCTCGCCGTAGAGCAGGATCTTCTTCCCGTCCACCCCGTCGCGGGCCATGGTCAACTTGTCCAGGGCAGCGCGGACGGCCAGGATGTTCGCCTTCGGGTGGTGGCCCATGAGGTCGAAGCGGAAGCCGTCCACCTTGTACGCCTTCGCCCAGGTGACCAGGGAGTCCACCACGAGCTTGCCCATCATGGCGTGCTCGGGGGCGGTGTTGGCGCAGCAGGTCGAGTTGGCGACCGTGCCGTCGTCGAGCAGCCGCTGGTAGTAGCCGGGGACCACCTGGTCGAGCACCGACTTCGGGTCGGTGCCGGCGGCCGAGGTGTGGTTGTAGACGACGTCCATCACCACGCGCAGGCCGGCCTGGTTGATCCCGGCGACCATCTGCCGGAACTCGGTGGTCCGCTTCGCACCGGCCGGGTCGACGGCGTAGCCGCCCTCGGGCACGGTGTAGTGCAGCGGGTCGTACCCCCAGTTGTAGCCGTCCTTGTCGGCCACCGCCGCGACGCACTTCTGCTGCTCGTCGGAGTCCGGTGGCAGCGCGGCCAGGTCGCAGGCGGGCTGGGCCTGGTCGGCCCGCTTCTCGGGGATGGTGGCGAAGTCGAACGCGGGCAGCAGGTGCAGGTAGTTGACGCCGGCGTCGCCGAGCGCCCGGAGGTGCTTCATCCCGGCCGTCTTCGGGTCGGTGAAGGCGCGGTAGGTGCCCCGCTGCTCGGCCGGCACGGTGGTGTCGGCGATGGAGAAGTCGCGGACCGACAGCTCCTGGATCTGCGCCTTCGCCGACGGTACGGCCGTCGGCTTGCGCAGGTTCGCCCAGCCGGCCGGGGCCAGCGCCGGGTCGGCCAGGTCGACGATCTGGCTGTGCGTCGAGTCCGGCGTGAGCGCCACCGAGTAGGGGTCGGTCACCGCGGCGGTGACCACCTTCTGCGCGGCGGGCTGCCACGCCTCGACCTGGTAGCGGTAGTACTTCCCGGTCCAGCCCTTCGTGCCGCGCACCGACCAGACGCCGGTGGTGTCGTCGCGTCTCATCGATACGGTGGCCGGCTGGGCCGTCGGCGAGTCGAAGAGCTGGAGCGCGACCTTCCGGGCGGTGGGCGCCCAGACGGCCAGGGTGGGCACCGTGCCGGCGAACGTCGGGCCGAGCCTCGCGCCGGTCGCGGCCCGGTAGACGTCGTCGAGCACGCCGGGGATCTGCACCCCGGTGGCGCCGAGCAGGTGGCCCTCGGCGTCCCGCTCGGTCACCACGAGCTGGCCGCGCAGCGCCGCGGGCACCTTGGCCAGGTCGGCGCGGTCCAGCGTGAACGCGCGATGGGCCCAGAGCTGCGGGTACGCCTGCCGTTGCGCCTCGGTCAGCCCGTTGCGCGCCGCCCGCAGCGGCAGGGTGGTGTACGTCCCGGTCAGCTCGCCGTCGGCGATCGCGAGCCCGCCGGCCGGGGCGGCCACGAGGGCGTACCGCTTGCCGTCGGTCGGCCCGGTCTGCCAGGCCACGGTGGACCGGTCGATCCACTGCGCCTTCTGCTTGGTGATGTCGAGGTCCTTCGCGACGCCGGACGAGGTGGGCGGCAGCAGCCGGCCCTTGACCCCGGCCAGCAGCCAGATCTCGTGGCCGACGGTGGTGAGGTCGAGCCGCTGGTCGTCCGGCTGGTCCTTCTCGTCGCCCTTGTGCAGGATGTAGTTCAGCCCGGTCGCGCCCGCCGCGAGCGGCACCCGGAAGACAGCGCCGTACGCGTCGATCTTCTCCGGCTTCAGGGGGTTGCCCCAGTCGGTCGGGTTGGCGGCGCCGTCCCAGAGGTGCAGGCCCCAACCGTCGTAGTTGCCGTCGGCCTTGCGCCAGTGGATGACCGCGGTGTTCTGGTCGACCGGCGGGTCGGGCTCGCCGGTGGCGGCCTGCCGGGTCGGGTAGAGGGCCGGGTCGCCCTGCTTGACCCAGACCTCGCCGGTCTGCGTCACGTCGATGGTGCGGTCGTTGGCGACGTCCTTGTTGCCGTCCTTGTCGACCACGAGGAACCCGACGGACGTGGCGCCCGGCTTCAGCTTGACCCAGGCGAACCGGCCGAAGGAGTCCTCACCCGCGAACGGCTGCCCCGTTGGCCACTCGGTCTGGTACGCCGGGTCGATGTCGCCCCAGGCGTAGAGACCCCAGTCGGCGTACCCTCCGGCCGGACGCTGGTAGTGCACGACCGCCCAGTCCCGGGACGCGCTCTGCGCCGGGGTGCCGACGACGCCGGTGGTACGCGCGGCGGCCACCCGGCCCTTGCCGTCGCGGACCACGGCCTTGTATTCGACAGTCGTCCCGCCGGCCAGGCCGGTCAGGTCGTGGTGGACGGTGTACGGCGCCTTGTGCGCACTCCCCAGCAGGGTCCACCTGCCGCCCGGCACCCGGGCCGCGAAGGTGACGGTGGCCAGGGGGTCGCCGGTGACCTGCGCGGTCACGGCCGTCCTGGTGGCGACCGGGGCGTCGCCCGGCTCGGTGAGGGTGATCGTCGGGGCGGTACCGGCCGGCGGGATCGCCCGGTCGGCCCTGAGCACCACGGCCGACATCGCCGGCACGGTCACGCCCAGCTTGCCGTCGGCGCCGGCGGCCGCCGTGGCCGTGCCGCCGTAGACGCCGGTGAAGGTGGCGCCGGCCGACCAGGTGTCCACGGTGACAGTCTGCGCGGTCGCGGCGTTGTTCACCGCGACGACGTACTCGGTGCGGTCCTTCGGGAGAACGCGGGAGAAGGCGAAGACGCCCGGGCCGTCCGCCGCGTACCGGGTGACCTGGATGCCGTCGCGCAGCGCGGGGTGGGCCTGCCGCAGCTTGCCCAGCTCGGCGATGGTCCGGTAGAGCGGGTGGGTGGTGTCGTACTGGTCGCTCGCGTGGGTGCGGGTGGTGCCGATCAGGTCGTCGTCGAGGTAGTCGGCCGTGCGGCTGGCGAACATGTCCTGCCGGGCGTCCTTGTCCCCGCCGGGGCCGGTGAAGCCCTGCTCGTCACCGGAGTAGACCACGGGCTGGCCGCGGGTGAGGAACATCAGCTGGTGGGCGAGCTGGTCGCGGCGGAGCTGGCTGGCGTCGTCACCGCCGGCGGCGGCGACGAACGAGCCGATCCGGCCCATGTCGTGGTTGCCGAGGAAGGTGGTCAGCCGGTTGGCGTCGGTGTCGCGCGCGGCGTAGAGGTCGTCCTTGGCGTACACGTCCGCCAGCGCCCGGGCCGAGCCGTCCGCGGCGGCGTAGCCCCGCGCGGCCTCCTGGAAGGAGAAGTCGAGGGTGGCGGGCAGGCCGCCCTGCCGCACGTAGGTCGACTCGACCTCCTGGTCGGCGCTGTAGACCTCGCCGAACATGAAGAAGTCCGGCTTGCCGGCCTTGGCGGCGGCGGCGTCGATGCCGCGGGTGAACTGCGGCCAGAAGTCGAGGTTGGCGTGCTTGACCGTGTCGAGGCGGAAGCCGTCGACACCCGCCTTGCCGATCCACTGCGCGTAGATGTCGGTCATGCCCCGGACCACCTCGGGGCGCTCGGTCCAGAGGTCGTCGAGGCCGAAGAAGTCGCCGTACTCGCTGTTCTCGCCGGCGAAGGTGGAGTCGCCCCGGTTGTGGTACATGGTCGGGTCGTTCAGCCAGGCCGGCACCTTGACCGTGGCGTCCGCGGCGGTGGCGAAGGTCGGGGTGTACGGGAACGACGTGCTGTCGACGCGCGGGAACGCCCGGGTGCCGTCGGCGTAGTTGCGGTCCTCGAAGGCCCGGCCCTGCGCGTCGGTGTAGGGGGACGTCTTCTTGTCGACGTAGCCGTACCGGTCCTCGGCGTACCGGATGACGTCCGCGGTGTGGTTGGCGATGATGTCCAGGTAGACCTTGATGCCCCGCTGGTGGGCGCGGTCGACGAGCTTCTTCAGTTCGGCGTTGGTGCCGAAGTGCGGGTCGACCTGGGTGAAGTCGGTGATCCAGTAGCCGTGGTAGCCGGCGGAGGCGTCCGCGCCGGTGCCCTGCACGGGTCGGTTCTTGAAGATCGGGGCGAGCCAGATGGCGGTGGTGCCGAGGCCCTGGATGTAGTCCATCCGGTCGATGACCCCCTTGAGGTCACCGCCGTGGTAGAAGCCCTTGTCCGCCGGGTCCAGGCCGGTGCGGAGCCGGTCACCGGTCAGCCCGCCGGTGTCGTTGCGCTGGTCGCCGTTGGCGAAGCGGTCCGGCAGGACGAAGTAGAACTGCTCGGCTCTGGCGGCGCTGCTGCCGGCCTTGAGCAGCGCCTCGGCGGACGGCTCCCGGCTCCACTGCGCGGCGCCCGCGGCGGCCAGCACGTCGGGGGTGGCGCGCTGCTCGCTGCCGTCGGCACCCACCTGGTGGAGGGCCACCGGCACGCCGACGAGGGTGAGCACGAGGGAGGTGGCCAGGGCGGCCAGTGCCTTGCGAGATATCGGCGGGGGTTTCATCGACGGCCTTTCTCTGGTCGCTGATTCGCCCGCACGCTAGCCCTCGCCGAAACATTCTGCAATACCTTGCAAACCAAGTCGCAATAAAGCAGCCATCTTGCGAAACACGGCAGCGCGCCGCGCCGGGCGTGCCACCCGAGGCGGTGGATCAGAGGCCGGAGCAGGTGGCGCCGTCGACCGCGCAGCTCGACGGCCGGGTCGTCCCCGTCCGTTCGAAGTGGAACTGCAGCGCCACCGACGCCCCGGGCGCCAGGTCGACACCGCTGCGGTAGGTGAGGACACCGTCGGTGAACCGGCCGCTGCCCTGTTCGGCACCGCTCACCCAGGCGGCCACGAGACGGCCCCGGGGGAAGGCCAGCCGCACCGTCCAGCCCCGCGCCGTGCCGGCGGTGTTGACCAGGCGCACCTCGCCGACGAAGCCGCCGTCGAAGCTGCTCACCACGCCGTACCGGCCGGTGACCGGGGCCGGGGCCGGGGCGGGCGGCGGCCGGCTGCTGGCGCCGCCCGCGCTGGGCGACGGGCGCGGCGTCGGCCGGGCGGGAAGCACGGTGGACCGGGGAGACAGCCCGGGCACCCCCGGCCCGGCGGCGGACGCGGGCGGCCGGGTGGTCCCAGCCGGCCCGGCGGGCGTGCTGACCGCCACCTGGGGCAGCGACATCGTCGGGTCCGGCGGCGGGGCCTCGGCGAACGTCCGCCGCCCGCGCACCGAGCCCAGCGCCACGACCAGCAGCACCACCATGACGATCACGCCGATCGAGACGACGATCCAGGGCGACGAGGTGATGGCGGCGCCGGGTGACGGGCGTGCGCGTCGTGTCCCGGGCATGGCCCCTCCCCTGTCGGTCCCCGTCGGGGAGCGTAGCGACCGGGCAGAGTGCCGGAAAGCGCGCGGTCCACAACGGGTGATCATGCGTGGCGGATCGGGCCCGATGCCACGCCCCGCACCCGACACGTCGCAGCGCGTCGTCGGATACGCTGTCCGGGCTCGGCGATGGGAACTCCTCAATGGCTCGGATTCGGGCACGATCGCGCACCGCCGCCCGCACTGTCCACCATGGAGCGCCGCTCGGCGGGCACGTCCCGCCC
>NZ_WBKT01000114.1 GCF_008868175.1 Micromonospora sp. AMSO31t
GGTCAGCAGGGCCCGGGCGTGCCGGGCGGCTGCCGTGCCCTGGCCGGCCGCGATCGCCGCGGCGAGCCGGCGGTGGCCGGCGACGTCGAGCAGCTCGGCGGCCCGGGCGTCCGGGGGGACGTCGCCCACGGCGAAGGTGCCGGCCACCAGGCTGTTGAACGCCAGCAGGTAGGCGGTGTTGCCGCTGCCCCGGACGATCAGCCACCAGATCGCGATGTTGGCCTCGTTCATCCGGTCCAGGTCGGGGGCGAGCGAGCCGTACTCCTCGGCGGCCCGGACCAGCGCGTCGGTGACCTCCGGGTCGCCGCGCTCGGCACAGAGCCGGGCGGCGTCGATCCCGACGCACGCTCGCATCTCCAGCATGTCGCGGACCAGGTTCTCGACCGGGAGCACGTCACCCGAGCGGGCCAGCGACAGCGCCAGGTCCAGGCCCGCGTGCACCCGCCAGTCGAGCACCCGGGTGGCGCCGCCCTGGCTCACTCGGACCAGGCCGAGCTGCTGGAGCCGGCGCAGCGCCTCGCGGACGGCGTGCCGGTTCACGGCGAACGCGGCGGCCAGCTCCCGCTCGCCGGGCAGCGTCTCCTCCGGCCGGTAGCGGCCGCCGACGATCGCGTCGCGGAGCTGACCGAAGACGTGGTCGGAGACCGAGGCGCGGGGGACGGGAGCGAAGGCCATGGGCAGCAGTGTGGCCCCGCACACATCAACACGTCAACTGGTTGGACCAGGTCGAATCCGCCACCCTCCGGTGGCCGCCCGCGCACGCCTCGTATCCTTTCCGCCGGAAGCCCGCGAACTGGAAGGGAGTCGGTGTGAGCGATCGGGTCGAGACGTTGGAGTTCCAGGCCGAGGCCCGTCAGCTGCTCCAGCTGATGGTGCACTCGATCTACTCCAACAAGGACGTCTTCCTGCGCGAACTGATCTCGAACGCCTCCGACGCGCTGGACAAGGTGCGCCTGGAGTCGCTGGTCGACAAGGACCTCCAGGTCGACACCACCGACCTGCACATCGAGATCGAGGTCGACCGGGAGGCCCGCACGCTGACCGTGCGGGACAACGGGATCGGCATGTCCCGCGACGAGGTGGTCGGGCTCATCGGCACCATCGCCAAGTCCGGCACCGCCGAGCTGCTGCGCACGCTGCGCGAGTCGAAGGACGCGGCGGCCTCCCAGGAGCTGATCGGGCAGTTCGGCGTCGGCTTCTACGCCACCTTCATGGTCGCCGACCGGGTGACCCTGCTGACCCGCCGCGCCGGGCAGGCCGGCGGCACCCGCTGGGAGTCCACGGGCGAGGGCACCTACTCGGTCGAGACCGTCGAGGACGCCCCACAGGGCACCTCGGTGACCCTGCACCTCAAGCCGGTCGACGCCGAGGACAACCTGCACGACTACACAGCCGAGTGGACCATCCGGGAGATCGTCAAGCGCTACTCGGACTTCATCGCCTGGCCGATCCGGATGACCGTGGAGAAGCCGGGTGAGGACGGCGCCACCACCCGCGAGGAGCAGACGCTCAACTCGATGAAGGCGCTCTGGGCGCGCGCGAAGGACGAGGTCGACGAGGCCGAGTACAAGGAGTTCTACCGGCACGTCGCGCACGACTGGGCGGACCCGCTGGAAACCATCCACATGCGCGGTGAGGGCACCTTCGAGTACGAGGCGCTGCTCTTCCTGCCGTCGCACGCCCCGCTCGACCTGTTCTCGCCGCAGGGCCGCCGGGGCGTGCAGCTCTACGTCAAGCGCGTGTTCATCATGGACGACTGCGACGCGCTGATGCCCAACTACCTGCGCTTCGTCAAGGGCGTGGTGGACGCGCACGACCTGTCGCTGAACATCTCCCGGGAGATCCTCCAGCAGGACCGGCAGATCCGCGCCGTGCGCCGCCGCCTGGTCAAGAAGGTCCTCGCCACGCTCAAGGGCCTCTCCGCCGAGGCGTACCGCACCTTCTGGGGCGAGTTCGGCGCGGTGGTCAAGGAGGGCCTGCTGGAGGACCCGGACAACACCGAGGCCCTGCTGGACCTGGTGCGCGCCGCCAGCACCCACGACCCGGCCGAGCTGACCACGCTGCGCGACTACGTCGAGCGGATGAAGGACGGCCAGACCGAGATCTACTACGCCACCGGCGAGAACCGGGCCACCATCGAGAACTCCCCGCACCTGGAGGCGTTCCGCGCCAGGGGCTACGAGGTGCTGATGCTGACCGACCCGGTCGACGAGGTGTGGGTCGAGCGGGTCGGCGCGTACGACGGGAAGACGCTGCGCTCGGTCGCCAAGGGCCAGGTGGACCTGGAGACCGACGAGGAGAGGGAGCAGGCCGAGGCCGAACGGCAGGAGTACGCCGACCTGCTCACCTGGATGAGCGGCGCGCTCGCCGACAGCGTGAAGGAGGTCCGGCTCTCCACCCGGCTCACCACCTCCCCGGCCTGCGTGGTCGGCGACGCGCACGACATGACGCCCACGCTGGAGAAGATGTACCGGGCCATGGGCCAGGAGGTGCCCCGGGTCAAGCGCATCCTGGAGCTCAACCCGACCCACGCCCTCGTCACCGGGCTGCGCAAGGCGCACGAGCAGGGCGGCGACAGCACGGCGCTGACCGAGACCGCCGAGCTGCTGTACGGCATGGCGCTGCTCGCCGAGGGCGGGGAACTGGCCGACCCGGCCCGGTTCACCCGCATCCTCGCCGACCGCCTCGCCCGCAACCTGTAGGCCGCTGTGTGTAAGGAAGGGCCCCTTGTTAACGCCAGGCGTTAACAAGGGGCCCTTCCTTCACGGCAGGGCGGGGTAGAGGGCGGCGACGCCGCCGGAGAGGCCGGCGAGGACCTGGCGGGAGGTCTCGTCGGCGATGATCTCGTACTGGTCGGCCTCGATCCCGTCGACGGCCAGCCGGGCGATCTCAGCCGGGTCCGACTTCGGCGCGGTCACCCGCGCGGTCATGTCGGTGTCCATGTAGCCGACGTGCAGGCCGGCCACGCGCACGCTCCGGTCGGCGAGCTGCGCGCGCAGCGCGTTGGTCATCGACCACTCGGCGGCCTTGGCCGCGCCGTAGGCGCCCACGCCCGGGAACGTGATCCAGGACAGGGCGGAGAGGATGTTCAGGACGGTCCCGCCGCCGTTGGCCGCGATTCTCGGCGCGAAGGCCCGCACCACGGACAGCGTGCCGAGGTAGTGGGTCTCCAGCTCCAGGCGGATCTCCGCCAGGTCGCCGTCGAGCAGGTCGGCCCCGGTGCTCACCCCGGCGTTGTTGACCAGCAGGGTGACGTCGCCGGCCAGCTCGGCGGCGGCGGCCACCGAGGCCGGGTCGGTGATGTCGAGCCGCACCGGGGTGGCGCCCGGCAGGTCGACGGTCTCCGGGTTGCGGGCGCCGGCGTAGACGGTGGCGCCGCGGGCCAGCAGCTCGGCGGCCAAGTGCCTGCCGAAGCCCCGGTTGGCCCCGGTGACCAGGGCGGTGCTTCCAGCGATCTTCATGGGTGCTCCTGTGGGTGGTGAGGGGTGGCTGGTCAGGACGGCAGCAGGCCGGGACCGGGCAGCAGGTCCACCTCGTCGGCCGGCACGTCGTGCCCGGCCGCGCAGCGCAGCGCCACGTGCACCGCGGCGCCGCAGTCGTGGTGGGCCAGCCGGACCGCGGGCTCGTCGACGGCGTACGTGTCGCCCCACTCGCGCAGGGCGGCGAGCACGGGCAGCAGGTCGCGCCCCTTGTCGGTGAGCACGTACTCGTCGCGGGTGCGCTGGCCGGGCTCCCGGTAGGGCCGCCGGTCGAGCAGCCCGTCGGCGACGAGCTGCTTCAGCCGGGCAGCGGCCACCGGCTCGCTGACACCGACCCGGCGGGCGAACTCGTCGAAGCGCCGGGTGCCGAACGACGCCTCGCGCAGCAGGAGCAGCGTGGTGCGGTTGCCGACCACGTCGAGCGCACCGGCGATCGAGCAGTTGGCGGTGGACCAGGAGTCGCGCCGCGCGAGGAAGTCCGTCATGGGGCCGACGCTACCCCGGCTGACTTAGGGAAACCAAAGCCAGCTATCTCACGCCGGACCCGGGAATAAACCGCCCTCAGAGCTGGCCGGCGTAGAAGCCGTGCCGGGCGAGGGGCTCGACGATCTCCCGCTCCTCGTACGACAGGTGCGACAGCAGGGTGTCGGTGAGCAGGTCCACGGCCGCCTGGAGCTCGGTGAAGTCGCCCGGCTCGCGGATCAGGTCCACGAGCGCCCGGTCCACGCTCTCCACCACCCCGTGGATCACCTCGTGCTCCTCCTCGAGGCGGTCCAGCACCGCCGCCAGCCCCGCGTCCGCCCGGCGCAGGTGCGGGAAGATCGAGTTGTCCTCCAGGCCGTGGTGCTGGGTCACCACGGTGCAGTACGCCGCGCAGTAGGCGCCCAGCGTCCAGTTGTTCTGCCGCATGGTCATCTCGTTGAGCACGGCCCGGGCGGCGCCCGGGGCGACCGCGCCGCGCTTGACCTGTTCCAGCAGGTCACGCACCTGGGCGAGCTCCTGGCGCAGGTGGTCGTGCACGTCCACCAGGTGCTGCCCGGCGGCCTGTCCGTGCGGCGAGTAGACGTGCCCGGCCGGTGCGGGCGGCGCGGCCGGCCGGGTGGACTCGTCCCACGGCCGGCGCGCGCTGAGGCGTACCCCCGGGTCGGGGGTGGGGGTGACCGCGAGCGCGGTCGACCCGCCGGCCGCGACGGCGGCCCGCTGCTCCTCGACGGCGTGGGCGCGGCTGCCCGGTGTGGTGCGTTCGGCGGCGACCAGCTCGCGGACCGCGGGCGCCACCTCCTGGGCGAAGAGCTGGACGGCGCGCGGCTCGTCGCTGCCGAGGATGAACGTGGCGACGCCGTGGTCCAGGGCGAGCCCGGCCAGCTCCTCCACCCACTGCTCCGGCGGGCCGTCCAGGAAGCCGCCGGAGGACCGGGCGAAGGTGCCGGTGACGTTGAGCAGCCGGCGCACCGCGCCCGGCTCCCGCCCGGCCCCCGTGGCGGCCTCGTCGATCAGCGCGTTCAGCGCCGGCAGCTCGGCCGGCCCCTTGGGCAGGTACGCGAGGGACGGCAGCCAGCCGTCCGCCAGGCGGCCGACCAGCCGCAGCATCCGCGGCTTGTACGCGCCGACCCAGACCCGCACCGGGTGGGCCGGGGCCGGCCCGCGCTTCGCCCCGACCACCCGGTAGTGCTCGCCGTCGACCCGGACCATGCCGCGCCGTTCGGTGTCCCAGACCTCGCGGATCACCCGGATCGCCTCGTCGAGGGCGTCCACGGCCGCGCCCGGGGAGAGCCGCCGGCCGCCGACCGCCTCGATGGCCTCCCAGAAGGCGCCGGCGCCGAGCCCCAGCTCGACCCGGCCGCCGGTGAGCAGGTCCAGGCTGGCCACGCTGCGGGCCAGCACCACCGGTTGGCGCAGCGGCAGGTTGAGCACGTTGCCCGCGAGGGTGATGCGACTGGTGGCCGCGGCCACGAAGGACATCAGCGTCCAGGTGTCCAGGAAGCCGGGCTGGTAGGGGTGGTCCTGGAAGGTCACCAGGTCCAGGCCGACCTGCTCGCAGAGCTTGGCTCGCGCCACCACCTGCTCGGGGCGCCCGGCGCTCGGGGTGAGGAAGCCGCCGAAGGCCAGCTCGTGTCCGTGGTCGCTCATGCCTCGCCGCCTCGTGCCGATCTTGCGCGAACCTGCCCACGGTAGCCTCCCGCGTTGCCCGGCGGGCCGGGAACCCACCGCCCCGGGGGCCCGCGACGCGCGCCGCGGCCACTCGCCACGGTGGACCCGGCTCCGGTCGGTCGTCCTCTTCGGCCGGTGCCCGCGAACACCGCTGTGACCTGGGAAAACGCGCCCATGGCCGTCGCTACGGCAGATTCGGCGGCGGCGTGGGCCGGAAGACGAGGTCGTCCCTCAGCCGGGTGAAGAACTTCACAAGAAGTGGGCGTTCGTCACAAACCATTCCTAACGTCGACTCCGTTCGCGATCGCGGACACCACGGGCCGGTAACGCCTAATTCCGCCACCGGCCCGGTGGTACCTGGACCTCGGGCGGGAGCGGGGGACCCACATGTTCCTCGGTGCACGGACACCTCGGGGTGAAGCCGCCTCCGGCGGCCGGGCTCCTCGGCCCGAACCCGACAGCTCACCTCGTCGGCGTGGAGGAAACCCACATGGCAACTGAACACGTCGCCCGTCATCGGCGGACCGCGCCGCGGCGCACCGCCGTCGGGGCACTTGTCGTCGGCGCGGCCACCGGCGCCGCCGCCCTCCTCGGCCCGGCCGCCCCGGCCAGCGCCGCAGGCGTCAACTGGGACGCCGTCGCCCAGTGCGAGTCCGGCGGCAACTGGCACATCAACACCGGCAACGGCTACTACGGGGGACTCCAGTTCTCCCGGAGCACCTGGAACGGCTACGGCGGCCAGAAGTACGCCAGCCGGGCCGACCTGGCCAGCCGCGGCGAGCAGATCGCCGTCGCCGAGAAGGTCCTCGACGGACAGGGCATCGGCGCCTGGCCGGTCTGCGGCAAGAAGGGTGGCTCGACCAAGAGGTACTCGGCCACCGACTCGGGCTCGAGGAAGGCCACGAAGAAGCCGGCGAAGAAGGCCACGAAGAAGGCCACCTCGGAGCGGTCGTCGCGGAACGACCGGCCCGCCGTCCGCACCGAGCGGCGCACCGGGCCGAGCGCCGGCGGCGGCAGCTACGTGGTCCGGCCCGGGGACACCCTCTCCGGGATCGCCGCCACCAGGGGCGTCGTCGGCGGGTGGCACGCCCTCTACGAGCGCAACCGGGGTGTGGTCGGCGACAACCCGGGCCTGATCTTCCCGGGCCAGAGGCTGCGCCTGCGCTGAGCCCCACCGGACCCGCCCACGACGGGCCGGTCCACCGCACCACGAACGCCCGGCCGGGACTCCCGGCCGGGCGTTCCACGTCGGGGCCGGTTGCTATCGTCACGGGTGCTCGGAAAGACGTGAAGAAAGCGCGGATATGACCAACGACTCGTTCTCCGCGGCCGCGAGCCTCGACGAGCTGCTGACCAGGACGCAACAGGCGCTGTCGGCGATGCGGTCCCGGGCCGCCGAGCACGCGGACGGCGCGCCGGCCCAGCTGCTCCGCGCCGAGGGCGGCGCGGCCGGCGGCCGGGTTCGTGCCGTCGCCGTCCAGGGTGGCCGGCTGGAGTCCGTCACCGTCGACCCGGAGCTGGCCGGGGAGTCCCTGGAGACCCTGTGCGGGCATCTCGTGGTGGCCGTGAACGCCGCGCTCACCGAGCTGGACGCGCGGGTCAGCGCCTCGGCCCGGGCGGACGTGGACGCCCTCGCCGCGCGGCTCGGCGGCCTGCCCGAGCAGTCCGCGCGGGACATGGAACGGTTCAGCCGGGCCATGGAGGGCGTCGCGGCCCGGATCCGGCGCGACGGCTCCGCCGGTCCGCGCGCGACCCACCCGGCCTGACCGCGGCCGCGATCGACCGGCCACCTCCCGCGGCGGAGACGACGAAGCGGCCGGCCGTCGGGAGGACGACGGCCGGCCGCTCCGGTGTGCTCAGCTCAGGGTGAGCGAGGTGTCGTCGACGACGAAGGAGGTCTGCAGGGAGCTGTCCTCCACGCCGCTGAACGAGATGGTGGCGGTGGTGCCGGCCAGCGACGAGATGTCGAAGGACCGCTGCACGTAGCCGGTGGCCTTGTTGAGGTTGGAGTAGGTGGCCAGCGTGGTGCTGCCCGCCTTCACGGTCAGCTTGTCGTAGGCGGTGGTCGTGGTCGACTCCGCGCTGTCGATGTGCAGCCAGAAGCTCAGCGTCGCCCGGCAGCCGGCCGGGATCGTCACCGACTGCGTCAGCGTGTCGGTGTGCGTCGAGCCGTAGCCGTCGAGCCAGGCCTTGTACGAGCCGCCGTGCGCGGCCTGGGCGGTGTCGTTCGTGATGACGCCGGAGCTGGCGCTCCAGCTCACGTTGCCCGACTCGAAGCCGGGGTTGGCCAGCTTCTGGCCGGTGCAGCTGCCCGACGGCGGGGTGGTCGTGGTGGTCGGGGTCGGCGTCGGCGTGCCGGTGCAGGTCGCCTCACCGGTCTGCGCCGGCACGCTGATCGCGTTCCAGGCGGCCTTGACCGCGTCGAACTCGGTGCAGCTGGTCGGGTGGAGGTTCTTCGCCGCCTGCAGCGTCCAGACCCGGTACTTCAGGTACGACGAGGACGAGGTCTTCAGCAGCATGGCGTTGTACATGATCTTCATGGCCTTCTGGATGCCCAGGCCGGTGACGCTGCTGCCGTTGCAGGTGGAGCTGGCCGGCTGGCCGTTGGTCGGGCTGCTGCCGTTGGCCAGCAGGTAGAACCAGTGGTTGCCCGGGCCGGCCGCGGCGTGCACCTCGGTGCTGGGGATGCTGCTGGAGTAGCAGTTCGGGTCGCCCAGCGCCGACGGGTTGTACATGTTGCGGATCGGGCCGCTGCCCACCAGGTTGACCTTCTCGCCGACCAGGAAGTCGGGAGCGTCGTAGCTGGACGGCTCGTTGGCGAACCACTCGGTGGCCGCGCCGAAGGTGTCCGCGACGAACTCCTGGGTGCCCGCGCCGGAGATGCCGCCCGGGGTGTGGTCGTCGATGCCGTGGCCGATCTCGTGGGCCACCACGTCGAGCGAGCCGATCCACTGACCCGCGGTGTTCTTGCCGATCTGGACCTGGGTGCCGTCGTAGTAGGCGTTCTGGTCGTTCAGGCCCACCCGGATCGGCCAGTAGCCGCCGTTGCCGTCGGCGCCGTTGCGGCCCAGCCACTGCGCGAGCATCTTGTGCTCGGTCTGCGCGGCGAACAGCGCGTCGACGCAGCCGGTCTCCTTGTTGGTGGCGGTGCCGTTGCCCCAAGCGTCGTCGGAGCCGCTGAACGTCGTGTTGTTCGCGGCGTCCTGGCAGCTCAGGTTGGTGACGGTCGGGTCCTTCAAGGAGTACGTGGTGCCGGAGTGCGTGGTGTTCAACGTCAGCGGGCTGGGCCCGTTCCACGCACCGGTGCCGGTGCCGTGCACGACGTGCTCCTGGCTGCGCAGCACCGCGCCGGTGCGGGCGTCGACGTCGACCGTGAGCCGGCTCGGGCCCTCGGCGCCGGTGCCCTGCACGGTGGTTTCCCAGGCCAGCGCCGGCTTGGCGCCGAGGGTGTAGACGACCAGGGTGGTGCCCTCGACGGTGCTGACCGTCTTGAGCTGGGCACGCGCCGTCTTCGCCGCGGCGGTCGAGGTCAGCTTCGGCGTGGTGGCGAGGCCGCCGATGGCCTGCTGCTGGGCGACGGAGGCGTACTTCAGGTTGCCGGCCGTGTCGGTGGCCAGCACGAAGTCACCGCCGACCACGGGCAGGCCCTTGTAGGTGCGCTCGTAGGGCACGTACTGGGTGCCCTCGGAGGAGATGACCGCCTTCTGCACGAACGCGTCGTCCGAGCTGGCGTGCAGGTAGGCGGGCCGGCCGGCGACCAGCGCGCGGGCCGAGTCGGCGGCGACGGCGCGGGCCTGGGCGGCGTCGGGTGCGGCGGGGCCGGGCGGCGCGGCCTGCACTGCCGCGGCGGTGCCGGCGGCGATCAGACCGGCCGCCGCCGCGCCGGAGAGCGCGACGAGGCGAGGTGAGAGCTTCAAGGGGGTCGCTCCTGTTCCTAGGCGCGCCGCACGGAGCCCGGTGGGGACGGGCGGCGCGTTGTGGCGAGGCGGGGTGACGGCCGTTCTCCGAGGCTGCCGGCGTGGCCCCGGTTCGACAGATCGACCGTCGTGAGCCGCCGGGGGTCGGCGACTCACTGGGGGCACAATCACACGGCCCCGGGCCGGGATCAATGGGTGACCCGGGCAACCGATGTCGCGCGGTCGTCGCACCGTCGGCGCGAATTCAGGAAGCCATGATCTTCAATAGGGCCTGATCAGGCCCTATTGTTCAGGGCGACGATCCGAGCGCTGCCCGATGTGCGGCGATTGCCGCTGTGTGCGCAGGACGCGCATTGATCCTCGCTGCCGACGGCGACCCGCTCCGCCGCTGCGACAGGCGTAGGAGGGGACGACGACCATCTCCCACAGGTGTCCGAAGACGTGGACGTCCATCGATCCGTAGGTTCGGGACGACCGCCGCGCCGGCGTGTCCCCTGTGCACGCCGGCGGCCGGCGGGGGGAGGAGGAGCACGCGGATGCGAAGCGGAAGACATGCCTGGCGGGCCTCGGTGGTGGCCCTGGCGATCGCGGTCGCCGGCCTGCCGGCGACCGGCGCGTCGGCCCGACCGGCCGCGGACGAGCGCGCCCGGCTCGTGGTCGAGGACGGCGTCACCCAACCGGTGTTCGGCTACGCCGACGCGGTCCGGGAACGGATCTTCGTCACCTCGGACGTGGACACCGACGCCGACGGTGCCCGCGACGTCGTGGCCATGGACATCATCCGGCCCCGGGCCAGCGAGAACGGGCTCAGGGTGCCGGTGGTGATGGACGCCAGCCCGTACTACTCGACGGTCTGCCGGGGCAACGAGGGCGAGTGCAAGGCCGACGTCGACGGCGACGGGCTGAACGACACCTGGCCGCTCTTCTACGACAACTACTTCGTGCCGCGCGGCTACGCGGTGGTCCTGCTCGACATGATCGGCACGAACAACTCGACCGGCTGCCCGGTCACCGGCGGCCGGGCCGACAACATCAGCGCGCCGACCGCCATCGACTGGCTCAACGGGCGCCGGCCGGGCGTCGACGCCGCCGGCCGGACGGTCGTGGCGGACTGGCACAACGGCCGGACCGGCATGATCGGCAAGTCGTACGACGGGACCCTGGCCAACGCCGCCGCGGCCAGCGGCGTACGCGGGTTGACCACGATCGTGCCCATCTCGGCCATCTCCAGCTGGTACGACTACTCCCGGAGCAACGGCCTCGTCACCCGGGCGAACAACTACTCCGGCAGCCTCGCGAACACGGTCACCAACCCGGACCGCCGGGCCCACTGCGCGCCGGTGCGGACCGCCCTCGGGGAGGGCGGCGACGACGTCACCGGTGACTACAACGACTTCTGGGCGGAGCGGGACTACGTGCCGCACGCCGGCCGGGTGCGGGCCAGTGTCTTCGTGGTGCACGGCATCAACGACGACAACGTCCGCCCAGACCACTTCAGCCGGTGGTGGGCCGCGCTGGGCGAGCGGGGTGTGCCCCGCAAGCTCTGGCTGACCGGCACCGGCCACGTCGACCCGTTCGACTTCCGGCGCGGCGCCTGGGTGGAAACCCTGCACCGCTGGTTCGACCACTGGCTCCAGGGCCTCGACAACGGGATCATGCGGGAGCCGGCCGTCGACATCGAGCGGGCGCCGGACGTCTGGGAGACCGCGCGTACCTGGCCGCTGCCGGGCGCCCGGCCCACCCAGGTGTTCCTCCGGGCCCCGGCGGCCGGGAACGTCGGCGGGCTCGCCCTCCGCTCCGGGCCCGGCAACGCGTCGGCGACCTTCCAGGACACCCCCACCATGACGGCCGCCAACGCCATCCGGCACCCGTCGGACCCGGCGGCCAACACGGCGAACCGCCTGGTGTTCCTCTCCACACCGCTGACGGCGCCGCTGCACCTCTCCGGCACCCCGGTCGTGAAGATCAACGCCAGCGTCGACGGCGAGGACACCAGCTTCGCCGGACTCCTCGTCGACTACGGCGCCCGCCCCCGGTTCAGCACCAGCGGCGACGGCATCCGGACGCTCACCGAGGAGGACTGCTGGGGCGCGGCGGCGACCTGGGGCGGCTTCGCCGAGAACGCCTGCTACCGGAAGACGGAGAAGACCGTCGCGACCAACCCGCAGGAGTTGGTCACCAAGGGGATCATCGACGGCCTCAACCTCGACTCGCGGTCGGTGTCGACGCCGCTCGTGCCCGGGCGGAAGACCGCTGTCGACCTGGACCTGCTCCCCGAGGACTACGTGTTCGCCGCCGGTCACCAGATCGGCGTGGTCCTGCTCGGTTCGTACTCCGGCTACAGCAGCCGGGCCAAGCAGAACCAGGCCCACATCACCGTCCACTTCGACCGCAGCCGGATCACCCTGCCGGTGGTCGGCGGCCGGGCCGCCGCGGCGGCCGCCGGCCTGTAGGAGAGTCCGGGGCGGGGCGCCGACGACGTCGCCCCGCCCCGGTCACCGCTCCGGCTGGTACCGGCCGGTGAGCCGGCCCAGCTTCAGCGCCAGGTGCAGGCACAGCCGTTCGTTGCCGTCCTTCAGGTCGGTCCCGGCGAGCAGCTCCACCCGCTGCAGCCGGTAGTACAGCGTCGTCCGGTGCAGCCGGAGCCGTTCGGCGGTGGCGTGGGCGTTTCCGGCCAGGTCCAGGTAGGCCTCCAGGGTCTCCAGCAGCGCCTGGTGCGCCTCGTCGCCGAGCAGCCGGCCCAGCCCGGGGTGCACCCGCGCGACGTCCAGGTGCCCGGCGTCCACCCCGGACAGCAGCCGGTAGATGCCGAGGTCCGCCCAGGGCACCACCGGGCCGAGGACGGGCAGTTGCAGGCCGACCCGGGCCGCCTGGAACGCCTCCTGGTAGGACAGGAGGCTGTCGTACAGCCGGGGGCGGCCGTCGCCGACCCCGAGCACGGTACGGCCCACCGACGCCAGTCCCCGGGTCGCCGCCCGCAGGGCCTGGTCGAGGTGCGCGGCCGCGCCCTCCGCCCCTACCCGGCCGGTGGCCCGCCCACCGCACAGCAGCAGCACCCCGTGGTCGTGCCGGACCAGGTGCAGGGTCTCGCGCGACCCCACCCACTGCCGGGTGGCGACCAGCGCGTGCTCCAGGGCCACCCGGGCCGCGTCGTCGAGCACCCCGTCCCGGGTGACCGCGAGCTGGGCGACCAGCGCGGTGACCTGGCCGTCGCGGGCCACCACGCCGTCGGTCAGCAGCGACCGGACGGCCTCCCGCCGGGCCTCCGGGGACTCGACCAGCAGCGTCCGGGTCGCCTCCGCCTCCCGCTGCGAGGTCAGCTCGCCGAGCAGGTTCTCCCGGTAGAGGGCCAGCGACAGGTCCGGCATGGCCTCGGTCACCACGGAGATGTCCTCGTCGCTCATCCCGTCGACCGCGTCGATGAACCAGACGAAGCCCAGCAGCAGGTCCTGGTGCCGGATCGGCACGCAGACCCGGGGGAGCAGGTCCAGGTCCGGGCAGGCCGGGGTGCGCACGGGCTGCCGGGCCTCCATGATGCCGATCTCCCGGGCCCAGGCGATCACCTCGGGCGTGGTGTGCCGGCGCAGGATCGAGCTGCGGCGCACCCCGTCGATCACCCCGGTGTGTTCGCTGTAGACGACGACGCGTTGGCGCCGGTCCTCGATGAGTGCCGGACGCTTCACCCGCGCCGCGACCCGGTCGACGATGCGTTGCAGCTCCATGCGCATGCGCTTCCCCCGGACCGGCCCGGGTCCCGGCGGGGTCCCCGCACGGCGCGGGCCGGACGTGTGCTGGTAGGACCCTCGGCCTACCTTCCGATGATGTTGGCGGGTGCGCAATACCCCGCGACAGCCGTACCTTCCGCCGGCGGCGGGGTTCCGGCATCTGTCGGAAGACCGCCGGCCGGCACGCCCCTAACGTGTGCGGGGCCGGGTCCGCCGAGAAGGGAACACCGTCGTGGCCGCAACCAGGCCCTGGCAGGGCGTCGTCGTCGCCCTCCCCACGCCGTTCCGCGACGACCTCTCCGTCGACTACGACCGGCTCCAGGAGCACGTGCGCTGGCTCGGCGAGACCGGCTGCCGGGGGGTGGCCCCGTGCGGCCCGCTGGGGGAGTACCCGGCCCTGTCCGAGGGGGAGCGCGCCGACGCGGTCCGCGCCGCCGTGGAGGCCGCGCCGCCGGGCTGCGCGGTGCTGCCGGCGGTCGGTGGGTACGGCAGCCGGCAGGCGCGCCACTGGGCCGAGCAGGCGCGGGCCGCCGGGGCGCAGGCGGTGCTCGCGCCGCCACCGGTCGGCTACCCGGGCGGGCCCGCCGAGGTGGTGGCCCACTACCGCGAGGTGGCCGCCGTCGGGCTGCCCGTCGTGGTGTGCCGCGATCCTTCCGAGGTCACCGTGGACCTCACGCCGGACCTGCTGGCCCGGGTCGCCGAGACCGACGGTGTGGTGGCGGTGCGGGAGGACGACGTCCGCCGGCTGCACCGGATCCGGGATCTCTGCCCCCACCTGGACGTGCTGGCGGGCGCCGACGACGTGCTGCTGGAGCTGACCGTGTGCGGCGCGACCGGCTGGCTCGCCCGCTGCCCCAACGCCCTGCCGCGACTCTGCCTGCGCCTGCACCGGCTCTGCGCGGCCCACGACCTGGCCGCCGCGCTGCCGCTCTACGCCCGGCTGCACCCGCTGCTCGGCTGGGGCGCCCGGACCGAGGGGGTGCAGGCGGTGAAGCTGGCCATGGGCCTGGCCGGCCGGTACGGCGGCCCGTGCCGGCCGCCGCGGGGCGCCCTGCCGCCCGAGCTGGAGGAGCGGCTGTGCCGGGACCTGCGGCGGGCCGAGCGGGCCGGCGCCGGGCCGGTGCCCGCGACGTGAGCGTCCTGCACGTGTCGGAAGTCGCCGGTCCACCTGCCGACATCTGCACGGTGACCGCCACGCCGGCCGGCTCCTAGGGTCGACATCGGGCGTGATCAATGCGGACGGGTGAGCGCCCCCTGATCACCCCGCCCCCTCCGCCCGGACCTGAGAGGTGACTCGATGCGCCTTCTGCTCACCAGGCGTGCGGTGTGGCGCTCGGTGCTGGCCGCCGCCGTCACGACCGTCCTGGTCGCGACCGGCTCCGCCGGGCCGGCCTCGGCCGCACCGGACGGCCGGCCGGACGGGCCCGCCCCGTTCCAGCCGCTCGACCCCCAACGCTGGCAGAACCCGGACACGATGACCTGGGACGACTACCGGCAGGTGCCGGGCCGCGACTGGGCCGACCCGACCGTGCGCGGGTCGGTCCGCAACTTCAAGATCGCACTGGTCACGCTGGACTACGTGGACCAGCCGTTCGTCATCACCCAGCCGGCCGGCTCCACGGTCTTCGGCAATCCGCAGGCGACCGCCGCGAACGTGTCCCGCAACCAGGTCGCGGGGTTCTACACCGACTTCCTCAACAAGCCGGGCGACCTCAACCGGGGACACACCTTGCACGAGTACTGGATGCAGGACTCCAACGGCCGGTACGGGGTGGACCTCAGCGGCTTCGGCCCGTACGAGATGCCGGCGAAGTCCTACCAGTACGGCATCGACAACGGCTTCAACCCGGGCGCCTGCCCGACCGGGGAGACGTGCGCCAGGAACATCCGCACCGACGGGCTGGGCGCCTGGCGCGCGGCGGTCGGCGACGCGGTGGCCGACAGCTTCGAGCTGGTCTTCATCCTCTCCGCCGGCCAGGACGAGTCGTCGACCTGGCAGGAGTTCGGCCAGATGATGTTCCAGACCAAGGAGGACGTGCCGGACGCGTGGGGCCCGCCGGATCCCACCCTGCCCAACTACGCGAAGACCCGGTACGTCGAGTGGACCTCGTGGAAGGCGGCGTCGACCATCTGGCCGAACGCCGGGGGCGGCTCGTCCACCCAGGCGGAGAGCTCCGGCCAGGGCGTGTACGCCCACGAGCTGAGCCACCTGCTGAGCATCGGGGACAACTACAACAACCCGTACGGCACGCCGTTGCGCCGCGCGTACACCGGGATCTGGAGCATGATGTCGCGCGGGTCGTTCAACGGGCCGGGCGGGCCACACACCCGCTGGCAGATCCCACCGGTCAACGGCGGCTCGATGGGATCGCTGCACATGCTGCGGGACAAGCTGAAGATCGGGCTGCTCGGTGAGGAGCACGTGCTGCGGCTGTCCCGGGAGGGGCTGGCCACCTCCGGGATGGTGGTCGCCGACGTGACCGCCCGGGCCGTGGACGCCGGGCCCGGCGGGCTGACCGGTCTGAACATCGCGATGAACACCGACCGCGCGCCGGCGTGCAGCATCACGACCGACCCGCTCTGCGACGGCGGCCGGTACAACAACTACACCGTCGAGGTCGTCGACCGGCTGGGCGCGGACTCGTTCACCCCGGACAACGGCGTGCTCATCAGCAAGACCAAGAACGCCGACAGCGCCCCGTTCGTGTGGGTGGTCGACGCCAACCCGCAGGACATCGACATGGTCGACTTCTACCAGCCGAACGGCACCCCGCAGAAGATCACCATGGGCGACTACCGGCAGCTGTCCGACGCGCTGTTCCACGCCGGGGCCAACTCCGGCAGCGAGTACGAGTACGTGGACGAGGCCAACCGGCTGCACTTCTACGTGCTCAACCTGCGCCGGGACGGCGACGGGGTGCTGTCGTACACAGTGGCCGTGCGGTCGCTGGACGGCGCCGGGCCGAGCGTGCACGGGGTGGCCCTGTCCAAGGGCCACCTGGTGACCCGCGGCAAGCCCACCGGCAAGGGCGCCACCTGCACGTTCGACCTCACCAACACCGGGACGTACGTGGCCGGCGGGCAGCCGCACCCGGAGGACGCCGGGGCGTACCTGCGCTCCGACGTCTACCGGCTCTCGGCGACCGTCGGTGGCCGGGGCTGGCGGGTGGACCTGCCGAACGAGCTGGCCACGGCCGAGTTCGGGGCCCGCACGCCGGTGGCCGTCTCGGTCGGCGCCGGATCCGGCGCGACCGCGACCACCCTGGTGACGCTCACCGCCACCTCGGAGAGCGACCCGAGTAAGACCGTGACCAGCCAGTGCCGGGTCGAACGGCCGCGCGCGCAGCTCGGCTGACCGCACCCGGGGCGGTGCGGCGCAGGCCGCACCGCCCCGGGCCCGCCCCCGACCACCAGGGAGGACAGATGCGTCGCCTGCTGGCAGCGCTCGTGCTGCCGTCGCTGCTCACCGGCGCGCTGGCCGCGTGCGGTGACGCCGAGGAGGCCCGGAAGGCGATGACCGTGCGGGTGCTCGTCCGGGACATCAACATCCGGCCGGCGGGCGTCGAGTGCGCCGGCACCGGCCCCTACACCCACTTCCACAACCGGGCGCCCTTCCGGGTGGTCGACACCGGCGGCCGGACGCTGGCCGAGGGGGCGCTGTCCCCGGGCCGGTCGGTGGCGACCTTCGCCGAGGACCTGGAGGTGTCGCGCGTGCCGACGTACTGCGAGTTCGCCGTGCCGGTCGACCTGGCCGCGCGGGACGCCTACCGGCTGGTCGTGGACGGCCACCCACCCGTCGACCTCACGCCGAACGACAGCGAGGGACCGGCGCTGGTCGCCGTGGTGCCGTCATGACCCGGGGGTACGCCGTCCGCCTGGCCGCCATCGCGCTGGCGGCGGCGCTCGCGGCGACCGGCTGCTCCGGCGGCGACGAGGCGCCCGCCCCGCCGGTGGCCGGTGGGGCCGCGGCGCTCCCGGGCCCCGCGCCGGCGGGTCTGGGCCTGCGCCCGGCACCGTCCGGGGCGCCCGGCGCGCCGGCGGTCACCGGCGCGCTCACCGACGGCAGCCCGGTCGCCCTCGCCGATCTCTGGGCCGACCGCCCGGTCGTGCTGGTCTTCTTCACCTCCTGGTGCACGCTGTGCGCCGACCGTCAGGCGGCTCTGAGCGAGCTGGCCCGGCGCCACCGCGACGAGGTCGTCCTGGTCGGCGTGGTAACCGAGGACAGGCCCGAGGACGTCCAGCGCTACCTGCGGGAGCACCGGGTCGGGTACCCGGTGGTGCTCGACGCCGACGGCGCCATCTGGCGGTCGTACGCGGTCCGCGAGCCCCCGGCCGTGGTGGTGGTCGCCAAGGGCGGCGCGCTGCTGCGCGGCTGGCCGGGCGGCGTGGACGCGCCCACCCTCGACGCCGAGCTGCGCAAGCTCGTCCTCCCGGCCTGACCGGGTCACCCGGGCGCGGGCGGCTCGCCCGGGGCGCGCATGTCGACGAACTGGGCGATCCGCCGCGCCCCGCCTGGCCGGCACCAGCTCCGGTGCCGCCGGTCCCTCCGCGGTCCGGTCTCAGCGGGGCAGCCAGGCCGCCGCGTCACCGCCCCAGCGCGTCGGCGGGCTCGCCCAGGTGCGTCGACCGCCGGGCAGCGTGACCGGCGGCAGCGCGTACCGGAGGCGGCCGGCGGGGGCGTCCCACTCGGCGCACCAGGGGTCGGGGTCGGGCCTG
>NZ_WBKT01000115.1 GCF_008868175.1 Micromonospora sp. AMSO31t
AGGCGGTGCCAGCGGGCGGCGGGTGTCGGTCATCCTCAACCCCTGTTCAATGCGTTTGCCTTCGTTTGCCTTCGATGATTGCTCATTCTCGGGCAGGGCAACGCCAACCGTCAATGCCGGTGCGGCATCGCGCGGTTACTCCACGTCGCGGTCGGTGAGCGGGTTGCCGCGTACCCACTCGGCGGTCTCGGTGTACTTCCGCTGGATGTACTCCTCCAGTTGAGCGCGCTCCACGCGCCACTGCCCCCGGCCACCGATCTTGATCGCGGGCAGCTCTCCGCTGCGCACCATGTGGTAGACCTGCGAGTCCGAGACGTTCAGCTCGGCGGCCACGTCGGACAGCAGCAGGAACCTCGGCTCCACGGTGACCCCCGGGGTTGGCTACGTTTGCTTCAGTTTGCCACCCCGAGCCGGATCGCCCCAGGCCCGGCCCGGCGAATCCGGCCGGGGGACACACCGGCGTGGAACTTCTCCGCGCCGGGTGCGAGGTGTATGACGGTCACGGCGTACGGCATGATCGGCGCCCGGAGCCGGCGTCCGCCGGCCGGCGGCTGAGGGCGGGGAGAGACCGGTGACCGACGAGCTTGTCCGGGTGTACGTGCCGGCGACCGTCCCCATGCTGGCCCGGCTGCGCGAGGAGGGCCTGGCCGGCGAGGAGGCGCATGCCGTCACCCCGGAGCTGCGGGAGTGGTACGCCGAGGGCGACGAGGAGGAGCTGGAGTACGTCGCCTTCACCCGGGCCGCTCAGGAAGCCCTGCTGCTGCTCCGGGCCGATCCGGGCGCACCCCGCCGGCGGGTCGTGGTCTCGGTGGACCTGCCGGCCCGCGCGGTCGGCCGGGCGGGCGGCGAGCTGGGCTCCAGCGTGGTGCGGCTCTCCGGGCCGGTGCCGGTGAAGTCCGTCGCCGCGATCCACGTGGACGGCGGGGATGCGGTCGACGACGTGGCCGCCGCCGCCGAGGTGGTGGCCGAGGCGCAGGCCGGCGACCCGGACGCCCAGTTCACCGTCGACGGCGCCGAGGACCACGAGCTGGAGTGGTACGACGTGACCGAGCTGGACCTGCTGCTGCGCGACGCCGGCTGACGGGCCTCAGGAGTCGGACTCGTCCTCGTCCTCCACGGCGCGCGGGCCGAGGGTGCGGCCGAACAGGACGAGCGCGGTGAGCGCCCCCACGAACAGCACCCAGATGCCGTTGTCCACCCGCGAGGTGCCGAGCGCCGTCTGTGCCACCTCGTCCGCCTCGCTGAGCGCGGCGGCCAGGTCGAGCAGCCCGCGCCCCCCGACCCGGATGATCACTTCGGTGAGCAGCAGGAGCAGGCCCGCGCCGGCTCCGGCCACGAGGTACGCCGGCCAGCGCAGCGCCGCGACGGCCGCGTCCCGCCGCTCGGCGCGGCGGCGGGCCCAGGTCAGGTAGAGGTACGCCACCAGGCCGGCGATCAGCCCGGCGAGCAGGGACTCGGTCCGGGACACCCACTTCGCGGCGTCGAGCACCGACTGCTGGGTGTCCCCGGCGCCGAAGAGGTCGGAGAGCGGGTCCCGGGCGCGGCTGAACAGCACCACGAAGACCTGCGCGGCCAGCGTGGCGGCGGCGACCCCGCCGACCACCCGGGCGTTGCGCGCACCGGCCGCCGCGCCGCCGATGATCGCCGCGGCGACGGTGGTGCCGGCGATGGTGTTGGTGGTCGCGTTGTCGGCGTACGTCAGGTTGACGGCGAGGGCGGCGGCGAGCCCGACCAGCAGGCCGGCGCCGACGGCGACGAGGAAGCGCAGGGTGACCCGGTCCAGCCGGTTGGTCGCCGCCAGGGCGACCGCGGCGCCGGCGACCAGCGCGGCCGTGATCACGCCCGGCAGGGCGTACGCGGACAGGCTGAGAGCGGTGACCCCGGCCGCCGCCGAGGTGATGGCGGCCCGGGTGGACCAGAGCATGGCGGCCAGCCAGGCGAGCGACAGCACGGCCAGCACCAGGGCGCCGGGCGCGTGGGTGAGGCGGCCACCGGCGGTCGGCGCGTCCGACGGGGACCCGGCCGGCGTCCCGACCGTCGGCTCGGTGGCGGGCTGGTCCGGCTCCGCGGCCGTGGAGCTGCCGGGCTGCTTGCTCATCGTCTCCCTCTCGACGGACGCCGGATCGGCCGCGACGGCCGGGCAGGTCACCGGTCATCCAGCGTACGCGGCGCTCCGGGGCCCCCTCCTGGCCACGCCGACCGGCGATGCCCATCCGGGGTGAGCTGGCCGGGTGGTGACGGATCATAGGCGGGCGGCCGGGCTGACCGAGGATTCGTCGGGGACGGTGCCTTGTCGCCTACGGTCCGGTGTGGGCCCTGCGTCCGGGTGCGCCGGCCCGGGGCGGCCCGAACGGGGCGGTGGAGGTGGGGCCGGGTCCCTCGCATGGAAGAATTGGCCGAGGTCCCGCCGCCGCGACCGGTACCCCGCGCGCGGCGCCCGGCAGCCCGGCCACCCGGCCGGCGCCCGCGGGTCCGGTTTCGCCACCGCCGTCGAGATCGCACAGGAGCCTGTGATGGACGCCGTGTTCTCCGTACCCGAGCCGCGCAACGAGCCGGTAAACACCTACGAGCCCGGCAGCGCCGAGCGGGAGCGGCTCCAGCGGCGGCTGGCCGACCTGGCCGCCGAGCGGATCGACCTGCCGATGACCATCGCCGGCGAGCAGCGGATGGCCGCCGGCGACCCGATCGACGTGGTCCAGCCGCACAAGCACGCCCACGTGCTCGGCGTGACCGGCCACGCCACCCACGACGACGCGCGCGCCGCGGTGAAGGCCGCCAAGGACGCCGCGCCGATGTGGCGGGCGCTGCCGTTCGAGGAGCGCGCCGCGATCTTCCTGCGCGCCGCCGACCTGCTCTCCGGTCCGTGGCGGGACACGCTCAACGCCGCCACCATGCTGGGCCAGTCCAAGACCGTGGTCCAGGCCGAGATCGATGCGGCCTGCGAGCTGATCGACTTCCTCCGGTTCAACGTCTACTTCGCCCGCAAGCTCCTGGCCGAGCAGCCGATGTCCTCGCCGGGCGTGTGGAACCGCTTCGACCACCGGCCCCTGGAGGGTTTCGTCTACGCGGTCACCCCGTTCAACTTCACCGCGATCGCCGGCAACCTGCCCTCCGCTCCGGCGCTGCTCGGCAACACCGTGGTCTGGAAGCCGGGCCCGACCCAGCAGTTCGCCGCCCACTTCACCATGCGGCTGTTCGAGGCGGCCGGCCTGCCGCCCGGCGTGATCAACATGGTCACCGGGCGCGGCGAGGAGGTCTCCGACGTCGTGCTCGCCGACCCGGACCTGGCCGGCATCCACTTCACCGGCTCCACCAAGGTCTTCCAGCACCTCTGGAAGACCGTCGGCGACAACATCGCCCGCTACCGGGGCTACCCGCGGCTGGTCGGCGAGACCGGCGGCAAGGACTTCGTGGTCGCGCACACCAGCGCCGACGTGGACGCCCTGCACACCGCGCTGATCCGGGGCGCCTACGAGTACCAGGGCCAGAAGTGCTCGGCCGCCTCGCGGGCGTACATCCCCCGGTCCATCTGGGAGGGCGGGCTGCGCGACCGGCTGGCCGCCACCGCCGAGTCACTGACCTACGGCGACGTCACCGACTTCAGCAACTTCGGTGGCGCCGTGATCGACGACAAGGCGTTCGGCCGGCACGCCGCCGCGCTGGAGCTGATCAAGGGCGACGACAGCTGCAAGATCCTGGCCGGCGGCACCGCCGACGACTCGGTGGGCTACTTCGTCCGGCCGACCCTCTTCGAGTGCTCGGACGCCGCGCACGAGACCTTCACCACCGAGTACTTCGGCCCGATCCTCGGCGTGCACGTCTTCGACGACGCCCGCTTCGACGAGGTGGTCCACCAGGCCGAGTCGATCGCCCCCTACGCGCTGACCGGGTCGATCTTCGCGACCGACCGCCGGGTGGTCGACCAGGTGGCGGAGAAGATGCGGTACGCGGCCGGCAACTTCTACATCAACGACAAGCCGACCGGCGCGGTGGTCGGGCAGCAGCCGTTCGGCGGCGCCCGGGCCAGCGGCACCAACGACAAGGCCGGCTCCTGGCACAACCTGGTCCGCTGGATGTCCCCGCGGACGATCAAGGAGACCTTCGTGCCGCCGACCGAGCACAGCTACCCGCACATGGGCTGACCTGCGCAGTGTCGCCGGTGGCGCACCCAGCGTCACCGGCGACCGGCCGGCCGGGGGAGGACCGCGACGTCCCCGGCGGACTGTCGTCCGCCGACAGTGCACATCGGACCAGCCAACAGGTGGCGAAAACGGCAAATCCTGGACGCCAGGTCCGACAAAGTGGCAGCTTAGAGGGCATGGCGGAATCCGGAGTCAACCCGACGGCGGCGGCCCTGCTGGGTCTGCTGCACGACGGCCCGATGACAGGCGGTCAACTGATGGCCGCCGCCGAGCGCCGGCTGGCGCCGTACTGGTCGATGACCCGCAGCCAGGTCTACCGCGAGCTTCCGGTCCTAGCCGAGAAGGGTCTGGTGCGGCTCGGCAAGCCCGGGCCGCGGTTGAGCCAGCCGTACGCGATCACGGCGGCCGGAAAACGGACATTCTCCCGCTGGCTCGCGGAGAACCCGGGCCGGGACACCATCCGTAACCCGATAGCGCTACGGATCGCCTTCGGCAACCTGCACTCGGCGAGCCAGCTCAAGAACCTCTACGCGTCGGCGAACGAGTACCACACCGAGGCCCTGGCAGCGGTGCGCGAGCAGGTCAAGAACGCCAAGAAGGAAGGCGACGACTACGACGCCAGCGCGCTGGAGTTCGCCGTCGCCTACCACCGGGCGGCGCTGTCCTGGCTCAAGAGCGCCCCGGTCGGCTGACCACCTGCCGCAGCTCGGGCGATGTAGGCAGCGCGACTTTTCGCGAGTGACTGCGGGGCTCGCAAGCTCACTCCTCGCACGCGCAGTAGTCTTGTCTGTCGTGACCGCTGCCGATTACGCCGAACAGCTCAAGGAACTCGACGCCACCCTGCGCAACATCGAGGCCGTGCTCGACCTCGACAAGCTGCGCGAGCAGAAGGCCCGCCTGGAGCAGGAGGCCTCCGCGCCGGACCTGTGGGACGACCAGGCCAAGGCGCAGCAGGTGACGTCGCAGCTGTCGTACGTCAACGGCGAGATCTCCAAGCTCGGCAGCCTCCGCTCCGGGCTCGACGACGCCGGGGTGCTGCTGGAGCTGGCCCAGGCCGAGTCCGACCCCGGCACCCTCGCCGAGGTCGAGTCGGAGATCACGGGGCTGACCAAGGCCATCCAGGAGATGGAGGTCCGCACCCTGCTGTCCGGCGAGTACGACTCCCGGGAGGCGCTGGTCGCCATCCGGGCCGGCGCCGGCGGCGTGGACGCGGCGGACTTCGCCGAGATGCTGCTCCGCATGTACCTGCGCTGGGCCGAGCGGCACGGCTACCCGACCGAGGTCTACGAGACCTCGTACGCCGAGGAGGCGGGCCTCAAGTCGGCCACCTTCACGGTCAAGGTGCCCTACGCGTTCGGCACGCTGAGCGTGGAGTCCGGCACCCACCGGCTGGTCCGGATCAGCCCGTTCGACAACCAGGGCCGCCGGCAGACCAGCTTCGCCGGTGTCGAGGTGCTGCCCGTGGTGGAGCAGACCGACCACATCGAGATCCCCGAGAACGAGATGCGGATCGACGTCTACCGCTCCTCCGGCCCGGGCGGCCAGAGCGTCAACACCACCGACTCGGCGGTCCGGATCACCCACATCCCGACTGGCATCGTGGTCACCTGCCAGAACGAGAAGTCCCAGCTGCAGAACAAGGCCTCGGCGCTGCGGGTGCTCCAGGCCCGGCTGCTGGAGCGCAAGCGGCAGGAGGAGCAGGCCAAGCTCCAGGGCCTGAAGACCGACGCCGCCGGCTCCTGGGGCGACCAGATGCGCTCGTACGTTCTGCACCCTTATCAGATGGTGAAGGATCTGCGGACCGAGCAGGAGACGGGCAATCCGTCCGCGGTCTTCGACGGCGAGCTCGACAGCTTCATCGAGGCGGGTATCCGCTGGCGGAAGCAGCAGCAGCTCACCGCTGACGGTGCGTGATCGATCTCGGACGCAGCGCGTCATCGATCTCTGTCTGACCGGGTGAATCGATGACGCGACTCGCTTCTAAGGGGCGGGGGGCTTGGCTCTCCGGTTACACCGCGTAGACTCTCGACCCGTGATTCAGCTTGAGCAAGTGACGAAGACGTACCCGAAGGCGTCCCGGCCTTCGCTCGACAACGTGTCCGTCTCGATCGAGAAGGGCGAGTTCGTCTTCTTCATCGGTCCATCCGGCTCCGGCAAGTCCACGATCATCAAGATGCTGCTGCACGAGGTCACCCCCAACAAGGGGCGGGTCATCGTCAACGGCAAGGACGTCACGTCGATGCGCTCCTGGAAGCGACCCCACTTCCGGCGTTCCATCGGCTGCGTCTTCCAGGACTTCCGTCTCCTGCCGAACCGCACCGCCTACGAGAACGTGGCGTTCGCGTTGGAGGTGATCGGCAAGACCAAGGCGGTTGCCCGCCGGGTCGTGCCCGAGGTGCTGGAGCTGGTCGGTCTCGGTGGGAAGGAGCACCGCTACCCCCACGAGCTCTCCGGTGGTGAGCAGCAGCGTGTCGCGGTGGCCCGGGCGTTCGTGAACCGGCCGCTGATCCTGCTGGCGGACGAGCCCACCGGAAACCTGGACCCGGACACCTCGATCGAGATCATGCGCCTGTTGGACCGGATCAACCGCACTGGCACGACCGTCGTGATGGTCACGCACGACTCCAACATCGTGAACCAGATGCGCCGCCGCGTCGTCGAGATCGAGAGCGGCCGCATCGTGCGCGACCAGGCCCGTGGCGTCTACGGCTGAGCGGCTGACGCCCCCCAGCCCCTGACGACGAACACCTCACGCCGGAGAGCCGGAGGAATTTCCCGATGCGGATGAAATACGTCCTGTCCGAGGTACTGGTCGGACTGTGGCGCAACGTCACCATGACGCTCGCCATGATCATCACCATGGCGGTGTCGCTGTTCATGCTGGGCGGCAGCGGCCTTCTGTACCAGAAGGTCGGTGACATGAAGGACCTCTACTACGAGAACGTCGAGGTCTCGATCTTCCTGAAGGCCGACGCCAACGAGCAGCAGCGCACCGACCTGGAGACCAAGCTCAAGGCCGACCCGCTGATCAAGGACGTCACGTACGTCAACAAGGACGAGGCGTACAAGCGCTTCCAGCAGATGTACGCGGACGCGCCGGACCTGGTCAACGCGGTCAAGCCGGACCAGCTTCCCGAGTCGTTCCGGCTCAAGCTGAACGACCCGGAGCAGTACAAGAACATCTACGACGAGTACAAGACCTCCGAGGGCATCGACACGATCGTCGACCAGAGCAAACTGCTCGACAAGGTCTTCGGCGTGCTCACCGGCTTCCAGAACGGCGCGCTGGCCATCGCCATCGTCATGGCGATCGCCGCCCTGCTGCTGGTTGCGAACACGATCCAGGTGGCCGCGTACAGCAAGCGGCGTGAGGTCGCGGTCATGAAGCTGGTCGGCGCCTCCAACTGGTTCATCCAGGCGCCGTTCGTGCTGGAGGCGGTGGTCGCCGGTCTGATCGGCTCGGTCCTCGGCCTCATCGCGCTGATCGTGTTGAAGACACTCGCGGCGGGAAGCTCGATGGCGGCCCTGGAGGGCCTCATCACCCCGATCTCCTGGTCCGAGATCTTCCTGACGTTCCCGCTGATGGCCGCCGTCGGTGGCCTGGTCAGCGCGGTCACCGCCTGGGTCACGCTCCGCTTCTACCTGCGGGTCTAGTTACCGGTACGGCTCTCCGAGGGCCCTCCCGCGCCGGAATAAACCGCGCGGGAGGGTCCTTGTCATTCGGGTAGCATGATCTAGCTCCGGATCGGAAGGGGGTGGCGCCGATGCCACGGGAAAAGGGTCGCAAGGTGGTCGCCTCCAACAAGAAGGCGCGGCACGACTACGCCATCCTCGACACGTACGAGGCGGGCATGTCGTTGACCGGCACCGAGGTCAAGTCGCTGCGGGCCGGGCGGGCGTCGCTGGTCGACGCGTTCGCCCAGGAACGCGACGGCGAGCTCTACCTGCACGGCATGCACATCCCGGAGTACACCCAGGGCACCTGGACCAACCACGAGCCCCGGCGGACCCGGAAGCTGCTGCTCAAGCGGCTGGAGATCGACCGGCTGGTCGGCAAGACCAGGGAGAGCGGTCTCACCATGGTGCCGTTGCAGGTCTACTTCTCCGACGGCTGGGCGAAGGTGGAGATCGGCCTGGCCCGGGGTAAGAAGTCGTACGACAAGCGCCAGGACCTGGCCAAGCGGGACGCCGACCGGGAGATCGCCCGGGTGGTGGGCCGGCGCGGCAAGGGCATGGCTGAGTGAAAGCTCCGGTTTGTCCGGGTGCCGGCTTCGGGCCGGCCTCGGAATGAATCCGGTTGCGCCAGGCGTTAGGCTTGGTGTTGCTGCCGACAGGGGCAGCCCGTCGAGGGGGTGACTGGTTTCGACTTCGTACGTTGCGGCAGGGGAAGCGAGCCGAGGAAGCCGACGTCGTCTCGAGAATCGTTCGTCGGAAACCAATAAGCGCCAAGAACAATCGCGCTGACTTCGCTCTCGCCGCCTGAGGCGAGTAGTGAGTCTGTCGGCCTGGGAGCGCCTTCGACCCAGTTAGCCGGCATCAGCTAGAAGGCTGGCCAACCGGACCCGGTCGCGGGGTCCGTGCGGCGAGATCAATCAGCGACTGGGCCCGTCACACCGACTCGCTCGCGTGATCGGAGGGGCCGAGTAGAGGCACAGCGAGCTGCGCTCGGAGAAGCCCTGACAAGGCGGCGAAGGACCCGGGTTCGATTCCCGGCACCTCCACCACCTGACCTGTGCGCCCCGGTCCACCGGACCGGGGCGCACAGTCGTCTCCGGGCCTCCTGCGCCGGCGCTCCAGGCTCCGCCTGTGACGAACGAGCGGATGCGGGTGCGGGCTGGGCGACCTCTCCCCGTCCGAGCTGCGGGCGCTGGCCGAGGCGATCACCGCGGACCGGCCGGACCAGGGCCGGGACGCCGCGGCGCACGCCCTCGCCGGCCGGCTGCGCCACATGGCGGGTAATCCGCTGGGGCGCTAGAGGCGGCGGTGACGGGTGGGGCCGGTGGGGCAGATGAGGCTTCCACCCCTCCTGGACAGGCCGGGAAGCCGGGTTCACCATCGCTGTACGCGGTAGCGCAACAGCGCGGGAGGTGCCATGGCCACCAATCCGATCCAGCAGCCGTCCACGGTCACCGCCGTGCCCCGTCCCCGGTCCGCGCCCCCCGGCGACCTGCGGGGCCTCGCCCGTGCGCTCGCCACGGCGCCGGCCGAGCCGCGCTGGCGGGAGCACATGGTCGGCCGGCTCGGCCCGGTCCGGCGGGGCTTCGCCGAGCACATCCGGCTCACCGAGGGCCCGGCCGGCCTCTACGCCGAACTGCTCCACGAGGCGCCCCGGCTGGACCGCGGCGTACGCCTGCTGGCCGGCGAGCACACCGCCATCGCGGCGGCCATCGCCGCGCTCCACCACGCGGTGCGGCTGCCCTCGGTGCCCGCCGAGGAACTGCGGGAACAGGCCCGGAACCTGCTGCGGGCGCTCGACCGGCACCGGCAGCGCGGCGCGGACCTGCTCTGGGAGGCGTACCAGGCCGACCTGGGCGGGGAGGACTGACCCGCAGGGAACCGACCGGGGCAGGGGCGCGTCCAACCCGCATGCGTCGCTCTCTCGCCCTGCTCGGCCTGCCGCTCCTGGTGCTGGCCGGCTGCGCCGCGCCCGGCGCCGACCCGGCCGGCCCGCCGGCCGCCGGCCCGAGCGGTGCCTCGGTCTCCGCACCCGACCACCGCTGGGAGGCGTTCGACCAGCGGGCCACCGAGGTGGCCGACGCGTGGCGCCCCGGGCCCGCGTGGCGCAGCGGGTACGTCCCGCTCGACGAGGCCACCGTGCTGGCCGGCGACCCCGGCTTCGACGACGAGACGAAGCAGGCGTTCCTCAACGGCTGGTACCGGGACCAGATCGCCGTCCCGACCGCCCGGCCCGCCGACGGAACGATCCGCTTCCCCGACGGCACGCTGCGCGTCCCGCTGGTCAGCGCCGCCGAGGCGTACGCCCAGCTGGACCAGGGCGACCCGCCTCCCTGCGAGGGCCGGCCGAGCTCGCCGGGGCCGGGGCGGCCCAAGGGTGGCCCGACGATCGAGCCCGGCCCGGACGGTTGGGTCGCCACCCAGGCGCCCAGCCCGTGCGTGCCGCTGACGGTCACCGGGGTGACGTTGGGCAGCGCGTCGGTGCGTACCAGCCGGGGTGCGGCCACCGTGCCGGCCTGGCTGTTCACCGTGGAGGGCCTCCGGGTGCCGGTGGCCCGCCTCGCCGTGGCGCCCAGCGCGGTCGGGACCGCGCCGGAGGGGATCGCGCCGAGCCGCCCGGCCGACGACGGTGTCGTGGCGGCGACCGACCTGCGGGCGGTGGACGGGAACCGGATCGACTACCGGGTCGGCACGGGCGCCTGCGACGGGCCACCGACCCCGCTGGTGCTGGAGCGGGACGACGTCGTGGTGCTCGGGGCCGGGGTGGTCCGCTCGACCGGGGCGTGCACCATGCAGCTGGTGATGAAGCCGCTGACCGTCACGCTGAAGGCGCCCCTGGGCAATCGGGCGGTGCTCGACGTGGCCAGCGGCACCCCGCTCGTCGTACGCCGCTGACCGCTACAGGATCCGCGGCACGTCGGTGCTGATCGCCACCGGCAGCACGGTCGGCCGGTCGGCGGCGAGCGCGGCGGCCAGCGCCGCTCCGAGCCCGTCCAGCGACTCCACCACCTCCGCCGCGCAGCCGTAGCCGCGCGCCACCGCGGTCACGTCCAGTCCCGGCAGGTCCAGCGCCGGCACCCCGGGCGTGTGCTTCAGGTCGGCGAACGCCTTGAGGATCGCGTACTGCCGGTTGACCGGGACCACGACGGCGAGCGGCAGGCCGAGTTGCGCCGCGGTCCACAACGCCTGTACCGAGTAGTGGAACGAGCCGTCGCCGATCACCGCGACCACCGGCCGGCCGCGCCCGCTGTCCCGCTCGGCCAGCGCGATGCCCACCGCCGCCGGCAGGCCGAATCCGAGGCCCCCGCTGGCCATGGTGAAGTAGGACCGGGGCCGGGCGATCCGCAGCCGGCGGCGCAGCGCGGACAGGTTGGACGGTGACTCCTGCACGAGCACCCCGTCGACCGGCCACTGCCCGGCCAGCGCGGCGAAGAGGGCGTCGGCGCTCGGTGGGTCGGCCGACCCGGCCGGCGCCGGGGCGTCCCGGGCCGGTGGCCGGGGCCGGTCCGTCGGGGGCAGCAGCTCCACCAGCCCGGCCATGGTCAGCCCGGCGTCGCCGAGCAGGCTCTCCCCGACCGGGGCCCGGGCCGCCTCGTCCGGGTCGTCGGTGACGTGCAGCAGCCGGGCGTCGCCGGGCAGGTAGTCGCCCGGCACGTGCGGGTAGTAGCGGAACACCGGGGCGCCGACCACCAGCACCGTGTCGTGGCCGCGCAACACCTCGGCCAGCGGGCCGATCGCGTACGGCAGAACGCCCCGGAAGTGCGGGTGGTCCTCGGGGAAGACGGCCCGCTCCGGCGCCGGGGCGGCCCAGACCGGCGCGGCCAACCGCTCGGCCAGTGCCACGGCGACCGGCCAGGCGCCGGCCCGGTCCACCGCCGCGCCGAGCACCAGCACCGGAGCGCGGGAAGCGGCCAGCGTGGCGGCGAAGCCGCGCAGCCGGTCCGGGTCCGGCGCGATCCGGGTGGCCACCGTCCGCACCTGCGGCGGCGGGTCGGCGGGCCGGTCCCAGTCGTCCATCGGCAGGGAGAGGAAGACCGGCCCGGTCGGTGGCTGCACCGCCGAGGCGTACGCCCGCATGAAGGCCGCCGGGATGTCCTGCGCACGCGCCGGCTCGTGGGCCCACTTGACGTACGGGTGGGCCAGCTCGACCGCGCGGGGGTTGGCCAGCCGGGGCTCGATGAGCAGCATCTCCCGGGTCTGCTGGCCGGCCGTGACGATCAGCGGCGTCCGGTTGTGCCAGGCGGTGACCATGTTGCCCATGGCGTTGCCCAGGCCCGGGGCGGTGTGCAGGTTGACGTGCGCGGGACGGCCGGTGGCCTGCGCGTAGCCGTCGGCCATGGCCATCGCCGACGCCTCCTGCAACGCGTGCACGTAGCGGAAGTCGGCCGGGAAGTCCGTCAGGAACGGCTCCTCGGTGGAGCCGGGATTGCCGAAGACGGTGGTCAGGCCCAACGCGCGGAGCAGGTCGTAGGTCGTGTCGCGGACCGTTGCCATCGCCGGCTTGCCTCCCGTCCCCCGCGCGTGCCGGGGACGGCCCGGTGATCAGCTCCCCGACCAGCCGAATCTATCGGGCCGGGGGTGACTTTTCGGGCGCTTCCCGGCGCTCAGGGCAACGGGAACGGGAGCTTGATCCCGTCCAGCGCCCGCCCGCAGGGGCAGTCCCGCTCGGCGGGCAGCGCGGCGACCGCGTCCAGCAGCACCCCGCGCAGCCGGTCCGTGTTCTCCGCGAAGACCCGGAAGACCTCCTCCTGGGTGACCGACCCGCCCGCCTCCACGCCCGCGTCCAGGTCGGTGACCAGGGCGATCGAGGTGTAGCAGAGGGCCAGCTCACGGGCGAGCACCGCCTCCGGGTGGCCCGTCATGTTGACCACCGTGCCGCCGATCGAGGCGAACCAGCGCGACTCCGCCCGGGTGGAGAAGCGCGGCCCCTCGACCACCACCACCGTCCCGCCGTCCACCGTGGGCACCCCGCGCCCGGCCGCCGCGTCGAGCAGCGTCCGCCGCCCGGCCGGGCAGTACGGGTCGGCGAAGGACACGTGCACGGCGCCCTGGTCGTAGTAGGTCTGGACACGCCCGCTGGTGCGGTCGACGAGCTGGTCCGGCACCACGAACGTGCCCGGGCCCAGCTCCGGCCGGAGCCCGCCGACCGCGCAGGGCGCCAGCACCTGGCGTACGCCCAGCGACCGCAGCGCCCAGAGGTTGGCCCGGTAGGGGATCAGGTGCGGCGGGTAGCGGTGGTCGCGCCCGTGCCGGGGCAGGAACGCCACCCGCCGGCCGGCCATCTCGGCGATCGTGACCGGATCCGACGGCGCGCCGTACGGCGTCTCCAGCACGTGCTCGGTGGCGCCGTCGAGGAGGGCGTAGAGGCCCGACCCGCCGATCACCGCCAGTTCGGCCGTAGCCACCATCCGACCCTCCCTCGATCCGCACGATCACCCGCCGGTCAGACCTTAGCCAGCGGGCGGACCGCAGGCTATGGTGCCTTGCATGGCGTTGACAGCGCGGCTGGTCGCGGCGTACGGCTGACGGGTGTCGGACATGCAGGGTGAGGGACAGGCGATCGGTGGCCGAGCCATGGATTCCATGACCGGGCGGCTGCTGGTCGCGACGCCTGCGCTGAAGGACCCGAACTTCGATCGGACCGTCGTGCTGCTGGTCGCCCACGAACCCGGCGGCGCCCTCGGCGTGGTGCTGAACCGGGCCACCGAGGTGCCGGTGGCCGACGTCCTCGGCGACTGGAGCGACCTCGCCCGGCATCCCGCGGTGCTCTTCGAGGGCGGCCCGGTGCAGCCCGACTCGGCGATCTGCCTGGCCCGGATGCGCCACCCGATCAAGCCGGTGAAGGGCTTCCACCGGGTCTCCGGCGCGGTCGGCACCATCGACCTCTCGGTCGACCCGGAGAAGCTGCGCGACGCCGTCGGCGGGATCCGGGTCTTCGCCGGTTACTCGGGCTGGGGCGCCGGGCAGCTGGAGCGGGAGATCGAGGACGGGTCCTGGTTCGTGCTCGACGCCCTCCCCGGCGACGCCTTCGTCGACCGCCCGGACGACCTCTGGCCGATGGTGCTGCGGCGACAGGGCGGCATGATGGCGGCGGTCGCCCACTTCCCGCCGGATGTGGCCCTGAACTGAGCGACCGGCCGGGGGACCCCCGCGAGATGACCATGCCAACCGGCGTGTGTATAGTTCTCTCCGTGCCCGGGCGACCGGGCCGACCGCAAGGGGCCGTGGCGCAGCTGGTAGCGCACCACACTGGCAGTGTGGGGGTCAGGGGTTCGAGTCCCCTCGGCTCCACCCTTCGCGATCAGGGCGTTCGTCAGACATGACGGACGCCCTTCGTCATTCCGGACACTGATCCAACTCGCGGCAGGACCCCTCACCTCGGCGAATCGCGCCCGGAGCGGCATGGCCGCTGCGAGACTCGATCGATGGGTGGCAGGTGGTGGCACGAGCGCCTGGGACCCGCCGCCCCGGTCGCCCCCGGAGCCCGCGTGGGGCGCTTCGAGTTCTTCTTCGACCTCGTGTTCGTCTTCTCGTTCTTCATCATCACCCGGGCCACCGCCGTGAGCATCACCGGCGCCAACCTGCTGCACGGGCTGCTGGTGCTCGCCGTGCTCTGGTGGGTCTGGGTGGTGCACACGGTGGTCGCGACCCGCGTCCGGCTCGGCGTGGGTTTCGTCCCCGCGCTCATGGTCGTCGCCATGGCCGCGCTCTTCTGCTTCTCGCTCTCGCTGCCGCAGGCGTTCGGTGACCCGCGGCAGACGGCCGCCGGCCCGGTGGTCGTCGCGGTCAGCTACCTGGTGATCCGCGGCGTCCACCTGCTGCTGTACTGGCACGTCGCCCAGGACCGACCCGACGAGCGCCGGCTGTTGCTGAGGTATTCGCCCGAGCTGGCGTTGAGCACGCTCCTGCTGCTGGCCGCCGCGCTGGTCCCGCCGCTGATCGAGAACCCGGGGCGGGCCCTGATGGCGCGCGACGGGCTCTGGCTGGGCGTGGTCCTGCTCCAGTACAGCAGCGGCCTGGTCGCCGGGGCGTGGGGCTGGGCGGTGACCTCCGCCGAGCACTGGACCGAACGGTACGACTTCATCCTCATCATCGCGCTGGGCGAGTCGATCATCTCCGTCGGCGTCGGCGGCAACCTCCTCGGCCAGCCGGTGACCTGGCCGGCGGTCGCCGCCGCGGTACTCGGCATCTTCTTCACGGCCGCCCTGTGGTGGGCGCACTTCGACGTCATCGCCCCCGCCGCCCGGATCGCCCAGCACGCCGCGCAGGGCCGCTCGCGGGTGGCCATGGCCCGGGACGCCTACGCCTACTGCCAACTGGTGATGATCGCCGGGATCATCCTGTTCGCCCTAGGCGCGGAGGAGATCGTGCGGCAGGTGGCGGACCCCTCGATCAGGCTCGCCGAGCCGACGCACGGCCCGGGCGTACCGATGCTGTTCGGCGGGGTGATCTGCTACCTCTGCGGCGGCATGCTCTTCCAGCTGCGGACCCTGGGCACGCTCGCCTGGACCCGGGTCGGGACGGTGCTGGTGCTCGCGGCCGCCATCCCGGTCGCCCGGCACCTCCCCGGCCTGGCGGCGCTCGCCCTGCTGACCGCCATCTGCATGGGGTTGGTCGCCGTCGAGCTGGTGGTCATGGCCGGCGCCCGCCGAGCGCTGCTCGACGCCGTGTTCGAGGAACGGACCACCTACGAGAAGCACGAGGCCGGCTGGCGCGCCCGCTGGCACGAATGAGCCGGGAGGAGGCACCCGTTGATCCCTAGCATGGCCGCATGACCGTAGAGCTGTTCGCGGGCGTCCCCGTCCGCGACTACCGCGCGGCGGCGGCCTGGTACGAGCGACTTCTCGGCGCCCCGCCCTCGTTCCTGCCCAACGACACCGAGGCGGTGTGGGAGCTCGCCGAGCACCGCTACGTGTACATCGAGGTGCGGCCCGAGCACGCCGGGCACGCCATGCACACCGTCTTCGTCGACGACTTCGACGCCCGCCTCACGCAGATCGCCGATCGTGGCCTGACGCCGGCCGAGCGTGAGACCTACGACAACGGGGTCCGCAAGGCCATCTTCCGCGACCCGGACGGCAACGAGATCGGCTTCGGCGGCGGCCCCGACTGACCGGGGCCGCCGCCGGCGTCACCGGCGGGACTTGGGCAGGTCGAACTGGTCGGCCCGGCGGCAGTCCCTCGGGCCGCCGATCGCGCCCGGCCCGACCCGGTCGAGGGCCTGGCGGGCCCGGTGCCGGCCCAGGTTCCAGGCGTACCAGGGGTCGGGCTCCTCCAGGTCGTCGGCGATCCAGCTCAGCGTGCAGCGGCGCACCGGATCGGGGAGCCGGCTCAGCGCGGGCGTCGCGTCGGCGGAGAGCGCCCGCAGGTACCACGCGTCGATCTTGCCGGTCTGCTCGTAGCGGAGGATGTTGCGCTTCGCCGCGTAGTCCTCGGGGTTCAGCACGGCCAGGCCGAGCAGCATCGCCACGGCCAGCGCGACCGTGGTGCCCGGGATCCACCGGCCCTGCCATCGCACGCCGGCCGCCAGGATCATCAGGAAGACCGCGCCGAGCAGCAGCTCGAAGGCCATCACGAAGATCCGCTCGCCGGTGAAGCTGTAGACCTTCTGGTACGTCCACATCCGGGACAGCGCGGACACCACGATGACCACGCTGAGCGCGCTGAGCAGGCCCAGCAGGACGCGCAGCAGGAGACGCTCGGTCGACCGCTCCCGGCTGGCCCAGCGGCTCACGCCGCCCAGCACGGCCAGGGTCAGCAGGGTCACGAAGAGGAGCTGCCAGAAGCCGCTGCGGGCGTACTCCGAGTAGCTCAGCCCGGCGACCTTCTGCACGTGCCGCTGGCCGCCGAAGAGCACGGTGAACTGCACGACCACGAAACCGGCGAAGAGCAGCGTCAGCGCGCCGATGGCCGGCGCCCACTCCAGCGCACCCAGCCGGCGGGTGCTCGGCCGGTCCACGCTGGACAGGTCGGGCGGGGCGGCCAGGGTGTAGACCGCCGCGACGGCGATCAGGCCGCCGACCGCGGCCAGGAAGATCCAGCGGAACACCGTGCTGACGTTGATCTCGGGGACGATGGCGTTGAGCACCTCGGAGAAGGCGGCGTCGGCCGAGGAGAGCAGGCTGCCGAAGACCAGCAGCACCAGCACGGTGGCGACCACCGAGCCGGTGACCTTGCGGACCGTCCCGGCCTCCGGTGAGGCGGTGACGTGCCGCCGCACCCAGGGCAGGCCGCGGAACGCCGCGAACGGCGTGGCGGCCAGGCCGAACAGGATCGAGCGGACCAGCCGGCCGCCGGCGATCGCCAGGGTGGCGCACCCCAGCGCGCCCAGCACGCAGAACGTCACCAGCCACCAGGCGTTGCGGAACGCCAGCACGGCCAGCAGGACCAGCGCCGCCGCCGCCCACCCGCCGCGGATGAGCCGCTCCGCGCGGGGCAGGTCGGCGGTGCGCCGGCGCACCGCGACCAGCACGCCGAGGGTGAGCGTGAGCCAGCCCAGGAACCAGCCGATGCCGACCCGGCTCAGCGGTACGAAGAACGCGGCGCCGAGCGCCCCGGCCAGCACGGCGAGGGGGACGGCCCGGCCGGTGGCCGGCTTCGGGCCCGGCCAGCGCGCGCCGAGGAACGACGTGCGGGGCGTGCGGGGCCGCGGCGTCCAGCCGGGCTGGGGCGGGTAA
>NZ_WBKT01000116.1 GCF_008868175.1 Micromonospora sp. AMSO31t
GCCGACCGGGCCGAACTGCCCGGGCGCGGGCGGGTACGGCCCGCCGCCCAAGAAGTCCAACAAGAACGTCTGGATCACCGTCGGCATCGTGGTGGCGGTCATGCTGCTGCTGTGCTGCGGCGGCGGCATCTTCGCCCTCTACAGCGGGGCGCAGAAGACCAAGGACGCCATCGACAGCCTGCCCACCCCGGGGGTCACCTACAGCAACCCGGTCGACGACACCCCGACCGGCGGCACCTCGGCGACGCCGGAGCCGGGCCGGACCGACAGCGAGACCTTCAACATGCCGTCCGGCGACAAGCTGATCGTCAACGACGACGACGGCACCGTCGAGATCACGGTCGGCAACTTCCGCACCAAGGACAAGGCCTGCCAGGAGTTCATGCCGGGGCCGAAGAACGGCATGTACCTGATCGCCGACGTAACCGCCGAGGTCACCAAGGGCACCGGCTCGATCAACCCGTTCTTCTTCAAGTGGATCGGCACCGACGGCAGCGAGGAGAGCGGCGTCGGCGGCGCCTTCTCCGGCTGCGGCAAGCTGATGGGCTCGGGCAACAACCTGCCCAGCGGCAGCAAGCGCAGCGGCCAGCTCATCTTCGACGTCAAGAACAAGAGCGGCACGGTGGAGTACCAGCACCACCTGCGCACCGCGGGCTCCTGGAAGCCGTAACGACATCCGCGTCGCCAGCGGGGGGTCGGTTCCGAAAGGGACCGGCCCCTCGTCCGTTCGGCCATTTCCCTGTGCGAACGCCGCCGGCGCCCCGCTAGGAAGAACGGATGGCCCACGAGACGACCATCCCGCTGCTGCCGTGCCGCTCCCTGGACGACGTGGCGCCCTTCTACCAGGCCCTCGGCTTCCAGGTCGGCTACCGGCAGGCGCGACCCAACCCGTACCTCGCCCTGCACCGCGAGGACCTCCACCTGCACTTCTTCGGCATGCCCGAGTTCGACCCGACCACCTCGTACGGCTCCTGCCTGGTCCTGGTCGACGACATCGTGGCGATCCACCGCGACTTCGCCGCCGGCCTGCGGGCGGCCTACGGCAAGGTGCTCGTGTCCGGGGTGCCGCGGATGACCCGGCCCCGGGTGCGGAAGAACCAGGACGGGCACAGCGGCTTCAGCATCGTCGACCCCGGCGGCAACTGGATCCGGTTCGTGGCCCGCAGCGCGCCACCGGCCGCCGAGGGCCCGACCGTGCGACTGGCCCGGACGCTGGCGAACGCCGTGGTGCAGGCGGACTCGCGCGGCGACCACCGGCAGGCCGCCCGGATCCTCGACGCGGCGCTGTCCCGCCCGGACGCCGCCGACGACCCGGTCGCCCAGGTCGAGGCCCTGGTCTACCGGGCCGAGCTGGCCCTCGTGCTCGACGAGCCGGCGGTCGCCCGGGAGCTGTTGGAGCGGGCGGGGGCCGTGCCGCTGAGCGAGGACGACCGGGAGCGGCTGGCCGCCACCCTGCGGCACGCGGCGGACCTGAGCGCGGCCACCGATTGACCACCCACGCGCCCATCCCGGCCGGCGAACCGGTCGCTAAGCTACCGCTCCCCATTCCCCTGAGGAGAATCATGGCGACCAACCGCCGGACCAGGACCGCTCGGACGGTCGTCGCGACGGCTGGCGCCGTGCTGCTGCTGGCAGCCGGATGCACCACGACGGAGCCTGCGGCGACGCCGTCCGCAGGGCCGAGCACGAGCCCCTCGTTGCAGCGGAAGCTGTCCTTGCCGGACACCCTCCTCGGGATGCCGAAGTCGATGAGCCGTGTACTGACCGGCGATGCCCGGTCCCAACTCGATCAGCTCAAGCGCGAGGTCGGCACCCCCACCAGCGCCGTCGGCTGGGCGTACGGGGGTGAGACGCAGGACGCCGACGTGCTGTACGTCAGCGGCGCGTCCGGCACCGTGACCGACCCGTCGGGCGCCCTGGAGCGGTCCCTGCGGGTCTATCGGATCAGCGGCACCAAACTGGTCGATGCCGGCCCGCTCGGCGGCGAGGCCCGCTGCGGACAGGGCCGCGCCGAGGACGGCAGTTACATGACGATCTGCGGCTGGGCGGACGCGGAGACGCTCGGGGTGGTCGGGTTCACCTCCTCGCGCCCGATGGCCGACCGCACCGCCGACTTCCACGCGGTACGCGGCGCGCTGCTGCAACCGGCCGGGTAACGCGGCCTGGTGGACGGGAAGCGGTGGGGGACCCCGGGTTTCAGTGCTCGACGGTCGGGGACGCCGCTGGCGGAGGGGCGCGGCGGCGCCCACGGCGACAGGGGAGGCGGCATGAGCGTCGAACGGGCGAAGGACGACCTCGAGGATCTGGCCGGCCCGGCCCGGGCGCGGTTGGGTGACCTTAACCAGGACGAACGGTCCGAGGCGGACGAGGTACGGCGACAGGACGAGATCCGGGGCAAGCGGCCCGGTGAGCACGTCCAGCAGGATGCCGGTGACGCGCGGGACGACTTCACGGCCTGAGGTGTCCCGGCCTCGGCCGGGCCAATATCTAGCCACAACCCCACAGCCGTTCCGAGGAGGGACGTTTCGGGGTAGCTGCCGACGGGGCAGATATTCGTGACCGACCGTGTGAACCAGGGAGGCCACGACATGGCTAAGGGCGACATCGACACGTACCACGAGGACGGGCAGTGGAAGAACCGTCCCGAGGGCAACCAGCGGGCGAGCACGGTGCACGACACCAAGTCGGAGGCGGAAGCCGCGGGCCGGGAGACGGCCGCCGAACGCGGCGTCGAGCATGTGATCAAGAAGCAGGACGGCACGATCGGCGCGAAGAACACCTACCCCCGCAGCCGCGATCCCCGCGACATCAAGGGCTGAGCCGTCGGGTACGACGGCACGGATCCGAAGTGCTCAGGTTCGGCGGTGGCCTCCGACAGGACGCCACCGCCGAACTCGTCTGAGGACCTGCCGGGTCGCGGTCGGACGAGAATCGGGCTGACCAGCGCTTCCCGCCAGCCGGGTAGCTGATCACCACTCGTCGCTCCGGGCAACCAGCCGGAGCCGTCCGACGTCACAGGCCGTCGAGGTGTCAGCACCGAGGGCGCCCGATAGGCCGCTAGCAATTGTTGAGGCCGCAAGCACACTGAGAGGCGTGACGTACCCACCCCCGCAGGACCCGTGGCGCGGCCAGGCGCCCCCGCCCCCGCCGCCCCAGCAGCCGACCGCCCAGTTCGGCGCGCTCCCGTATCCGACGGGGCAGTATCCGACCATGGCGCCGCGGCAGTCGTGGTGGCGCCGACTCTCCCGTGGAGCGCAGGTCGCCATCGTGACGGCCGGCGTCCTGGTGCTCTGCTGCTGCGGGGGCGTCGCCATCGGCGCGGTCGCCGACACGCCGGCGAACACCGGCAAGAAGGACGCCGCGCCGGCCACCTCCGCGCCCGACGGCGGCGAGGCGGCCGCTCCCGCCCCGGCCGTGGTCGATGTTGCCACCCCGTCGGCGGTGGCGAGCCCGACCGAGGCGGCACCGAGCGATTCGCCGTCCCCGCAGGTGGAGACCCGGACCGTCACGTCGACCGAGAAGATCGCCTACTCGACCAGGACGGTCAAGGACTCCTCCCTGGCGGAGGGCACGAAGAATATCCGCACTCGCGGTGTGACCGGTGTCCGGACCCTCACGTACCAGGTGACCGTCACCGACGGCGTGCAGACCGGGAAGAAGCTGGTGCGGGCCGTGGTAACGAAGGCGCCGGTCACGCAGGTGGTCGCCGTGGGAACCAAGCAGACTCGACAGTGCGACCCGAACTACAGCGGGGCCTGCGTGCCGATCGCCAGCGACGTCGACTGCGCGGGCGGCAGCGGCAACGGTCCCGCGTATGTCAACGGGCCGGTTCGGGTCGTGGGCAGCGACATCTACGACCTGGACCGTGACGGCGACGGGATCGCCTGCGACTGACGGCAACCCCCGCCGGGCACCGATCCGGTGCCCGGCGGGGGCGGCCATCGCCTCAGCTCGTCGGCTCGGCGACCGGGCCGCTGCGGGGAGCCCCCGAGAGCGGGAGAGCTCGGGCGCCGCGCGTGGCCCAGAGCGCAACTCCGATGTAGAGGACCTGCTCGGGGATGCGCTGCCACAGCGGCGATGCCGGCTCGCCGGCGAACGGAACCTCCGCCGTGGCGGCGTGGATGTTCGCCGGCAGCATCACGACGAAGAGCACCGCCAGGCAGTAGCCCGCCGCGCGGCGGGTGGCCGGGACGACCAGGCCCAGGGCGCCGAGGAACTCCAGGACGCCGGTGAGGTAGACGGCCGCCGAGGGAAACGGCACCGCGGGCGGCACCATCCGGACCAGGTCCTCGTGGTTCGGCATGACGGTGACGCCCGCCGGGACGAAGTGCGCGCTCGCGGTCATGACCAGCATGAGCGCGAGGGCGTACGCCGCGGCGACCGGCCAGGCCGCGAGCCTGCGCACACCGAGGGCCCCGAGGCCGCGCAGACCGGCGAGCGCCATGAGGAGAACGAGGAGAGTCATTGGCCGTAGACCTATCTAGTCGCCGTCAAGTTCGCGCCGAACGCTACCGGGCAACCCGAAATCTTGTCAATGACAAGTTGGCGGCGCGGCGGGCGGGCTGATCGCTACGGCGGCGGTGACGGCGCCTCTTCGGGGTTCCGGCGCTCGCGCCTCGCGTCCCACAGCGCCACCGCGGCGAGGACGACGGTGGCGGCAGCGGCGGCGAACATCGGCGTGCGGTGCATCAGCACCGGGGTCGCGGCGGCGAGCGCGACCAGTCCGATCACCCGGGACGGCGACAGCCGGGAGAACACCTCGTACTCCATGCGGGACCGCCCGGCGAGGAAGAGCGCCGGCCCACCGAGGATGACCGCAAGCCAGAGCGGATCCTGGTGGCCGCGCGGTTCCCGGATGACCAGCGCGTAGCCGACGCCGGCGGCGAGAATGCCCGTCACGATGACCAGCTGGGTGTAGTAGCCGGACTTGCCGAGCTTGTCGGGGCGGGCGGCGACCTCGATGGCGGCGGGGAACACCGCGCCCGCCCGGTGGAAGTAGATCCGCCACATCAGCACCGCGGTGGCGAAGGACAACACGGCCGGCGCCACCCGGTCCGGCGTGAACGCGTCGGCGAACGCCGCTCCCGTGAGCAGGATGGTCTCGCCGATCGTGATGACGATGAGCTGCTGGTAGCGCTCCGCGAGGTGCTCGCCCGCCATGCGCCAGTCCTCGGCGCCGGTGCGGCCGAGCTTCGGGACGGGCCAGCCGAACACGAGTCCCGCGTAGTCCAGGGCGATCGCCAGCGTCCAGAGCGCTCCGCGGGCGGGGCTCTGAGGGAACAGCGCCGCCCCGGCGATCCACGGCACGGCGGACAGGGTGGCCCAGCACAGGTGTCGCGCGGGGCTGTGCCGCTCGACGTCCCGGTGCGCGATCAGGAGGATGAGGGGCTTTCCGGTCTGGATGGCGACGTACGTGATCGCGAAGAGCAGCCCCCGCGCGCCGAACGCGTGCGGCAGGGTGACCGCGATGATCATGCTGCCGAACATGGTCCAGACGATCAGCAGCTGGGTCACCGGTTGCTGGGGCTCCACCCTGCTGGTCACCCATGCCGCGTGGACCCAGACCATCCACAGGGCCAGCAGCAGGAGCACCGTCTGGCCGACCTCGGGCAGGACGACCTGACGGTCCGTGGTGAAGTCCTCGATCAGGCGCTGCGAGAACCGGGTCAGCACGAAGACGAAGACCAGGTCGAGGAGCAGCTCCCCCTCCCGGCCCCGCAGCAGTCCGCGCCAGCCACCGATCGACATCTACCGCCCGCGCTCCTGTCCGCTTCGCACCGGTTTCACGCAGTCGTACCACGGTGCTCGGGCGGCCGGCAGTCAGACGGAGCAGTGCGTCGGCGGTCGGGAGTGCCCCGTCGCCCCTATGGTGGGCGGATGATCCTCGCCGACTTCGCCGGGTCCTGGGCCGGGACCAACGGTTTCCGGTTGATGCCCGACGACCCGCTCGCCGGGTCGCCGGCCGCGCTCACCGTGACGACGGCCGCCGGCGGGCACCTGACCTCGGTCGCCTACTCCTGGACGCACCCGGACGACGGGCCGCAGGACGGCCTGGTCGTCATCGGGGCCGGCGACCAGGAGGGTTCGCTGGTCGCCGTCTGGGGCGACTCGTGGCACCAGCAGCCGACGCCGATGTCGTTGACCGGCGGTCCGGGAACGGACGCGACGTTCGAGCTGGCAGCCGAGTACGGCGGCGGTTGGGCGTGGCGGATCGTCTTCGACGCCGCCGATCCGGAGAACCTGCGGATGCGGATGGACAACGTGATCCCGGCCGACCGGGCCACGGCCGACAAGGCCGCCGGGCCGTATCCGGTCATGGTCACCGACGTACGCCGGGTCTGACGCGTCGGCCGTCGTCCGCGGAGGCGTATCTCCGGGACATGCGCCGATGGCCGTGTCAGATCGCGACCGGGTGGCGCGGTTCGTAGAGACCGACTTCGCTCCCACCGGGCAGCCGAAGCGCGGTGCGCAGCCCCCACCGCTCCTCGGTCACCGGCATCGTGAACTCGACGCCCTTCGCGGTCAGGTCGGCCATGGTCGCCGCGACGTCGTCGCACATGAGGAACAGCTCGTGGGGCGTCTCGCCCTCGGTCGGGTGCAGGGCGAGTTCGGCTGGCGGGAGCCGGAAGATGAGCCAGCCATGGCCGGCGTCGACGTGGCCGTAGCCGAGCGTGTCCCGGAAGAAGGCACGGTCCGCGTCCGGGTCGCGGCTGTAGATGATCACATGAGCGCCATTGATCATTCACCGACCATAGTGCCGGGACCGACCGGGCACCGCCGATCCCGCCAGAAAGCGGCAAGGCCGGCAGATCCGGAAGCCTGATCGAGGTGTGTTCAGCCGGTACTGGCCTGCGGGCGATAGGTCAGGTGTGGGGATGGCTGGTGATGCCGTCCAGGATGGTGCTCAGGTTGTGGTGGAAGGTTTCCTCGGCGTTGAGGTGGGCGCCGTCGATGACGAGCCGGGCGACGGTCGGGTAGCGGCCGGTGTCGAGCATGCGGGTCAGGTAGGGCCCGAGGGCGGCCTGCCAGGCGGACACGTCGGTGCCGGTGGAACGGGCGGTGCGTCGCTCGGTGATCTCCCTGCGGAGCGCTCCGACGATGAACGCGTTGAGGGCGCCCAGGGCCCGCTGGAGATCGTCGACACCGCGCACGCCAGGGGCCTGGCTGAGCGCCGCCGCGGTCGATTCGCCCACGGCGAGGGCGTGCGGTCCCAGGTGTGGCCTCGCGCCGAGCAGGTCGGCGAACCATTCATGCTCCAGAGCGACGGTGCGGGTCCGGTGCACGATGGCCAGGACCGTGGCGCGCCACCCGGAGTGCTGACCGGCCTCGGCGATCTGGGCATACACGGCGTCGACCATCAGATCGAGCAGTTCGGATCTGTTGATCACGTAGTCGTAGAGCCGCATCGGACCGACGCCGAGTTCCTTGGCGATCTTGCGTACCGACAGACCGTCGAGGCCGTGCGCGTCGGCGATCCGGATCGCCGTGGCGGCGATCTTCGCGCGGCTCAGCGGCACCGGCGCCGCTCTCGGCTGAGGCTCGGGCCGTTCCCAGACGGGCAACGGCGCGCTACCGTACGGCGTATCCACGAGTTACAGCGTACGGTAACGGAGATGATGATGCGAATCGCGATCGCCGGTGGTGGCCTCGGCGGCCTGACGCTGGCCCGGATCCTCCACCGGCACGGCATCGACGCGGCGGTGTACGAACGCGAGGCCAGCCGATCCGCGCGAGCACAGGGGGGAATGCTCGACCTGCACCCGGAGTCCGGGCAACAGGCCCTGGCCGACGCGGGCCTCACCGGGCGATTCCGGTCCGAGGCACGGCCGGAGGGCGAGGAACATCGCATCCTCGACCCGGCCGGCCGCACCCTCGTGCACCACCTGCCACAACCCGGTTCATTCGCCGGACGCCCCGAGATCGACCGCGGCGCACTGCGCGACCTTCTGCTCGACTCGCTCCCCGGCGACGCGGTGGCCTGGCAGCACCGGCTCGTCGCGGCGACCCCACGACCCGACGGAGGCTTCAGGCTGACGTTCGATGGTGGCCACAACGCCGACTGCGACGTCCTCATCGGCGCGGACGGCGCGCGCTCGGTCGTCCGGTCGCTGCTGACCGACGCGCCACTGTCCTCCGTGGCCACCCTGGTGGAGCTGAACATCAGCGACGCCGACCGGCGCCACCCGGATCTCGCCGAGCTGGTCGGCCCCGGAAACCTCTGGTGCATCGGCGTGAACCAGATCCTGGCCGCACAACGCCTCGCCGACGGCAGCATCCGAGTCGGGATCACCCTGGGTGCGGACGATCGCCACCTCGACACCTACCGCAGCAAGCGCGCCCTGCTGGACATCTTCGACGGCTGGGATCCCGGCCTCACCGCGCTCATCGAAGCCGGCGACAACCCGCCGGTCCCACGCAGGATCGAGGCGATGCCCACCGGCACCCGCTGGACCCACCAACCGGGCATCACCCTCATCGGTGACGCCGCGCACCTCATGCCGCCGGTCGGCGAGGGCGCCAACCAAGCCATGCTCGACGCCGCCGAACTCGCCGCCGAACTCGCCACCAGCCCCGCCGACGCCGACGCGGCGATCCGGAGGTACGAGGAGGTGATGTTCACCAGGATCCACCCGATCGCCGAGATGTCCGCGCGAGTCCAAGCCATGATGCTGTCCCCGACCGCAGCCGACGACATCGTGCGCTTCTTCACGCCGCGGCCCACCGAGCCGGCGCCCGCAGACTGACAACGTCGCCGGCCGCGCCCTGATGGACGGTCCTGCCCACTGCAACATCGTCCGCGGGGCACTTCGGGAGGCTGCGGGAAAGCGTCCCGGGCTCCGCTCGTCCCGACCCGGTTGGGCCGGATCCTGCGCCAAACGATCAACGGCCAGCGTTTCCGCTGGCCGTTGCCTTCTGTCTGGTGGAGCTGAGGGGATTTGAACCCCTGACCCCCTCGATGCGAACGAGGTGCGCTACCGGTCTGCGCCACAGCCCCTCCGCTGGCGTACCAGCGTCGGTCCCACCCGGCTTGCACCGGGCGGGCCGGCGACAAGGCTAACAGGTCGCGCGCCTTCGAGGCGAACCGCCCCGCCGCCCCCGCAGATCTTGGAGGGCAGAGGCCCCCAGGGGGGCCCAGACCCTCCAAGATCGCCAAGCGGCCGTCAGGCGGGCGCGTACGTCAGGTTCAGCACCCCGCTCTTGAGGGTCGAGCTGTTCAGCAGCCGCAGCGGGTACGTCGGCGTGTCCTCGAAGAGCCGCTGGCCGCGCCCCACGGCGATCGGGTGGACCAGCAGCCGCAGCTCGTCCAGCAGGCCGTTGGCGAGCAGCCACCGGACCGTGGTGGCGCCGCCCGACATGGCGATCTCCCCGTCGGCCTGCTCCTTGATCTCCCGCAGCCGGGCCGCGACCTGGTCCGAGTCGCCGGAGATCAGGTGCGAGTTCTGCCAGGTCGTCTCGGTGAGCGTGTTGGAGAGCACGTACTTCGGCACCGAGTTGATGAACGAGGCGAACTCCATGTCGTCCCCGGACTGGTTGGGCCAGAACTCGGACCACTCCTGGTACTGCGTGCGCCCCATGAGGAAGGCGGTGGTCGCCTCCACCCCGCGACCCACGACGGCGCCCATCTCGTCGTCGAAGTAGGGGAAGTGCCACTGGTCGGGCCGCTCCACGACACCGTCCAGCGAGATGAAGAAGTTCGACACGATCTTGGCCATCACAAGCTCCCTGTCCGCGACCGGCTCCGCACCGGCCTTCACCAACCCGTCGAACGAGGGCCGCCGGATTCGACAACACCGGCGAGAAGTTTTTAGGCGCCCCGCCCGCTCTGGTACGGCCGCCCCCGCAGACCACCCGCGCGCCGGTAGGAGACCGAGCCACCGCTCGCCGTGGGCGGCAGGTCCGCGGGCCGGTCCAGCCCCATCGCGGTACGCCGGACGGCCTCCCGCTGGGCGGCCAGCCGGCGCTGCGCCTCCCGCCGGGCCGCGGCGCGCCTCGCCTGCTCGCGGCGCACCTCGGCCTGGCGGGCGGCCAGCCACGCCGCCTCCCGAGCCTCCGCGCGCCGCCGCCGGCGTTCGGCGAGGGCCCGCTGCCGGAGGTGCGCGACGTACGCCACGAGCAGGGCGCCGGTGACCGAGACGCTGATCCAGAATCCGGGGCTCACCAGCACCACGCCGATCAGTTCGACGAAGTTGAGCAGCAGCAGCGCGGCGAGCACCCGGCGCCGGCGGTAGACGGCCGGGGTGTGCCGGCGCTTCGGAGGGTGCCGTCGGCGGGACTTCGCGGGGGCGGGCGGCACCGCGCGGAGCCGGCCCGGCCGGCGCCGGGCGGGCGGTGCCGACATCGGACGGGCAAGACTGCCCGTATCGGCATCTTCACTGAGCGTGACAACGAGGGAGCGCGGCGGATGCACCGGCCGCCGTCCGGGCACGGTGCGACGTCGACGGCGGCGCTGGAGCACCCGGGCCGTCGACTGCGCCCGCTCCGCCACCAGCCGCTCGGTGGCGTCGTACCGGCGGACCAGCGCCGGCGCGAGGGCGAGCAGACCGGCGGCGGCGAGGACGGCGAGGAGCACCGAGGTCGGCACCCTCACCCCTCCCGTCACCAAGTTCGGGGCGAGCGCCACACGACCGCAACTTCTTCCGTCGCCCGTCGTTGATGGCGCAGATCGTGCGGGCAGGCAGCGCTTGCCACAGCTTGCAGTTACTTGAGGTTACGGGCCGCCGACCGACTTCACCGTGCGCCGCGCCGGGCGTGGCGGGTGGGAGCCTTCAACCGTGGTTGTCACGTACGCGGTGCCAACGGGCCAGCAGCCCGCCCTCGGCGACCACTTCCTCACTGGTCATCGCGTATCCGATGTGGTCGCGCCACGCGCCGTCGATGTGCATGTAACGCACGTGGTAGGCCTCCTCGCGGAAGCCGAGCTTCTCCACCACCCGGCGGGACGGCTGGTTCTCCGGCCGGATGTTCACCTCGATGCGGTGCAACCCGCCGGGACCGAACGCGTGGTCCACGGCGAGGGCCACCGCGGTGGGCATGACGCCGCGACCGGCGACCCGGGAGTCCACCCAGTAGCCCACGTAGCCGGAGCAGAACGCGCGCCGCACGATGCTGCCCACGTTGAGGTGGCCGACGAGCCGTTCCTCGCCGTTCTCGCGCAGGCACACCGCGAACGGCATGCCGTCGCCGGTCCGCGCGGACCGGCGCTGGTCGGCGTGGACGTAGCGGAACGCGGCCGGTGAGTTCATCTCGTCCCAACTGCCCGGCAGGTGCGACTCCCAGGGCGACAGCCACGCCCGGTTGGCCCGCCGGATCGCCGACCAGCCCGTCGCGTCGGACCGCCGGTACGGCCGCAGCACCACCGGACCGTCCACCAGCACCGCCGGCCATCCCGGCTGCCGCCGGAGCCAACTCACCGAGTCAGCCTTCCGTTCGCGACCGCGGGGCTCGCAAGCTCACTCCTCGCGCTCACCGGCGCCGGTCCAGCAGGAGGACGTCCACGGTCGACCCGGCCGCCGCGGTGGTGACCCGCTCGCCGAGGACGAGCAGGCCGTTCGCCTCGGCCAGGCCGGAGAGGGTGAACGGCCCACCGGCGAGCGGCTGCACGGTGTAGCCGCCGCCGCGCCGCTCGGCGACGTGCGCCGGGCGGAACTCGCGCAGCCCCACCGGGGACGAGACCGTCTCCAGCAGGTGCGCCCGGACGCTGGGCCGGAACACGGGCTCGGCGCCGGCCAGCAACTGGATGGCCGGGCGGGCCAGCACCTCGAAGCCGATCAGCGCCGCGCCGGGCTCACCGGGAAGACACACCACCGGCACCTCCTCGGCGCCGACCGTACCGAATCCGAGGGCCGTTCCGGGATAGAGGGCGACCTCTGTGAAGGTGACCGGCCCGGCCCGGCCGCCCTCCCGGCGGGACAGGATCCGGCGGACCATGTCGCCGGGGCCGGTGCCGGTGCCGCCCGTCGTGATGATCAGATCGGCCCGCAGCGTCTGGTCCTCCAGCAGGCCGCGCAGCGCCTCCGGGTCGTCGTCGCAGATCCCGACCCGGTACGCCAGCGCGCCGGCCTCGGCGGCGGCGGCCGTCAGCGCGTGCGAGTTGGTGTCCACCACCTGGCCGGGCTGGCTGCCCCGGCCCACGTCCACCAGTTCGTCGCCGGTGGCCACGATGACCACCCGCGGGCTGGGCCGGACCACCACGTGACCGATGCCGGTGGCGGCGAAGACCGCGACCAGGGCGGGTGAGACGTACGTGCCGGCGCGGGCGAGCAGGGTGCCGGCGGGCAGTTCCTCACCGGCGCGCCGCACGCCGTAGCCCCGCTTGGGGGCGCGGAAGATCTCCACGGCGGCCATGCCCTGGTCGGTCCACTCCACGGGGACCACCACGTCGGCGCCGACGGGCAGCGGGGCGCCCGCCGCCACCGAGAAGCAGGAGCCGGGGGTGAGCCGGACCGGCCGCCAGCTCGCCGCGCCCAGGTCACCGACCACGTTCAGCCGGATGCTGCGGCCACCGGGAATACCGGAGGGGGCCGGGACGTAGCCCGGCCCCCGGCTCCCTCCGGAGATGTCCTCCCAGCGCGCGGCGTACCCGTCCACCGCCGCCTGGTCGAAGGCGGGAAACGAGTGCGGCGCGACCACGTCCTCGGCGAGGACGTTGCCGTACGCCTGGGTGAGGTCGAGGTCGAGCGGAGGCAGCGCGCGTAACCTGCGCAGCACGCTGCCCAGGTAGTCGGCGAGCGGCGTCAACTCGTTCGCGGCCGCCTCGGCGTCGGCCGTCGCGGTCATGTACCGGCACCGCCGGACTGGTCGCGCATCCCGTTCAGGATCGCCGCGGTGACCGTCTCGTCGCCGTTGTTGACGAACTCGGTCAGCCACTTGCGGAACTCGGCGCCCAGGTCCTCGCGCTCGACGGCGATCTGCACCACGGTCTGGAGGTAGCCGAGCGGCTGGCCGGTGTCGTAGCGGGTGCCCCGGTAGACGATGGCGTGCACCGGCACCCCCTCGTTGCGCAGGATCTCCATGGCGTCGGTCAGCTGGATCTCGCCGCCGCTGCCCGGCTCGGTGCGCCGGATCGCGTCGAAGATCTTCCCGGGGAGCACGTAGCGGCCCAGGACGGCGAGGTTGCTCGGCGCCTCCTCCGGCTTGGGCTTCTCCACCATCCCGGTGACCTTGACGACCTCGGCGAGGTCGCCGAACTCGGGACCGGCCGGCTCGACCGAGGCGATGCCGTAGCGCGAGGTCTCGGCCGGGTCGACCTCGAAGAAGGCCAGCACGATGCCGCCGGTGCGGGCCTGGAGGTCCAGCATGGCCGGCAGCAGCGGCTCGTCCATCTTGACGAACTCGTCGCCGAGCAGCACGGCGAAGGGCGCGTCGCCGACGTGCGACTCGGCGTAGCCGACCGCGTGGCCGAGGCCGAGCTGCTCCGGCTGCCGGCAGGTGTAGATCTCGGCCAGGTCCTCGGTGCGCTTGACGGCGGCCAGCAGCTCGGGCTTGTTCTCCAGCCGCTCCTCCAGGTCGGGCCGGCGGTCGAAGTGGTCCACCATGGCCGTCTTGCCGCGCCCGGTGATCAGCAGCACGTCGTTGAGCCCGGCCTGGGTGGCCTCCTCGACGATGTACTGGAGCACCGGCCGGTCGACGACCGGCAGCAACTCCTTGGGGACGGCCTTCGTGGCCGGCAGGAACCGGGTGGCCAGGCCGGCGGCCGGGATGACGGCCTTGACGGCGCGGGTGCGACCGGTCGCGGCGGTCGCTGAGGGGTTAGCTGAGTGCTCCGACATGTCGCGAGACTATCGGCCACGGCTCTGCCGCGGCGGGTGAGGACCGGAAGACGCGCCGCCCTGTGCCCCCGCCCCGGCGTCCCCGGCGCCGGCCCGGGGCAGTCCGTCGGGCGGGCTGACCGCGGCGACCACCACGGGGATCTCCTGGGTGGGAACCGGATCGGGGGCTCGGGCCACCAGGTAGCCGTCGCGGCCGGCGGCCTTGGCCGCGTAGAGCGCGTCGTCGGCGGCGTCGAGAACCTGCTGCCCGCCGGCCGCGTGATCGGGGTAGACGGCGATGCCGATGGAGACGGTCACCGGCACCCGGACGGGCTCCCCCGCGTGCCCCGCCACCGGCACGGGCTGGTCCCGGACCACCGCGCCGAGCCGCTCGGCGACGATCGCGGCTCCCCGGGCGTCGGTCTCCGGCAGCAGCACCACGAACTCCTCGCCGCCCTGCCGGAACGCGAGGTCGACCTCGCGGATCTCGCCGCGTACCCGGCGGGCGAACTCGACCAGCACCGCGTCCCCGGCGGCGTGCCCCCAGGTGTCGTTGACGTGTTTGAACCGGTCCAGGTCGAGGGCGAGCACGCTGAGCATCCGGCCGAAGCGGTTGGCCCGCTCCACCTCGCGCCGGATCGACTCGCGCAGGTAGCGGTAGTTCCACAGCCCGGTGAGCGGGTCGGTCAGGGAGAGCCGCTGCGTCTCCTCGTGCACCCGGACGTTCTGCACCGCCACGGCCGCGTGCCCGGCGAAGGTCCGCAGGGTGACCAGGTCGTCGTCGTCGAACTCGTCCGCGCCGAGCCGGTCGTAGAGGGCGAGGACACCGAGCGCGCACGAGTCGTCCGACGGCGACTCCAGGTCCCGGCGCGGCGCCAGACGCGCCGAGCCGGAGTCGTCGGACTCGGCCGGCGGGTGGCCGGGGCGGTCCGGGCCGCGCGGGTCCACGCCCCGGGGAGCGGCGAAGGGCACCGCCACGTACGTCTCGCAGGACGGCTCCCCGGTCGGCTCGTCCGTCGCCTCCCACCGGCCGCGCCGCGGCTCCCCGGTGGCGGCCACCGTGCCGAGCACCCCGGCGCCGACGGGCACCCGCAGCGTCGCCGGGTCAGCCGGGTCCTCGGTCGGCCAGCGCCCGTCCAGCCCCTCGACGCACTGGCCGACCAGCGCGCCGTCGCCGTCGAGCAGCAGCACGGCACCGGCCCGGGCCCCGGTGGCGGCGATCGCGCTGTGCAGGATCACCCGCAGGATGCGTTGCAGGTCGTGGGTGCTGGCCAGGGTGTCGCCAAGCACCGTCAGGTGGCCGCGCAGCTGGTCCCGGCTGCTGGTCAGGGCAGCCACGTAGCTGCCCGTCTCCCGGGTCATCCGGTTGAACGCGCAGGCCAGTCGCCCGATCTCGTCACGGCTGCGCACCGGCACCCGGGTCGTGAGGTCGCCGTGCGCGACCCGGTCCACGGCGCCCGCCAGCTCGACCAGGGGCCGGGTGGTCACCCGGGCCAGCCGCCAGGCGGCCAGCACGGCCAGCAGAGCGGCCAGCACCACCGCGCCGACCAGGGCGGCGTAGAGCCCGGGCGGACGCTCCCCCGGCACCGAGAGCACCAGCGGCAGCGGCTGGCCGGGGGCCGGGCCGACCCGGCGCACGTACCGGCCGTCGACGGTCCCGGCCACCCGGTCCCCGTCCGCCTGGCGGGCGGCGGCCAGCACCGCTGCGCGTACCTCCCGGTTCTCGGTCGTGTGGGTGATCCGGCCCGGGTCGTCGAGAAGGGTGACCCCGGCCCCGGTCACCGCGGCGAGCCGCGCCACGAAGGCCGGGTCGACGGGCTGCGCGGCGGCGACCGTGCCCAGGTCGGCGCCCGCCGGGTCACGGAGCCGGACCTGGGCGGCGAGCGCGTGGACCGGGCCGGTCGTGTCGGCGGCGCAGTCCTGCCAGGGCCCGGCCGGGCCGCCGGCGGTGGCGTAGCTGGTGCGGCCGGCCGGGTCGGCGATCAGCACGGCGGCGGCCAGGCCCCGGCCCACGACCTGGTCGGCCGCGCGGGGCCGGGCGGCCGGGTCGGCGACCAGCGCGACCGCGTCGGCCGCCGCGCGGAGCTGCTGGCAGAGGGCGTCCACGGAGGTGCGCACCCCGGCCGCGGCCACACCCAGGCGCTCGGTGGCCCGGCCGCGGTCGACGGCGCTCAGGGTGGACCCGACGAAGAAGGCGCCGAGCAGGACGGGGCCGAGCACCACCGTGAGGAAGGCTGCCGTCAACCGCCCACGTAGCGTCAAAGCTGGCTTCCCCCCGGAAGTACCGCGCCCCTCCCTGCGATGCTGACACAGAGCGACCGGGAGACAAGCGTTGCGTCAGGAGTGTTGCGTGCCGGAATTTTCTGATGGAGCGGATGTGACCAAGCGGGACCTGCGGGTCGCGCTGCTCGCCCACCGCCGGTCGCTGCCGGCGCCGCGCCGGGCGGAGGCGGCGGCGTCCGTCCAGGCCGAGCTGGTCGATCTGGTACGCCGGCTGCGCCCGACCCGGATGACCGCGTACGTGCCGGTCGGCTCCGAGCCGGGCGGGAGCGACCTGCCCGCGGTGCTGCGGGCGGCGCTGCCGCCGGAGGCCGAACTGCTGCTGCCGGTGCTCCTCGACGACCTCGACCTGGACTGGGCCGCCTACACCGACCCGGAGTCGCTGCGGGCCGCCGGGCGAGGCCTGCGCGAGCCGACCGGACCGCCCCTGGGGAGCGCGGCGGTGGCCGGGGCCGGCCTCGTGGTGGTGCCGGCGCTGGCGGTGGACCGCCGGGGGTACCGGCTGGGCCGGGGCGGCGGCTCGTACGACCGGGCGCTGGCCCGGGTGCCCGCCACGGTCCCCACCGTGGCGCTGCTGCACGACGGGGAGCTGGTCGAGGCGGTTCCGGCGCAGCCGCACGACCGGCCGGTGCGCTTCGTGATCACACCCGCGGAGGGGCTGGTGGCGGTGCCGGGTGTGGCCCAAGGCGCTTCCGCTGGACGAACCCGGGTTCCATGACGCACCATTGGCACTCGAATCCGTCGAGTGCCAAGCGACCGAGCCAAGATCCGGAGGAGAACGTGCCCACGTACCAGTACGCCTGCACCGCGTGCGGCCACCAGCTCGAGGCGGTGCAGTCCTTCTCTGACGCGCCGCTGACCGAGTGCCCGGCGTGTGAAGGGCGGCTGCGCAAGGTCTTCAACTCGGTCGGCATCGTGTTCAAGGGCTCCGGCTTCTACCGGACGGACTCCCGTTCGTCCGGTTCCGACAGCACCACGAGCGCCACGAGCAAGCCGGCCAAGTCCGAGTCGTCGACCAGCGGCTCGTCCGACAGCTCGTCGTCCGGGTCGAGCAACGGCTCGTCCGCCGCGTCGTCCAGCTCGTCCTCCGGTTCGTCGACCAGCAAGGCGCCGGCGGCCAGCAGCTCCTCCTGACGCTCCTTTCTTTTACGCAAAGTGGCCATCCCGCACGGGTGGCCACTTTTCGTATCCCCAGGGCTGCGTCGCGTGCCGGCTCCCAGGTCCCGGGCACGTGTGGCCGCCGCACCCACCCGCGTTGATCAAGAGGTTTGCGTCAGAATCCGGCGCCGAGCCGACGCAAACCTCTTGATCAACGACGCCAGGTGCGGGTCACGCCCGCCCGAGGCCGTCGGGCTCTTCGCGATCACGTTCTCCCGGTGCTTGTCCACAGGTCGGCCGGTTTTCCACAGGTGAGCCGGCGGGGGCGGCGGGGGGCGTTGTTCGCCGCTTAGCCTGCCC
>NZ_WBKT01000117.1 GCF_008868175.1 Micromonospora sp. AMSO31t
GACCGCCCGGCGGTCCCGGTTCGGCGCGGGCGCGGACAGTCGACGCAGGCGTGGGTCAACAGACGGAGGTATGAGATGTCCGGCCACTCAAAGTGGGCGACCACCAAGCACAAGAAGGCCGTGATCGACGCCAAGCGCGGCAAGATGTTCGCCAAGCTGATCAAGAACGTCGAGGTGGCCGCCCGGACCGGCGGCGGGGACCCCGCCGGCAACCCGACCCTCTACGACGCCATCCAGAAGGCGAAGAAGAGCTCGGTGCCGAACGACAACATCGACCGCGCGGTCAAGCGCGGCTCCGGGCTGGAGGCCGGCGGCGCCGACTGGCAGACCATCATGTACGAGGGCTACGGCCCGAACGGCGTGGCGATGCTCATCGAGTGCCTCACGGACAACCGCAACCGGGCGGCGACCGAGGTGCGCACCGCCCTGACCCGCAACGGCGGCTCGCTCGCCGACGCCGGCTCGGTGTCGTACATGTTCTCCCGAAAGGGCGTGGTGATCGTCCCCAAGGAGGGCACCACCGAGGACGACGTGATGATGGCCGTGCTCGACGCGGGCGCCGAGGAGGTCAACGACCTCGGTGAGGCGTTCGAGGTGGTCTCCGAGCCGACCGACCTCATCCCGGTCCGCACCGCCCTGCAGGACGCCGGCATCGAGTACGAGTCGGCCGAGTCCTCCCTCATTCCCAGCGTCAACGTGCCGCTGGACGAGGAGGGCGCGCGCAAGATCTTCAAGCTGATCGACGTCCTCGAGGACTGCGACGACGTGCAGAACGTCTACGCCAACTTCGACGTCTCCGACGAGGTCATGGCCGCCGTCGGCTGACGGCCCCCGACGCGACCGATCTCGCGCCGGACGACAGGATCGTCCGGCGCGAGGTCGTGCCACGGGCCGTTGCTCAGGCGACGGTCTCCCGTGAGCGCCAGGCCGTACGGATCGAGGTGCGGCCGTTGGTGCGCAGCAGCGCGCCCTCGTACACGCGGGCCCCGGCGAGCAGGAACCCGGCGGCCGCCGCCAGCAGCAGGACGAGCGCCACCACCGGCTCCCAGGCGGCCGCGTCCCCGGTGAACAGCCGCAGCGGCATGGCCGTCGGCGCGGAGAACGGCAGGTAGGACAGCACCCGCATGGCGGGCGTGTTGTCGTGCAGGAAGATCACCGCGAAGAACGGCAGCATCACGGTGAGCTGCACCGGCATCGACACGCCGCCGATATCCTCCAGCCGGTTGACCAGCGCGCCGGCCGCCGCCCACATGGCCGCGATGAGCACGAAGCCCAGCAGGAAGAACGGCACGAACCAGCCGATCGCCGGCGCCAGCAGGGAGAGCAGCCCGCTGTCGTCGCCGAACGTCATGCCCGCGAGCGCGACCAGCGCGACCAGCGCGATCTGACCGAGGGCGAGGAGGGTGCCGGCGACGAGCTTGCCGGCGAGTAGCGCCCGGACCGGCACCGCGGCGACCAGGATCTCGACGATCCGGGTCTGCTTCTCCTCGATGATGCTCTGCGCGATCTGCACGCCGAAGCCCTGCGACGTGACGAAGAAGATGAACGCGAACGCGAACGGCACCAGGAAGGCCACGGCCGGGTCCACGGCGTCCGGATTCAGCAGCCGGACCTCGGGCCGGCTGCTCAGCGCGGTCACCACGTCGTCCGGCGCGTCGTCCATGGCGAGCACGGTCGGGCCGGTGACGACCGCGGCGTCCACGTCACCGTCGTGGACGGCCTGCTCGGCGGCCCGGTCGTCGGCGACGACCCGCACCTCCAGGCCGGCGGCCCGCAGCGGCTCGGCGGCCCGCTCGGTCACGGCCACGCTCGACGGACCGCCGGCCAGCACCGCCGGCAGGATGGTCCCCGCCGCGGCGAGCAGCAGGAAGAACACGGTGCTGATCAGGAAGGTCCGGTCGCGCAGCTTGACCCGGATCTCCCGGGCGGCGACCAGGCGGGTGGCCTGCAGGGTGTTCACTGGGCGACCTCTCGGAAGATCTCGGTGAGGGAGGGGCGGACCGGGCGGAACGCGCGGACCGGGCCGCGCGCCAGTGCCGCGTGCAGGACCGGCTGCTCGTCGGTGTCGGGCGCGAGATCGAAGACGGCGCGGGCGCCGTCCAGGTCGACGAGGGTCACCCCGGGCTGGTCGCGCAGCCAGCCGGCGTCGGTCTCCACCACCACCTCGAACCGGGGCGAGGTGTACGTCCGCCGCAGCTCCTCCCGGTCGCCGGCGGCCCGGATCACCCCGTCCGAGATGATCACCAGGTCGTCGCAGAGCCGCTCCACGACGTCGAGCTGGTGGCTGGAGAAGAGCACCGGGACACCGGCGGCGGCCCGCTCGCGCAGCACGCCGACGACGGTGTCGACGGCCAGCGGGTCGAGGCCGGAGAACGGCTCGTCGAGCACCAGCACCTCGGGCTCGTGCACCAGCGCGGCGGCGATCTGGGCGCGCTGCTGGTTGCCCAGCGAGAGGGTTTCCAGCAGGTCGTCGCCACGCTCGGCGAGACCCACCCGCTCCAGCAGAGCGTCCGTGGCGCGCCGGGCCGCCGCGGCGGTCATCCCGTGCAGCTGGCCCAGGTAGGTCACCTGTTCCCGGACGCTCATCTTCGGGTAGAGGCCGCGTTCCTCGGGCATGTAGCCGAAGCGCCGGCGGGCCTCCGCCGTCAGCGGCGCACCCTGCCAGGTCACGCGGCCGGCGTCGGCGGCGAGGACGCCGAGGATGATCCGCATGGTCGTGGTCTTGCCGGCGCCGTTGCCGCCCACGAAGCCGGTCATCCGGCCGGCCGCCACGTCGAAGGACACGTTCCTGAGCGCCGGACGGTCGCCGAAGCTTCGGTCGACGCCGTCGAGGCGGAGCACATCGGTCACGGCGACCACGCTAGAGCCGCGATCTTGGGCTGCCGTCCGTCCGTGGGTGGAGATCCGGCATCCCCCCGGCGACGGAGCCGGTCACCCGCCGGGCCGCACCACCCCCTGCTCGTACGCGAAGACCACCGCCTGGACCCGGTCGCGCAGGCCCAGTTTGGCGAGCACCCGGCTCACGTGGGTCTTCACCGTGGCCTCGCCGAGGTGCAGGTCGGCGGCGATCTCGGCGTTGCTCGCGCCCCGGGCGAGCAGGACGAGGACCTCACGCTCCCGCGGGGTGAGCTCGTCCAGCGGCGCGCCACCCGCCGCCACACCTCCCGCCCACGTGCCGGCCGGCCGGGCGAAGGTGGCGATCACGCGCCGGGTCAGTTCCGGGGCGAGCAGCGCGTCACCCCGGGCCAGCACCCGGATCGCCTCGACCAGCGCCTCCGGGGTGCCGTTCTTCAGCAGGAAGCCGCTGGCCCCGGCCTGGAGGGCGGCGAAGAGATAGTCGTCCCGGTCGAACGTGGTGAGGATGAGGACGGCCGGCGCGCCGGGGGAGCCCGGCGCGGTGATCTGCCGGGTCGCCTCCAGGCCGTTCATGCCGGGCATCTCCACGTCCATCAGCACCACGTCGGGGTGCAGCGCCCGGGTCATGCCCACCGCGCGCTCGCCGTCGGCCGCCTCGCCGACCACCGCCAGGTCGTCCTCCACCTCGAGGATGACCCGGAACCCGGTACGCACCAGGTGCTGGTCGTCGGCGAGCAGCACCCGGATCGGTCGGTCCACGCCGGGCACCCCGGCCGCGTCGGGCGCGGTCACGCCGCCTCCGTCAGGGCGACCGCCAGCGGGAAGCGGGCGCGGACGCGCCAGCCGCCGCCGGCCCGGGGGCCCGCCTCCAGCGCCCCGCCGTGGGTGGCGACCCGTTCGCGCATGCCGACCAGGCCCAGCCCGTCGGCGTTCGCCGGGTGGGTGGACCGTCCGTCGTCGGTTACGTCGACCTCGACCTCCCGGGCCAGGTAGCGGATCCGCACGTCGAGGGCGCCCACGCCGGTGGCGTGTTTGAGCACGTTGGTCACCGCCTCCTGGACGACCCGGTACGCCGCCTGGGACACCGACTCCGGGAGCGGGATCGCGTCGCCGTACACCCCGAGGGTGGCCCGCAGCCCGGCGTCGCGGGCCCGCTCCACGACCGCGGCGACCTCGTCGATCCCGGCGGGCGGCCCGCCGGGACCGGGGGCGCCGTCACCGGCGCGGAGCACGCCGAGCATGCGGCGCAGCTCGTCGACCGCCGTGCGTGCGGTCTCCTCGATCGCCGTCAGGGCCGTCCGGGCCTTCGCCTGGTCCCTGTCGAAGACCCGCCGCGCCGCCGACGCCTGCACCCCCATCACCGACACGTGGTGGGCGACCACGTCGTGCAGCTCGCGGGCGATCCGTACCCGTTCGCCGATCACCGCCCGCCCGCGCGCGTCGGCCTGGGAGCGGCGCAGCTCCTCGGCCCGCTCCGCCAGCTCGTGCTGCCGCCGGGCGGCCAGCCACGCGGTCTGGCCGAAGAAGTACGCGAAACCGAAGAAGAGGCCGTTGACCAGCACCCCGGTCACGATGGCGGCGAGCACGGGCGGCACCGGTCCGGCCGCGCGGGCGAACGCGTCCGGCGGGATGCTGCCGACGCTGACGGCGTAGTACACGCCGAGCCAGGCGAACATCGTGGCGATGACCCCGACGCGCAACCGGCGGGCCAGCCTGCGGTCCGGCCCCCAGGCGCCGAGCGAGTACAGCGCGGCGAACAGGGACCACGAGGAGAGCTGCGTCTCCGGGGCGGAGCGTGCCTGGGCGGCGATGAAGAAGGCCGACACGACGACGGTGGTGGTGGCCGGGAACCGTCGCCGCCAGATCAGCGGCAGGGTCACCGCGACGGTCCAGAGGACCTGCTCCGGCCAGGACGGCGGCGGGCCGAGCAGGAACGCGCCGGTGCTGTGGGTCAGGGTGAGGCTGAGCAGGGCCAGCACGGTCACGGCCAGCCCGCCGTAGAGGTCGAGGCGCAGGTGCTCGGGAGCAGGCCCGGGCCGGCGCCAGTTGTCGGCCGTCGCGGTGGTCACCTGACCAAGACTCTCATCCCGCCGTCCGGCGCCGACCGGGGTCCGGGGTGGGGGGCCGGTGACGGGCCGCCGGCCCGGCGCGGGGCCGGGCCGGCGGTGTCCCGGTCAGCAGGAGCCGCCCTGCCGGAAGTTCCGCTCGACGAAGGACGCCGGTCCTACCTCGAAGTAGCCGACGCCGGGCCGGATCGGGTGGCCGGTGAACAGTTCCACCCGGGACCCGAACCGCACCAGGTACGCCTCGGCGTCGCCCGCGTCGTTGCGGATCAGCGCCCCGCGCCGCCCGTACCTGCGCTCCAGGTCGGGGAAGGACATGCCGACCGACGCGCCGGCGGGGGAGCGGGGCGGCACGGTCGCCGTGCCCACCGACACCAGCCGGCCGTTGCGGAAGGCCAGCAGGATCACCCCGGCCCAGGCCCCGGTGGCGCCGGCGTGCTGCACCCCGGCGCAGCCGGGCGCCGTCCAGTCGATCAGGCCGGCCGCCGAGAGGCGGTCCAGCCGGGCGCCGATCCGGTACGGCCCGGCGCCGTGGACGCTGAGCACCCTGACCTCCGTGGCGGCGGAGGACGCCGGGCCGCCGGCCGGCGTGCGGACTTCCGTCGCCCGGGCCGCCGGGGCGCCGGCCGAGGCCGGGCCGGCGGCGGTCAGCGGGGCGACGGTGGTGAGGGCCAGCAGCCCCGTGAGGACGGTGGGCCAGAGTCGGTTCATGGCAGCTCTCCTTCCGGGTGGTTCTCCTGCCCTGTTGGTCTCCGGCCCGGCGGGTTCGGTTCGTCGGGTTCCCGACCGTCCGGCGCGGGACGCCCGGGCGGGGCCGCGGGGAGTGCCAGGGTGCGGCTGCGGCGTCTACCGTCGACTCAACGGCGGCCGGGTGGCGCTCCCGGGGGTGATGCGATGACCGCGCCCACGCGGATCGGGGCGTACCGGGTGGAGCGACTGCTCGGGGCGGGGTCCTTCGCCACGGTCTGGCTCGCGCACGACCCGGTGCTCGACGGCCGGGTGGCGATCAAGGTGCTGGCCGAGAACTGGAGCCACGACCTGCGGGTCCGGGAACGTTTCCTGGACGAGGCCCGGCTGCTGCGGCGGCTCGACCACGACCGCCTGGTCCGGGTGCACGCCGTGGGCGAACTGCCCGACGGCCGCCCGTACGCCGTGCTGGCCTGGGCGGACGGCGGCAGCCTCCGGGACCGGCTGGCGCGGGGCACGCCGCCGGTGGCCGACGCCGTGACGCTGCTCGACGAGATCGCCGCGGGGGTCGCGGTGCTGCACCGGCACGGGGTGGTGCACCGTGACCTGACGCCGGGCAACATCCTCTTCCGGTCGGGGTCCGGCCACGAGCGGGTGCTCATCGCCGACCTCGGCCTGGCCAAGGCGCTCGCCGCCGCCTCCGGGCTGACCGCTCGGGCGGGCACCCCCGGCTACATGGCGCCGGAGCAGGACGACCCGTTCGCCGTCGTCGACACCCGCGCGGACGTGTTCGGGCTGGGCCGCCTCGGGCTCCGGCTGCTCGGTGACGCCACGGTGCCGGCACACGTCCGGGAGGACCGGCGGGGCGGGAGGGCCCTGCCGCGGCTGCGGGTCGGTGTGCCGCCCGGGGTGGCCGCGGTGCTCCGCACCGCCACCGCCGCGCGGCCGGCCGACCGCTACCCGGACGCGGCGGCGTTCCGGGCGGCCCTCCGGCACGCCGCGACGGCCCCCACCGGGCGGGCCGCGGCAACCGCCGCCGCGCCTTCCGGTGGGGCCGCACCCCGGCCGCGCCGGCGGCGGCTCGCCGCGGCGGCGGCGGTCGCCGTGCTGCTCGTCGCCCTGGGCGCCACCGCGGGTGACGCCGCCGGCCGCACCCCGACCGGCGCCGTGGCACGCAGCGGAGCGTTGACCGTCGCACTCCCGGCCGGCTGGCGGGCCGGCGGCACCGGCTGGGCCGGGCAGTACGGCGACGACGGCGAGCTGGAGCCGGCGCTGGTGCTGTCACCGGACCCGGGCCGCTGGGGGGCGGACCCGCGCCTGCCCGGCGCCTTCATCGGCCTCTCCGCCGGCACGGCCCGCCGCACCACCCCCGAGGGCTTCCTCGCCGAACGCCCGCACGCGGACTGCGCCGCGGCGCCGCCGCGACGCACCCGGCAGGCCGGCATCGACTGGCTGGTCGCCGCGTTCGCCTGCCCCGGCGTCCGGTCGGTGATCGTCGAGGCCGCCGCGCGGGCCGCCGGTCCGGCCGGTCTGCTCTACGTGCAGGTCACCCCGCCGCCGGGCAGTGGCCCGGGCTTCGTGGACGACCTGCTCGCCGGGGTCCGGGTCCGGTAGGCCGCCCGGTCAAGCCACCACCACCGTGATCGGATACGCCCGGCCGTCCTGGGGGATGGTCACCACGACGGTGCCGGTCCGCACGAACCGGATGTCCACCACGCCGGCCTCGTAGCTGCGGGACACCAGATCCTCCCGGTCCACGGTGACCTCGCCCGGCCCGATGCCGCGGATGCGCAGCACCCCTCCGGTGGCGAAACAGAGCGACCGCACCAGCGCCAGCTCTGTCTCGGCGAGGACCAGGTCGTAGCGCACCGCCCCGAGGCAGGCGCCCGGCAGCGCGGTCGACGCCGGCGCGGCCGGACGGGTCGTCCGGCTCCGGCTCGGCGCGGGGCCGCGGCTCGGCGGGGCGGCCGTCGACGGCGCCGGGGCGGGAGCGGCGGAGGTGGGCGGCGCGGCGGCGCCGACGGTGCTGGCCGCCGGGGTCGGTGGCCGGACCGGCAACGGCGAGACCGGGCGGCGGTCGGCGCAGCCCGCCGCCCCGGCGAGGGCGGCCAGGGCGGCCAGGGCGGCCAGGGCGGCGAGCCGGTGACCCCGGCGCGGCGGCTCAGCCATCGGACATCCGCTGCCGGACCTGCCGGCGGGCCTCATGCAGCCGGGACTTGACGGTCCCCTCGGGCAGGTCGAGCAGACCGGCGATCTCGCGGTAGCTCAGCCCGAGCACGTCCCGCAGGGTCACCGCCTCGGCGAGCTCGGGCGGGACCGCGTCGAGCGCGTCGAGCAGGTCGAGCCGGGTGCCGGCCACCACGCTGGTCCGCCGCGGATCGGGCGGGTCGGGCAGCGGCACGCCGCCGGCCTCCAGCTGCCAGCGCCGCCGCAGGACCCGGTAGGTGGAGCGCGCCCGGTTCGCGGTGAGCCGGTAGAGCCAGGTGTGGAACGACGACCGCTCCGCGAACCGGGTGATCCCCCGGGCCAGGGCCAGCAGCGCGTCCTGGCAGGCCTCCTCGGCGTCCTGGCGGTGGGGCAGCAGGCGGGCGCACTGGCGCAGCACCTCGGGCCGCACGGCGACCAGCAGCGTGTCGAGCGCCCGCGGGTCGCCGCGGGCGGCCGACCGGGCCAGCTCGTCGGTACCGTCCGGGAGAGGCATCAGCGTGTCCAGTGCTCGCCGGTGTGCCGGGCCTCCAGGCTATGCCCGCCGCCGCCCGACCGCCCCGGACGAGTCCGGCAGCCGACGCAACTCCCGGCCGCCTCGCCGGGGTCGCCGGGGGAAACTCGGCTGACCGCCCGGCCGCGACGCTCGTACCCTGCCGGCATGCTCGTTCCCGACCTGCCGCTGCGCACCGAGCGCCTGCTGCTGCGCGCCTTCACCCTCGCCGACCTGGCCGCCCTCCGCGACTACCGCGGCCGGCCGGAGGTCACCCGGTTCCTCTACCACGAGCCCTACAACGACGCCGCCGCCCGGGCGGCGGTGGACCGGATGGTGCGCCGGACCGCGCTGCGCCAGCCGGGTGACGTGCTCAACCTGGCCCTCGTCCTGGCCGAGACCGGCGAGTTCGTGGGCGACGTGCTGCTGAGCTGGACCAGCGGGGAGCACCGGCAGGGCGAGATCGGCTACGTCGCCCACCCCGACCACACCGGCCGGGGGTACGTCACCGAGGCGGCCCGGGAGATGCTGCGGCTGGGCTTCGACGGCCTCGGGCTGCACCGGATCGTCGGCCGGCTGGACGCCCGCAACACGGCCTCGGCCCGGGTGCTGGAACGCCTCGGCATGCGCCGCGAGGCGCACCTGCGGGAGAACGAGTTCGTCAAGGGCGAGTGGACCGACGAGGCCGTGTACGCCGTGCTCGCCCGCGAGTGGCGGGCCCGAACCGCCACCTCCTGAGCCGGCGCGGCCCGGCACCCGCGTGGGTGCCGGGCCGCGCCGGTCGTCGGCCTCAGTGCCGGTTGCGGTACGCCTTGATCGCGCTCTCGACGACGTCCCAGACGATGACCAGGACGGTGCCGGCCACCACGATCGTGGCCACGGTGTTCAGGTTCTCCTCGCGCCCGAGCCACTCGAAGCGGTCGACGAAGTCGGGGTTGAGCAGCCGGTCGGTCGACATCAGCCAGATGACCGGCACCGCGAACGCCAGGTCGAGCACCGCGTTCACGGCGACCAGCGGCCACGTCCACCGCCCGGCCCCGTACTTGGCGATCTCCAGGCCGACGCTGGCGACGAGCACGGCCATGAGGAACGGCAGCCAGAAGCTCCACAGCGCCGGGTCGAGGATCGGCAGGTTGCCGTCGGCGCCGTTCGGCACGAACGAGTGGAAGTGCTGGATCGGCAGGTAGGCGATGACCAGCACCAGCCAGCCGATCGCGGCGGTGACGTCGACCAGGGTGATCTGCCGGTTGGTCTGCACCTCGGGGAGTTGGTCGACGCTCCACGCCGGCAGGTTCAGCGACGTGTTGGTCCGTTCGAGCACCGCGAAGACCAGGGTGACCCAGAAGGCGATCTGGACCGCGACCTCCAGGGCGGTGGCGATGCCCGCGCCGACCGCGCCGCCGGGGTTCTCCCCGTCGGTGGCCTCCAGCAGGCCGACGATGATCCCCACGGTGGCCGGGACGAAGCTGAGCAGCAGCTTCATCAGCCGCTCCCACGCCAGGTAGTAGGTCGGGCCGATGAGCTGGAGGCGCCGGTCGGCGTAGCGGGCGGCGAGCTGGGCCGGGTTGCCCAGTTCGGTGAGGACCTCGCGTTCGGCGGTGTCGGCGTCCCGGCCGTCGGCGCGGCGGCCGTCGATCATGTCCTCGATCGAGCCGCGCAGCTCGGTCTCGATCTCGGCGCGCCGGGCGGCTGGCACCGTCCGCAGGGTGGCGGCGAGGTAACGGTCGGTCAGCGAGCTCATCGCTCCACTCCTTCGATCAGGCTGGTGAGAGAGGTCTGGACGGCGGCCAGGTCGTCGAGGAGTCGCCGGAGCAGGCTCTCGCCCTCGTCACTGGTCCGGTAGAACTTGCGCGGTCGGCTCTCCTCGGTGTTCCACTCGCTGGTCAGCAGCCCCTGCTCCTCGAGGCGGCGCAGTAGCGGGTAGAGCGTGTTGGCGTCCACCGGGAAGCCGTGGCCGGTGAGCCGTTGCAGCAGTGCGTAGCCGTAGTCGGGACGGCGCAGGGCGACCAGGCTCGCCACCACGACGGTGCCCCGACGCAGTTCCTGGAGGTGGGTCCGGAGGATCTCGTCGGTGACCATGCATCACACGATAGTGTGTGCCACACACCATTGTCTAGCTCCACACCATCGTGTGGCGCACGATGCTGTGGAGGAGACGCCGACCACCGTCGGCGCGGCCGGTGGAGCCGCGGAGTTGACCTCGGTAGGGTGGGTCCCGGTCGGTTCCGACCGCCCAAGATCCACAGCTGGGGGGCGCCACGCATGGGCGATTCGTTCGCGCATCTGCACGTACACACCGAGTACTCGATGCTCGACGGGGCGGCCCGGCTCAAGGACCTCTTCGCCGAGGCCGCGCGGCTCGGCATGCCGGCGGTGGCGATCACCGACCACGGCAACATGCACGGCGCGAACGACTTCTACAAGCAGGCCATGGCCGCCGGGGTCAAGCCGATCCTCGGCGTCGAGGCGTACGTGGCGCCCGAGTCGCGCTTCCACAAGCAGCGGGTCAAGTGGGGGCGCCCGGAGCAGAAGAGCGACGACGTCTCCGGCAACGGCGCCATCACCCACATGACCATGTGGGCGGCGAACCGCGACGGCCTGCACAACCTGTTCAAACTCAACTCCCGTGCCTCCATGGAGGGCCACTACGTCAAGTGGCCCCGGATGGACATGGAGCTGATCGCCGAGCACGCCGAGGGGATCATGGCCACCACCGGCTGCCCCTCCGGCGCCGTGCAGACCCGGCTGCGGCTCGGCCAGTTCGACGAGGCGCTCAAGGTCGCCGCCGCCTACCAGGACATCTTCGGCAGGGACAACTACTTCCTGGAGATCATGGACCACGGCCTCGACATCGAGCGCCGGGTCCGGGACGGGCTCACCGAGATCGCCCGCAAGCTCGACATCCCGCCGGTGGTCACCAACGACTCGCACTACACCCACGAGGCGCAGGCCGAGGCGCACGACGTCCTGCTCTGCGTGCAGACCGGCAGCAACGTGGCCGACCCCAACCGGTTCCGCTTCGAGGGCGGCGGCTACTTCGTGAAGTCGGCCGAGCAGATGCGCGCCGTCGACTCGTCCGAGCTGTGGCAGCAGGGCTGCCGCAACACCCTGCTGGTGGCCGAGAAGGTCGACCCGGCCGGGATGTTCGAGTTCCACAACCTGATGCCGCGGTTCCCGATCCCCGAGGGCGAGACCGAGGAGTCCTGGTTCCGCAAGGAGACCTTCGCGGGGCTGGCCCGCCGCTTCCCGAACGGCATCCCCGAGGGCCACGTCGTCCAGGCGGAGTACGAGCTGGGCGTCATCATCCAGATGGGCTTCCCGTCCTACTTCCTCGTGGTCGCCGACTTCATCCAGTGGGCCAAGAGCCAGGGCATCGCGGTCGGCCCGGGCCGTGGGTCGGCCGCCGGCTCGCTTGTCGCGTACGCCCTGGGCATCACCGACCTGGATCCGATCCCGCACGGCCTGATCTTCGAGCGGTTCCTCAACCCCGAGCGCATCTCGATGCCCGACGTCGACATCGACTTCGACGAGCGCCGGCGCGGTGAGGTGATCCGGTACGTCACCGACAAGTGGGGCGAGGACAAGGTCGCGCAGATCGCCACCTTCGGCACCATCAAGGCGAAGGCCGCGATCAAGGACTCGGCGCGGGTGCTCGGCTACCCGTACGCGGTGGGCGACCGGATCACCAAGGCGATGCCCCCGGCCGTCATGGGCAAGGACATCCCGCTGTCCGGCATCTTCGACCCGAAACACCCGCGCTACGCGGAGGCGGGCGAGATCCGCGGCCTCTACGAGTCCGACCCGGACGTCAAGAAGGTCATCGAGACGGCGAAGGGCATCGAGGGCCTGATCCGGCAGACCGGCGTGCACGCCGCCGGCGTCATCATGTCCGCCGAGCCGATCATCGAGCACATCCCGCTGATGCGGCGCGACTCCGACGGCGTCATCATCACGCAGTTCGACTACCCGACCTGCGAGTCGCTCGGGCTGCTGAAGATGGACTTCCTCGGCCTCCGCAACCTCACGATCATCGACGACGCGGTCAAGAACATCCAGCTCAACCACGGCAAGGAGCTGGACCTGCTGGGCCTGCCGCTGGACGACAAGGCGGCCTACGAGCTGCTCGCCCGCGGCGACACGCTGGGCGTGTTCCAGCTCGACGGCGGGCCGATGCGCTCGCTGCTGCGGCTCATGAAGCCGGACAACTTCGAGGACATCTCCGCCGTGCTGGCGCTCTACCGGCCCGGCCCCATGGGCGTGGACTCGCACACCAACTACGCGCTGCGCAAGAACAGCCTCCAGGACATCACCCCGATCCACCCGGAGCTGGAGGAACCGCTGCGGGAGATCCTCGCCCCCACCTACGGCCTGATCGTCTACCAGGAGCAGGTGCAGCGCGCCGCGCAGATCCTCGCCGGCTACACCCTGGGCCAGGCGGACCTGCTGCGCCGGGCGATGGGCAAGAAGAAGAAGGAGATCCTCGACAAGGAGTTCATCCCGTTCCGGGACGGCTGCCGCGAGCGCGGCTACTCCGACGAGGCCATCCAGGCCGTCTGGGACGTCCTCGTCCCGTTCGCCGGCTACGCGTTCAACAAGGCGCACTCCGCCGCCTACGGCCTGGTGTCGTACTGGACCGCGTACCTCAAGGCGCACTACCCGGCCGAATACATGGCGGCGCTGCTCACCTCGGTCGGCGACGACAAGGACAAGATGGCGCTCTACCTCTCCGAGTGCCGCCGGATGCGCATCCAGGTCCTCCCGCCGGACGTCAACACCTCGGCCGGGCCGTTCACCCCGGTCGGCGAGGACATCCGGTTCGGCCTGGCCGCCGTGCGCAACGTCGGCGCGAACGTGGTGGCGGCGATCATGCGGTGCCGCGAGGAGAAGGGCGAGTACGCCGACTTCTACGACTTCCTGTCCAAGGTGGACGCGGTCGCCTGCAACAAGAAGACCATCGAATCGCTGATCAAGGCGGGCGCCTTCGACTCGCTGGGGCACAGCCGCAAGGGCCTGCTCGCCGTGCACGCCGACGCCATCGATGCGTACGCCGACGTCAAGCGCAAGGAGGCCGTCGGCCAGTACGACCTGTTCGGCGCCGGCTTCGGCGACGCGGACACCGGCGGCAGCACCACGGTGATGCCGGTCATCGGTGACAGCGAGTGGGACAAGCGGGACAAGCTCGCCTTCGAGCGCGAGATGCTCGGCCTGTACGTCTCCGACCACCCGCTCTTCGGCCTGGAGCACGTGCTCGGCGCCGCGGCCGACACCACCATCGCCGCCCTCTCCGAGGAGGGAACCGTGCCCGACGGCGCGGTGGTCACCCTCGCCGGCATCCTCTCCGGCGTGCAGCGGCGGGTCACCAAGCAGGGCCGGGCGTGGGCCTCGGCCACCCTGGAGGACCTGGCCGGCGGCGTGGAGACCCTGTTCTTCCCCAACACCTACGAGGTGATCGGGCAGTACATCGCCGAGGACGCCATCGTCGTGGTGAAGGGCCGGGTGGACCGCCGCGACGACACGCCGCGGATCATGGCCATGGACATGCAGATGCCCGACATCAGCAGCAACCCGGCGAACAAGCCGGTCACCCTCACCATCCCGGTGCATCGCTGCACGCCGCCGCTCGTGGAGAAGCTCAAGGAGACGCTGGTGCTGCATCCGGGCGACACCGAGGTGCACGTCAAGCTGCTCAACGGCGGCAAGACCACCACGCTGCGCCTGGGCCCGTTCCGGGTGGCGGCCACCACCGCGCTGATGGGCGACCTGAAGAGCGTCCTCGGCCCGGCCAACGTGAGCTGACCGCCCGTCCCGTGCCCGCCACTCCGCTGCTGCGCGTCCGGGACCTGGTGCCCGACTTCGTCGCCTGCCTCGACGAGTGCGCGGGGACGCCCGCGGCGGGTTGGCCGGACCGCTGGCGGTCCCGGTACCTTGCCCGGCACCCCGACGTGTTCCGGGCGCTGGACCGGGGCGGCACCTGCTCCGGCGCCGAGGAGGTGGCCGAGGTGCTGCTCGGGCTCCGCGACCGGGCTGCCGACCTGGCGGCCCGCACCGAGGCGGTACGCGCCCTCCTGCCGTCCGGTGTGGCCGCGGTATGTGACGCGCTGGCCTGGTCGGACACCACCGACCCGGTCGAGTGCGTGGTGCTGGTCGGGCTGCACCGGGCCAACGGGTGGGCCGACGAACTCGACGGCCGGTTCGCGCTCTTCCTCGCCGTGGAACAACTCGGCCCGCCCGGCGACGACCGGCTTCTCGTGCTGCACGAGGCGGCGCACGTCGTGCACGACCGCCGGGCGGGGATCCACGCGTGGCCCGACCACGGGGTGGCGAACGCCCTGCTCACCGAGGGCCTGGCCACCCAGGTGTCGGCGGAGGTCGACCCCGGCCGGCCGGACGAGGACTACCTGTGGTTCGGCCGCCCCGGCTACCGGGCCTGGTGGGACGAGTGTCGCGGCCGCTGGCCGGAGATCCTGGGCCGGGTCTGTGCCGACCTCGACGCCACCGACCCGGAGCACCACGCCGCCTACTTCCTCATGCGGGACTCGCCGCTCGGCGGGGACCTGCCCAAGCGCTGCGGCTATCTGGTCGGCCTCGCGGCGGTGCGGCGGCTCCGGGAGCGCCACACCCTGCCCGAGATCGCCGCCTGGTCGCTGCCCCAGGTCCGGGCGGAGTTGGGCGCCGCGCTCGCGGACCTCCCCGTCCCCGCCTGAGCCCCGGCGTCCTGCCCGACGGTCACACCGGCCGGTACTCGACCTCGGGGCGGCCGGGGGTGCCGTAGCGGGGCGCCCGGACCGCGCGGTCGGCGGACACCAGGTATTCGAGGTAGCGCCGGGCGGTCACCCGGGAGATCCCGGTGCGCCCGCTGACCTCGGTGGCGGAGAGCCCGCCGTCGCCGAGGGCGGCCAGCACGGTGTGCAGGGTCTGCTCGTCCAGGCCCTTGGGCAGGGTGTGCCGGGTCGCGCCGCGCAGGGTGGCGAACATCCGGTCCACCTCGTGCTGGGCGGCCACCTCGCCGTCGGCGAGGGCCTGCCGCCGGTAGTCGGCGTACCGCTCCAGCTTGTCGCGGAACGCGGCGAAGGTGAACGGCTTGAGCAGGTAGTGGGTCACCCCGAGGGACACCGCGGTGCGGACCACCGCGAGGTCCCGCGCCGAGGTCACCGCCAGCACGTCCACGCTGCTGCCCGCCGCGCGCAGGGCCCGGCACACGTCCAGGCCGTGCAGGTCGGGCAGCCGGAAGTCGAGCAGGACCAGGTCGACGTCGGCGCCGCCGCGCTGGCGCAGCGCCGCCATCGCGTCCCGCGCCGTGTGCGCCACGCCGACGACCACGAAGCCGGGCACCCGTTCGGTGTACGCCCGGTGCGCCTCGGCCAGCAGCGGCTCGTCCTCCACCACCAGCACCCGGACGTCGCTCATCGGGCCACCCGCGGGACCGGCAGCCGGACGGTGAACACCGTCTCCCCGTCGTCGGTGCGGGTGACCTCCGACGCGCCGCCGTGCCGGCGCACCACCTGCCCGACCAGCGCCAGACCGAGCCCCCGGCCGGCGCTCTTGGTGGACCAGCCGCGCCGGAAGGCGTCCGCCACCCGGTCCGGGTCCAGCCCGGGGCCGCTGTCGCCGACCCGCACCACCAGCTCGTCGTCGACCGTGCCGACGAAGACCCGCACCCGGCGCGGCGGCGGGGTGCCGGCGACCGCTTCCAGGGCGTTGTCGACCAGGTTGCCGACCACGGTGAGCAGGTCGGTGGTGGGCAGGGGGCTGTCGTCGAGCCGGCAGTCCGGCTCGACCACCAGGTCCACGCCGCGCTCGCCGGCCCGCGCCGACTTGCCGAGCAGCAGGGCGGCGAGCGCGGGCTCGGTCACCGCGCCGACCACCCGGTCGGTGAGCTGCTGGGCGAGCGCCAGGTCGCGGGTCGCCAGCCGGACCGCCTCGTCGGTCCGGCCCAGCTCCACGAGGGTGAGCACGGTGTGCAGGCGGTTCGCCGACTCGTGGGTCTGCGCCTGCAGCGCCTCGGTGAGGGCGCGGACCGAGTCCAGCTCGCTGGCCAGGTTGCGCAGCTCCGTCTGGTCGCGCAGGGTCAGCACGGTGCCGAGCGCCGCGCCCTCGAAGCGGGTCGTGCGCTGGTTGGCCACCAGCACCCGGTCGCCGGCCAGGATCGGCTCGTCGTGCGCGTCCCGGCCGGAGTCGAGCAGCTCGGCCACCGCCGGAGGCAGGTCGATCCCGGCGACCGGCCGGTCGATCACCGCGGCGTCGTCGGCCAGCCCGAGCAGCCGGCGCCCCTCGTCGTTGACCAGCGCCACCCGGCGGTCCCGGGTCAGCACCAGCAGCCCCTCGCGGACGGAGTGCAGGACCGCGTCGTAGTACTCGTACATCCGGGTCATCTGGCTCGGGCCGAGACCGTGTGTCTGCCGGCGGAGCCGGCGGCTGAGCAGCCAGGACCCGGTGGCCGCGAGGGCCAGGGCTGGTGCGGCGGCGCCGACCAGCACCGGCACCTGGGCGAGCAGCTTCCGGTTGATCTCCCGGGTGGTGATGCCCACCGAGACCAGCCCGATGATCCGGCGCCGGTCGTCGTACACGGGGACGACCGCGCGCACCGACTCGCCGAGCGTGCCGACGTTGGTCACGGTGAACGGCTCGCCGGAGAGGGCCGGGCCGATGTCGCCGATGAACGGCTGCCCGACGAGCTGCGGGTTCGGGTGCGAGTAGCGGGTCCGGTCCGGGGCCATCACCACCACGAAGTCCGTTCCGGTGGCGACGCGGGTGGCCTCCGCGTACGGCTGGAGGGTGGCCGGCGGGTCGGCGCCGGTGAGCGCGGCGCGGACGTTGGGGGAGCCGGCGACGGCCTGCGCCACGGCCAGCACCTCGTCCTCGGCGGCCTGGTGGGAGTCGCTGCGGGCCAGCCAGACGGCGCCGGCCGCGCCGGCCAGCACGAGCAGCGTCACCACCACCGCCTGGAGGGCGAAGAGCTGCCCCGCGATGCTCCACTGCCGTCGGGCCACGTTCCCCCTCCTTCCGCCACCGGGTCGCCGGCAAGTCTGGCGCACGCTCCCGGTGCGGTTTCGGCCGTGCGCTGCACGGGTGAACAGAATGAACGCAAGCGTGCCCCGGGGTGAGATCGGCCTCACATTGTGGGCATGGACACCACCACCCCACCCACCCC
>NZ_WBKT01000118.1 GCF_008868175.1 Micromonospora sp. AMSO31t
CGCCGGCGGTCGGCGCCGTGCGCGCCGCGGATCCGGCGTCCCGCCCCCGCCCGGCCGGGCCGGCCGTGATCGTGGCGGCCGGATCCGGGGTGGGCAGCCTGCGGGAGGCGCGCCGCTCGCTGGTGGAGGCGCGGCAGATCGCCGAGGCGGCCCGCCGGGACCGGCGGAACCTCCCCTACTTCCGGCTGCCGCACGTCGGGCTGGCCGGCCTGCTGCACCTGCTCCGGGACGAGCCGCGCCTGCAGACCTTCGTCGAGCGGGAGCTGGGCGGGCTGCTGGCCTACGACGCGCAGCACCCGAGGGAGCAACTGCTCGGCACCCTCCGGACGTACCTGGAGCAGGGCCGCAACAAGTCCGCGGCGGCCACCGCCGCCCACCTGTCCCGGCCGGCCTTCTACGAGCGGCTGGCCCGCATCGGCCGCATCCTCGACGTCGACCTCGACTCCGTGGAGCAGTGCCTCAGCCTGCACGTGGCCCTGCTGGCCCTCGACGCCGTCCGCACCCCCTGACGGCCCAGCGGTCAGGTCAGGGCCGTGAGGGCCTTGGCATAGGGGGCTGGGACGTACGTCGGGCCGCCGGGGGTGAAGACGTCCGAGGTGGCGGCCGTCGACCAGGCCGTCGGGGGCACCGCGTCGACCAGGGCGCGGACCACCGGGGCGTCGCGCCACTGCTCCTGCTCGGCGAGCAGGCTCAGCGCCACCACCGACTCCTCCACCTCGCCGACGCACTCGAACGGCTTGTGCCCGTCGACGCCCAGCAGCTCCCGGTAGCCCGGGATCTGCGACTCGTCGGCCAGCAGGTCCCCGCCGAAGATCGTGGTGATCCGCTCCCGGGACATGAACGGGGCCATGGCCAGGAAGACGAACCGGCACTTCGGGCAGTCGCGGCACCAGCGCTCGCTCGCGTCGTGCAGCTTGAACGCGCGGTTGCAGCTGGTCACCACCGCGTCGTAGCGGTCGGTCTCGGCGAAGAGCTGGGCGATGTGCAGCTCGGACAGCGACCGCAGCAGCGAGAAGTACGGCTCGGTGAGCCCGGCGTGCTCGGCCAGCGCGGCCCGCAGCAGCCCCTCCGCCTCGACGCCCTTGGACCACTGGTGGTTGATCTCGTGGCCGTGCCAGACCAGGTTCGGGTCGGACGCCGAGCGCTCGTTGGACATCACCACCGGCCCGAGCCCGTGCAGCACGGCCGTGGCGACCGCGATCAGCGAGTTGATCGCGGTGACCGGGATGTGCCCGTTCAAGGCGCCCGCCGCGTTGAGGTCGAACAGCACCGGGTCGATCCGCCGGCGCGCGGCCAGCGGCACCAGGTCGGACGCCTCGTTGACCGAGACGATGACGTGGTTCGGGTTGACCGAGAAGGGCACCGGGTCGAAGCCGGCCCGGCGCAGCGCCTCCAGCGTGACGATCGAGTCCTTGCCGCCGCCGACGGCCGACAGCGGCCGGCGGTCCGAGTCGTCGTACACCCGGGGCGGGGCGACCTCGCCGGCCGGCACCTCCGGCCGCAGCTCCAGCACGTGCGGCAACTGGTTGCGGTACGCGTACTCGGCGAGGCCCTTGGTGTAGACGGCGGTGACGAGGTCGGCGGCGGCCACGCCCAGCGGCGCGGGCAGCACCAGCCGGTGCGGCGCGGCGGCCTTGTAGTAGCTGACCCCGGCGACCACGTGCAGCAGTTCGAGGACCCGGGCGAGGGTGGCCGCGGTCTCGTCGGACACCGGCTCCGCCGGCAGGGGAAGGGTGACCACCTCGGTGAACCGTTGCTCGCCGTCGGGGCCGGTCAGGGCGTAGTCGAACAACACCTCGCCGGTGGCGAAGTCGATCGAGTAGGACGGGAAGGTGAAGGCGTCCATCCGCCGCAGCTGCTCGTTGGGCACACGCCATACTAGGCCCTGGTCTGTCCTGCCGTGTCCGGCTGTGCCGGACCGCACCCGCCGACCCGCCGACCCGACCCCCGAGGAGAGCTCGTGCGCCTGTCTGATCTGCGCGGACGTCATGTCGCCGTCTGGGGCGCCGGCCGCGAGGGCCGCGCCGCGGTGATCGCCATCGCCGCGCACGGGCCGGCCGACCTGGTGGCCGTCGACGACAGCGCGAACTTCCTCACCCTGCCCTGGGAGGGCCCGCTCGCCGCGGCCGCGCCGCTGGTGACCGGGGAGGACGGCTTCGCCCGGCTGGCCGCCGCCGACATCGTGGTCCGCTCGCCCGGGGTGCCGAACACCCACCCGTGGATGCTGGAGCTGCGCCGCCGGGCCGTCCCGGTGACCCAGGGCAGCGCGCTCTGGATGGCCGACCACGCGGACCGGACCGTCGGGGTGACCGGCAGCAAGGGCAAGAGCACCACCTCCAGCCTCATCAGCCACCTGCTCACCGCGATGGACCGGCCGAACGTCTTCGGCGGCAACATCGGAGTGCCGCTGCTCGACCTGCCCGAGGCCGAGCTGTACGTGCTGGAGCTCTCCAGCTACCAGTGCGCCGACCTGACCGACTCGCCCCGGGTGGCCGTGGTGACCGCGCTGTTCCCCGAGCACCTCGACGCACACGGCGGCGAGCGGGAGTACTACCGGGACAAGCTCAACCTGCTGGCGCACGGCCCGCACACCGTGGTGGTCAACGGCGCCGACCCGCGCCTGGCGCTCGAACTGGGTGACCGGGCGGCGGTCCGGGCCGGCTCGTCGGACACCACCCACGTGGCCAGCGGCCCGGACGGCGCCCCCTGGTTCCACCTGCGGGACACCCCGCTCTTCCCGCGCGCCGTGCTGCCCCTGGTCGGCCGGCACAACGAGGGCAACCTCTGCGTCGCCCTCGCCGTGCTCGACGCGCTCGGCGTCGACGTGGTGGCCCGCAAGGACAGCCTCGCCGTCGCGGTCGCCGAGTTCCAGGGTCTCGCCCACCGGCTCACCGAGATCCCCGACCCGTCCGGGCTCACCTTCGTCGACGACACCCTGGCCACCAGCCCGTACGCGGCCATGCACGCGATCGACGCGTACGAGGGGCGGCCGCTGACCGTCATCGTCGGCGGGACGGACCGGGGGCTGGACTACACACCGCTGCGCGAGCACCTGGCCGAGCGGGACATCACCGTGATCGGCATCCCGGACAGCGGCCCCCGGATCGTGGAGGCCCTGGCCGGGCTGCCCGCGGTGCGCACCGAGAGCGCCGAGGACCTGGTCGCCGCGGTGGGGCTGGCCCGCAAGCTCACGCCGGCCGGCGGGGTGGTGCTGCTGTCGCCGGCCGCGCCCAGCTACGGCCGGTTCCGCAACTTCGAGCACCGCTCCGAGGTGTTCGCGCAGGCGGTCACCGACACCGCCCGCTGAGTCAGGGCGTCGGCGCCGAACGGGCGGTCCGGGGCTGCTTGGCCGGGGTCCAGGCGAAGGCGAGCGCCCCGCCGACCAGGGCGAGCAGCATGCCGACGAGGAAGCCGCCCAGGTTCGAGGTCAGCCAGGACAGCAGCCCGAGCACCAGGGTGAGCAGCGCGTAGAAGACCCGTTGCTGCGGCGTGGCGATCAGCAGCACCCCGCAGAGCACGAGCACGACCGGCACCAGGTACGCGGCCAGCCCCTGCGGCCCGACGTGCAGCAGCACGCCGAGCGGGGCCCGCAGCGTCACGAGTATCTCGGCGCCGCCGAGCGCGACCAGCACCCCGGCGGTGAACGGGCGGCCCCGCCGCCAGCGGCGCCAGCGCCCGCCGGAGCGGCGGACGGCCGGCGCCTCCGCCGCCTCCGCCGCCTCGTGTCGTCCGGCGGTCATGTCAGCACCCGTTCGAGCTGAACGGCGGGCCGGCGCCGCCTCGTGTCGTCCGGCGGTCACGTCAGCACCCGTCGGAGCTGAACGCCATGTGCAGGTTGGGCAGGGTGAAGACGGCGGCCGTGGTGGCGTAGTTGTTCTGCCGCAGGTTGGTGATGGTCACCGTGTCGGCCTGCTGGGCGAAGACGCCCGGGTTGCCGCGCACGCCGGGCACCTGGTCGACGGTGCTGGCGTCCTGCCCGACGTTGATGTTCCTGAACGACGCGTTGCCGGCGACCTCGTCGCCGTCGACCACGAGGGTCCGGGCGGTGACCGGCTTGCCGGCGCCGCCGGCCGTGATCCGCAGGTTGATGCCGCCCAGGCTGATGCTCTGGCAGAGGTTTGTCAGTTCGGCCTTGTCGATCGCCGAGACGATCACCACGACCTGCCCGCCGGTGTCGCCCTGGTTGGGGCTGTCCGGGATCATCTGGTCGAGCGTGGCGAACTGCTCGAACCCGGTGCCGGTGAGTTTGTCGGCGGTGACGGTGAACGGCATTCCGGAGATGGCGAACTGCGCGCCGAGCACGCCCTGCGCGGTCAGCACGACCATGCCGGCCGCGCCCGCCACGACGGTGCCCATGGTGACGGCGAACCGGCGCCAGCGCACGCCGCTGCGCGGCGGCTCGGGGTCGTGCGGTGCGATCTGCTCCGACATGGCGGCTCTCCTTTTCGAGATCAATTCATCGACGACGATGCGGGATGAGATCTGAATTGGTTCGCAGAATTCCTCGCGCCGGGGGCGCACGGCCGAAGTTACCGCTGGGTAAAGAGCGGGTCAACCGCACGTAGCAGTTCGTTGGGCGGCATGTGCGAATTGCGGCCAAAGTGAAAAACCTCTGCGGTTTTCGACCTGCCGCAGGTCAGGAGTGCGCGGTCGGCGCGCACGGGGCGGCCGCGCTGGGGCCGTCGTCCGGGTGGACCGGCCGGATCGCCCGCACCGCGCCGTCGGTGCCGAGGAACGGGGCGGTGGCCGTGTAGGTGAGCACCGGCAGCAGCAGGGGCAGGTCCTCCGCCCGGTCCTGCGCGACCCGGGCGCGGATGGTCGCGTGGATGCCGCCGACCACCGTGGACACCAGCGTCTCCCGGTCCACGCCGGCGGCGGTTGGCCCGGGGCCGGCATCGGCGAAGAACCGGCGGAAGCTGTCCAGCAGGGCGTCCCGCTCCCGGCGGGCGTCGGGGCCGGCCGCGTCCACCTCGACCAGTGCCATGCGGGCGAACGCCGGCACGCTGGCGAGCACCTCCAGCAGGGTGCGCAGCGCGGCGCGGGCCGCGTCCGGCCAGGCCGGACCCGCCTCGCGGTAGGCGCTCTCCATGAGCTGCGACACCACCGCGATGCCGTGCCGGTAGGCGGCGAGGAACGCGTCCTCCTTGCCGGTGAAGAGGGCGTAGAAGGCGGGTCGGGTCACCCCGGCGGCGTGGCAGATGTCGCTGACCCGGGCGTTGTCGTAGCCCCTCGTGGCCACCTCCTGCACCAGCCCGTCGAAGAGGCGGTCGCGCTGGGTGGCCGCCACCACCTCGGCGGAGACCTGGCGCGGGCCGCGCTTGATGGCGCGGTCCGGGTCGCGGCCGGGGCGCGCGCCGGGCAGCGGGACCGGCACCGGTTGCGGGCGGTGCTGCGTGGTCAACTTATCGACCTCCCTGGATGCATTGACTTTACGACCCTCCGGGGTTTACAACTGTCTGCACCCTGAGTTGACGCACCCGTCACCGTTGGTGACCTCCCCGGATGGTCACCCCGGCACGTCGAAAGGAGGGCTCGATGGCTGCCATTATCACCGAGCGGGCGTGCCCTCCCAAGACCGGAAAGGCGCAGGTGACGCGGCTCCGCCGCAGTGCACCACGCCGACCCGGCCGCTGACGTCGCGGCAGCTCCACCACCGCCCGGCGGCCGGACGTGCCGCCCGGCGTCCTCCACCGCGTCCGTCCAGCCCGGACGGCCGCGTTCACCGCCCGGCCGTCCCCGCCGGGCGGGGACCGCCTGCGCGGTCCGAGCATCCCCGTCCCACCGCCGGAAGGAAGAACCATGCCCAGGTACCGACGAATCGGCGCGGGCCTCGCCGCCCTGGCGCTGCTGACCGGTGTGGTCGGCGCCGCCCCCGCCGTCGCCGCCCCCTCGTCGTCGCTCGCCAGCGCCGTGCTCACCTACCCGACCCCGGCCGGCACCGCCGTCGCCGTCAACGACGTCATCCAGGCCAACCTGAAGACCGGCACCAACGCCACCTTCTACTCCTCGGCCACCGGCACCACCGGCGTGCGGTGCGCCGCGTCCAGCTTCAGCGCCACGGTGCTGAGCAACCCGCCCGCACCGGGCACCGCCACCGAGAGCCTCACCGGGCAGAGCTTCACCAGCTGCACCACCAACGTGTTCGGCACCACCGGAGTGCAGAGCGTGACGGTGAACAACCTGCCGTACGCCACGTCGGTCACCAGCGGCGGCGTCGTCACCATCTCCGGCACGGCGACCGCGCCGATCCAGAGCACGGTCGTGCTGAACAGCCTGCTCGGCACGATCACCTGCGTCTACCGGACCGGCACGAACACCCTCACCGGCACGGCGGCCAACGCCACCAACTCGATCACCTTCACCAACCAGGTGCTGACCAAGTCCTCCGGGCCCAGCCTCTGCTTCGGCACCGCGTACTTCACCGCGACGTACTCGCCGGTGCGGGACACCAGCAGGACCGGCACGCCGGCGGTCTACGTCAACTGACCACCCGTCCACGGGCCGGTGCGCGGTGGTTCGCCGGGCACCGGCCCCGCCGTGCGCGGTCAGCCGGCCGCGAGCGCCGCGTGCAGGGCGCGCATGGACCGGACCGCCGAGCGGATCTCCTGGAGGTAGCGCCCCGGGGTGAGGGTGGGCTCCGGCGCGGCCAGCGCCGGGTCCACCCCGATCGTGTCGATCCCGCAGCCGAACGGCACGGCGAGGGTGCGCAGCGCGTCGCAGTGCTGGAACGGCACGTAGATCGGTGCGGTCACCATGAGCACCGGATCGCCGACCCGCAGCCGGACGTGCTCGGCCCAGAACCGCTGGGTGTCGGCGGTGTGCGCCCGGCGGCGGTCCGGCTCGCCGGAGGGGGCGGCGAGCACCCGGACCGGGGGCAGCCCGACCGGCCGGTAGGTGCGCGAGGACCAGGCCCGGTGCGGGTGGTCCGCGGTCTCGCCGGTCTCCTCGGCCGGCGCCGCCACCCCGAACGCCAGGCGCACCCCGGCGTCGAGGGCGTCGACCTCGGTGGCGCAGCCGTGCACCCCGACCTCGGCGAGCAGCCGCGACTCGACCGGGGAGAGGGCCCGGAAGCTGCCCAGCACCGCCACCTCGCCGGCCACCCCGGCGCCCGTCCGGGCCAGGTGCGCGGCGTACGCGGTGCGCCGCAGGCAGGCGTGCGCCAGGCCGCCGAGGACCAGCAGGTGCGCGTACCGGGGCAGGGTGGGTCGGAGGGACCGGACCAGGCCCAGCGCGGTCGCCGTCTCGTGCACGAGCCCGACCGTGGCCGGGTCGAACGCCGGCTCCCGGGCGTCGGGGCGTTCCCGCCCGTCCCGGAAGTCCCAGTGCCGGGCGGAGAAGTCGTCCAGCCCGGCCAGGACCGCGCCCAGGTCACCGGCCGGCCAGTCGCCGCCGAAGTGCCCGACCAGGGCCCGCATCGGTGGCGAGCCCACCCAGGCCCCGATCCCCGCCGCGAGATCCGCCCGGGTCGTCCCCGCCGCGCCGGCCGGCAGCGCCACCTCCGTCGTCCGCACCCGGCGGATGCTACCGGCGACGAGCGCGTGCCGACCGACCGTTGTGGATCGTGGCTACCCTGAGCACACCGAGTGACCGGGGGTGGCCGATGGCGGGTGAGGCGATGCGGCGACGGGCGCGGGGCCGGGCCGGCTCGGCGGAGAACCTGGTGCGGCTGGTCACGCACGCCGACCCGGTGGCCCTGGTCGGCATCACACTCTCCATCCTGCTGTCCGTGACGCTCGACCTGACCAACGCGGCCACCGGGGTCGAGTCGCTGCTGGCCGGGCTGATGGGCATCACCATCTCGCTGGTGCTCGACTCGCTGGCCCGGGCCGAGCGCCGGTTCCACCTGCGGACGCTGCTGGACGGGCCGCCCTGGCTGGTCGGCGCCACCCCGCAGCTCGCCGGCGCGCTGCGCGAGGCGGCCGAGCGGCACGCCGGGACGCGGGTGGCGGCCGAGGCGCAGCGCCGCTTCGAGGAGTTCCGCCGGGAGGCCGAGCAGCTCGCCGCGGGCCGGATCGTGCGGCCCGGCGACGACGCGGAGGACCTGATCGGGGCCACCCGGGACTGCACCCGGGAGCTGGTCGGGCTGACCAACGTCATGCCCCGGGTCAGCGGCGAGCTGAGCTGGTGGCGCGGTGACGTCGGCCGCCGCTACTGGGAGGCGAACCTCGCGGCCCTCGCCCGGGGCGTACGGATCACCCGGATCTTCACGTACGCCACCCTCACCCCCGAGCTGTCCGAGCTGATCGAGACGCACCGGCGGGCCGGCGTGCGGGTGGGGCTGCTGCCGCTGGGCGGGGTCAGCGCGCACCTGCACGTCAACCTGGTGGTCTGGGACGGGTCGAGCTGCTGGGAGGGGAAGATGACCGCGCACGGCGAGATCAGCGAGCACGAGTTCTCCGTCCACCCGGCCGACGTGGAGCGGCTGACCCGCGTCTTCCGGCTCTGCGCCGACATCGCCACCTTCCCGGGCTGACCGCCATGACGTGGACCGCGGTGCTGCTCGTGACCGCCGTGGTCTGGGCGGTCAGCGTGATCCGCTCGGTCCGGGTGCGGGCCTTCGTCTACAGCCTGCCGCTGCCGATGACCCTGGCCCTGGTCACCACCGGGCACCGGGTGGACGGGCCGCAGCTGCTCGGCGTCGTCGGCCTCAACCTCTTCTTCGTCACGGTGGCGGTCACCCACCGCCGGCTGCGCTGGCCGATCCTCCCCGCCGACCTGGCCGGCGTCGCGGTCTACGTGGCGCTCAGCGCCGGTGTGCTGGCGGTGCCGGTGCCGTTCGAGGCGGCGCTGGCCGGCACCGTGGCGCTCTGGGCGCTGGCCATGGTGCTGCTGCGCCGCCGGGCCGCCGTCGCGCCACCCCCGGAGCCGGCGGACGCCGCCGCGCCGGCCCCGGAGCCGGCGGACGCCCGGCGGGACGGTCCGGTCGCGCCGGTCAAGCTGGTGGTGATCTTCGTCGGCGCGCTGCTCACCGGGCTGCTCGGCGAGCTGCTGCGCGGCATGGTCGTCACCTTCCCGTACTCCGGGGTGCTGGTCGCCGTCGAGGCCCGCCGCCAGCTCGCCGAGTTCAGCCGGCACTTCGCCCGCAACAGCCTCGCCCTGGTCGGCTTCCTCGCCGGCCACCACTACCTGCAGGACACCGCGCCGGCCCTCGCACTGGCCGCCGGCTGGGCCGCCTTCGCCCTGGTCGCCGCCGCCCTGCACCTGCCTCGCTTGGCTGCGTTGCTGCGGATCGAGTGGCCGATGAGCCGCCTGACCAGCGGAAGGGCGAGCCACGGCCGAATTTCGCTCCGGAAACCGCAGCAGAACGGTTGACGTGGTGTCAGGCGAGCGACCCCGCTGCGCTACACAGTGACAGTTGTCCCTGCCTCCCCGTGATGAGAGCGTGCGGGGACCAACCGCCGCTGAAGGGTGCGCCGATGACCTCCGACGACCTGCTGGCCCGGCACCGGGCCGTGCTCCCGTCCTGGATGCCGCTCTACTACGCCGAACCGCTCGAACTGGTCTCCGGCGCCGGCCGCCGGGTGACCGACGCGGCCGGCCGCACCTACCTGGACTTCTTCGGCGGCGTGCTGACCAACATGATCGGCTACGACATCCCGGAGATCCGGGAGGCGGTCGAACGGCAGGTGCGCACCGGCATCGTGCACAGCTCGACGCTCTACCTGATCCGGCAGCAGGTCGAGCTGGCCGAGAAGGTCGCCCGGCTCTCCGGCATCCCGGACGCCCGGGTCTTCTTCACCAACTCCGGCACCGAGGCCAACGAGGCGGCCCTGCTGGTCGCCACCAACTACCGCCGCTCCCACCAGATCCTCGCCGTGCGCAACAGCTACCACGGCCGGTCCTACGCGGCCATGGGCGTCACCGGCAACCGGGGCTGGTCGGCCAGCGCGCTCAACCCGCTCCAGGTGGCCTGGCTGCACTCCGGCGAGCGGCTGCGCGGCCTGCTGGCCCGGCTCGAGGAGGACGACCGCATCGACGCGGCGGTGGAGGACCTGCGCGAGGTGCTCGCCACCCAGACCGCCGGCGACGTGGCGTGCCTCATCGCCGAGCCGATCCAGGGCGTCGGCGGCTTCGTGCACGGCCCGGACGGGCTCTTCGCCGCCTGGAAGAAGGTGCTCGACGAGCACGGCATCCTGCTCGTCTCCGACGAGGTGCAGACCGGCTGGGGCCGCACCGGCGAGCACTTCTGGGGCTACCAGGCGCACGGCGTCACCCCGGACCTGCTCACCTTCGCCAAGGGCGTCGGCAACGGCTTCGCCCTGGCCGGCGTGGTCGGCCGGGCCGACGTGCTGGAGTCGGTGCCGGCCATCAGCTTCTCCACCTTCGGCGGCAACCCGGTTTCCGCGGCGGCCGGCAACGCCGTCCTCGACTACCTGCTCGACCACGACCTCCAGGCCAACGCGGCGCGGGTCGGCGCGATCCTCGGCGACGGCCTGCGCGCCGCCACCGCCGGCCTCGACGCCGTCGCGGAGGTCCGCGGCAAGGGCCTCATGCTCGGGGTCGAGTTCGTCCGGCCGGGCACCACCGAGCCGGACCCGGCGCTCACCACCCGGGTCTTCGAGGCCTGCCGCGAGGGCGGCCTGCTGGTCGGCAAGGGCGGCCTGCACGGCAACGTGGTGCGGATGGGCCCACCGCTGACCCTGACCGAGGACGAGGCCCGCGAGGGCCTGGCCATCCTGGTCGAGGCCATCCGCTCGTCCGTCGCCGCGGAGGTGGCTGCATGACCACCACCATCGGGCACTTCGTCGACGGGAAGCGGGTCAGCGGGGACTCCGAGCGGCGCGGGGACGTCTTCGACCCGGCCACCGGACGGCGTACCGGGCAGGTGGCGCTGGCCTCCGCCGCCGACGTGGCGGGCGCCGTCGAGGCCGCCGAGCGGGCCGCCCGGACCTGGCGGGACGCCTCGCTGGCCAAGCGGACGGCCGTCATGTTCGCCTTCCGTGAGCTGGTCAACGCCCGGCGCGACCGGCTCGCCGAGGTGATCACGGCCGAGCACGGCAAGGTGCTCGCGGATGCCGCCGGCGAGGTGCAGCGCGGCCTCGAGGTGATCGAGTACGCCTGCGGCATCCCCTCGGCGCTGCGCGGCGGCTTCAGCGAGAACGTCTCCACCGAGGTCGACTCGTACAGCCTGCGGCAGCCGCTGGGCGTGGTGGCGGTGATCTCTCCGTTCAACTTCCCGGTGATGGTGCCGCTCTGGTTCGTCCCGGTCGCCGTGGCCTGCGGCAACGCCGTCGTGCTCAAGCCCAGCGAGAAGGACCCGAGCGCGGCGCTGCTGCTGGCGGAGTGGTTCACCGAGGCCGGGCTGCCGGACGGCGTGCTCAACGTGGTCAACGGCGACAAGGAGGCGGTCGACGCCCTGCTCGACCACCCGGGCGTCAAGGCGGTGTCGTTCGTCGGCTCCACCCCGGTGGCCCGGTACGTGCACCAGCGCGGCTCGCTGGCCGGCAAGCGGGTACAGGCCCTCGGCGGGGCCAAGAACCACATGGTGGTGCTCCCCGACGCCGACCTGGACCTGGCCGCCGACGCGGCGGTCAACGCCGGGTTCGGCTCGGCGGGGGAGCGGTGCATGGCGATCTCCGCCCTGGTCGCGGTGGAGCCGGTGGCCGACGCCCTGGTCGCCCGCATCGCCGAGCGGATGGGCCGGCTGCGCACCGGGGACGGCCGGCGTGGCTGCGACATGGGGCCGCTGGTCACCGCCGCGCACGCCGAGCGGGTCCGCTCCTACGTGGAGTCCGGCGTCGCGGCCGGCGCCGTGCCGGTGGTGGACGGGCGGGAGGTCACCCCGGACGGGGACGCCGACGGGTTCTGGCTGGGCCCGACCCTCTTCGACCACGTCACCCCGGACATGTCCATCTACACCGACGAGATCTTCGGCCCGGTGCTCAGCGTGGTCCGGGTCGGCTCGTACGACGAGGCGGTCGAGCTGGTCAACGCCAACCCGTACGGCAACGGCACGGCGATCTTCACCAACGACGGCGGGGCCGCCCGGCGCTACCAGCACGAGGTGGAGGTCGGCATGATCGGGGTCAACGTGCCGATCCCGGTGCCGATGGCCTACTACTCCTTCGGCGGCTGGAAGGCCTCCCTCTTCGGCGACCTGCACGCGCACGGCGCCGACGGCGTCGCCTTCTTCACCCGGGGCAAGGTGGTCACCAGCCGCTGGCTCGACCCGCGCCACGGCGGGGTCAACCTCGGCTTCCCCACCCAGACCTGAGCAGCCGCAGCACTCCCGCCCCGGCCAGGTACGCCACCAGCGCCGGGGCGGGCAGCCCCAGCGGCTCCGGCGCGCTCTTGCGGGCGAGGCTGTTCAGGAGCAGCCCGGCGACCAGCCCGGCGTACCCGAGGACGGCCAGCGCGGTGCGGAGCCGGCGGGCGCCCTCGCCGGCCGGACCCGTCGCGGGCGGGCGGCGGGTGCGGGCCTCGATCGGGCCGAACACGGCGACCAGCGCGGCCAGCACCACGGTGAGGGCGAGCAGCCAGGGGACGCGCCAGCCCCACCAGGCGGCCGAGCCGACCGGGGGAGTGGGCAGCGCGCCGAGGGCGTCGAGCAGCCCGACCAGCAGCACGGCCGCGGTCAGGTGCCAGAGGAAGACGGTGAGCACCACGGCGTTCACCGCGATCACCGCCCGCCATGGGCGGGGGCGGCGCAGCCGGCGTCCGGCCGGCTCCCGCAGCAGCAGGATCAGCCCGAGCTGGGCGGTGGCCACGGCCAGCAGCGCGAGGCTCGGCGGCGCCGTGTTGTCCAGGCGCTCGCCGGGCACGTTCAACATCGCCACCGGGTACGGGCCGACCAGCGTCAGCAGGACCACCGCGACCAGCCCAGCGGCGAGCAGTGCCGTCCCGGCGGTGCGGGAGAGCGGCAGCCGGCGCCGCCGCAGGCCGCGCGGCTCGGGCGCCTCGCCCGGGGAGCGCTCCTGGGTGCGGCTGTCGTACCAGGCGAAGCCGAGCTGATGGACGGCCAGCCAGCCGAACAGGTAGTTGCCCGTCGCGAGTCCCGACGGGCCCCAGATCCGGCCCGCATCGCCGAGCGCCACCAGGCCGACCAGCACGACGGGCACGGCGAGCCCGAAGCGGCGGTGCAGCGCGTACATGGGCGGGGTCAGCGGCACCACCACGAGGTAGGCCGCCAGGAACCACAGCGGGATGGTGGCGAACCAGACGACGGTGCGGACCTGCGCCGGGTCGGCGCCGCGCAGCGTGGCCACCGCGGCGCCGGCCGCCAGCACCACCAGCAGCGCGGTGGTCGGCCGGACCAGCCGGGCGCTGCGGTCGACCAGCCACCCGGTGGGGGTGCCGCCCCGGCGCCGGCGGGCGGCCAGCGAGGCGGCGTTGGCATAGCCGCCGACCAGGAAGAACACCGGTATCACCTGGGCCACCCAGGTCAGCGGCCAGGCCCACGGCAGGTCGCCGAGGGCGGAGTGGCCGGCGGGGCGGCCGGCACGGTCGTACCCGATGACGGTCACGCCCCAGTGGCCGAGCACGACCATGGTGATGGCGAGCGCCCGGAGCAGGTCGACGTAGCGCTCCCGAGTGGCCGGCGTGCGCTCGGCGAGCTGCCGCAGGCGGCGCATGGGCCCAGGCTATGCCAGCGGCCACCGACCGGTATGGATAACGGTTCGGTCCTGAGGTCTTGTGGTCCGCGCCGCGCTGCCGTAGAAATTCTTCAGCAACATCACGTTAAGTGAAGACAAGCGACAGCTGACACCTCAGAGCCTCGACGTTCACCCGAAACCGAGGAGATGCGATGAACAGGCGTGAGATCCTCCGGCGCACCGCTGCGGCGGGACTGCTGGCCACCCCCGCCGCCGGCCTGCTCGCCGGCTGTGCCACCTCCGGTGGCGACGACGACAAGGGCGACTCCGGCGCCTACAAGGGCACCAAGAGCGAGCAGAACCCGCTCGGCGTCAAGGAGGACGCCCCGCTCGAGGTGGTGATCTTCAACGGCGGCTTCGGCGAGGAGTACGCGAAGGCCCACGAGGCCATGTACAAGGAGAAGTACCCGAAGGCGAAGATCACGCACTCGGCCACCCAGGAGATCAACAAGACCCTCCAGCCGCGCTTCGTCGACGGCACCCCGCCGGACGTGGTGAACAACTCCGGCGCCGGTCAGATCGACTTCAACGGTCTGGTCTCGCAGAACGCCATCGCCGACCTGGGTGACCTGCTCGCCGCGCCCAGCCTGGACATCCCCGGCAAGTCGGTGAAGGACACCCTGCTCCCCGGCGCCGTCGAGGTCGGTTCGTACGACGGCAAGTTCATGGTCCTGAACTACACGTACACCGCCTACGGCATCTGGTACTCCACCAAGACCTTCACCGAGCGCAACTGGCAGTACGCGAAGACCTGGGACGAGCACATCGCGCTCTGCAAGCAGATCAAGGCCGCCGGGATCGCCCCCTGGACGTACGCGGGCAAGCACCCCCGCTACATGAGCTGGCCGCTGATCGCCACGGCGATCAAGTTCGGCGGGCCGTCGGTGGGGGTCGCGATCGACAACCTCGAACCGAACGCCTGGAAGTCCGACGCCATGAAGGCGGCGGCCGACGCCTGGTACCAGATCGTCAAGGACAAGTACATCCTGGACGGTTCGCCGGGCCTGGACCACGTCCAGTCGCAGACCGCCTGGTGCCAGGGCAAGGCCGCCTTCATCTCGTGCGGCTCCTGGCTGGAGAGTGAGCAGGCGAAGGTGACCCCGGCCGGTTTCAACATGACCATCGCGCCGACGCCGAGCCTGGGCAGCGGGGACAAGCTGCCGTTCGAGGCGATCCGGGGCACCGCGGGCGAGCCGTTCATGGTGCCGGCGAAGGCCAAGAACGTCGCCGGCGGCCTGGAGTACTTCCGGACGATGCTCTCCAAGAAGGGCGCGCAGGACTTCACGAAGAAGGTCTCCAGCCTGACCGTGGTGGCCGGCGCGACCGACGGGGTCACGCTGCCCTTCGGCCTGACCAGCGTGGTCAAGGCGCTGGAGGCGTCCGGCAGCAACGGCTTCAACTGGGTCTACAACAACTACTACCGCAAGCTCGAGCGCGAGCTGGTCGACGCCGCGTGCGGCGAGTTCTTCAGCGGCCGGAGCACCCCGGCCGAGTTCCTCGACCAGTGCCAGAAGGGCGCGGACACGATCGCCCAGGACAGCTCGATCAAGAAGTACAAGCGGGCTGCGTAACATCCGGCCGGTGGGGGCGGCCCGTCCGCCCCCACCGTTCCGCCGCTGGGGGAGTAGGTCCATCTCGTGAGACACGGCAAGTACCCGCTGATCATCACCTTCCTGGTGCCACCGCTGCTGCTCTACGGCATCTTCGTGCTGTCGCCGTACCTGCAGGCGTTCCAGATCTCCACCACCAACTGGCTCGGCTACTCCGCGCAGGCCGACCCGGTGGGGATGACCAACTTCCGGACGCTGCTGCACGACGGCCAGGTGTGGAACGCGATCAAGAACAACGCGATCATGCTCGCCGTGGTGCCGGTGCTCACCATCGGGCTCGGGCTGTTCTTCGCCACGATGCTCAACATGGGTGGCCGCAAGGGGCGGGCCGGGGTCACCGGCGTCCGGGGCACCTCCGTCTACCGGATGGTCTACTTCTTCCCGCAGGTGCTGTCGGTGGTGATCATCGCCCTGCTCTGGAAGGAGGTCTACCACCCCAACAACGGCCTGCTCAACGGCGCGTTGCGGGCGTTGGGCCTGCCGGCGCCGACGTGGCTGGGCGATCCGCGTACGGCATTCTGGTGCGTGCTGGCGGTGATGGTCTGGAGCAACGTGGGCTTCTACGTGGTGCTCTTCGGCGCCGCCATGTCCGCCATCCCGCGGGACATCTACGAGGCGGTGATGCTCGACGGGGCGTCACGGTGGACGACCCTGCGCCGGATCACCGTGCCGCTGCTCTGGGACACCGTGCAGGTCGCCTGGATCTACCTGGCCATCGCCGCGCTGGACGGCTTCATCCTGGTCCAGCAGATGACCAACGGCGGCCCCAACTTCTCGTCCGACGTGATCGGCCTGCGCATGTACGAGACGGCGTTCGGCAGCGAGAGCAAGTTCGGGTACGCCTCCGCCATCGGTGTGGTGATGCTGTTCCTGACCCTGTCGGTCGCGGTGCTGGCGCTGCGTACCGCCCGTCGTGATCGGATCGAATACTCGTGACCACGCTGGATCGGCACACCACGACGGAGGCGGAGAAGCCCGGGGCCGCCCGTGGCGAGGACCGGCGGCTGCGCCGCGAACTGGGCGTCGCCAACCTCTTCTCGCAGGGTTTCCTGCTGCTCTGGGGGGCGCTGACCGCGCTGCCGCTGCTGTGGATGTTCATCAGTTCGTTCAAGAGCGACGGCGAGATCCTCTCCGACCCCTGGGGGCTGCCGGGGGCGCTGCGCTTCGAGAACTGGTCCCGGGCCTGGACCGAGGCGCACATCGGCCGGTACTTCCTGAACAGCGGCATCGTGGTCGCCGGCTCGCTCACCCTCACCATGCTGCTCGGCGCCACGGCGGCGTACGTCCTCGCCCGGTACGAGTTCCGGGGCCGGCAGGTCGTCTACTACCTGTTCGTCGGCGGGATGATGTTCCCGGTGTTCCTCGCCCTCGTGCCGCTGTTCTTCGTGGTGCGCAACGCCGGCCTGTTCGGCAGTTGGACCGGGCTGATCCTGGTCTACGCCGCCTACTCGCTGCCCTTCACGGTCTTCTTCCTGACCGCCTTCTTCCGGACGCTGCCGACGTCGATCGCCGAGGCGGCACTCATCGACGGCTGCGGGCACTTCCGGCTCTTCTTCCGGGTGATGCTGCCGATGGCGCGTCCAGGATTGATCAGCGTGGCGATCTTCAACTTCCTCAGCCACTGGAACCAGTTCATTCTGCCGCAGGTGCTGATGCAGGGCGACGACTCCAAGTGGGTGCTGGCGCAGGGCCTCACCGCGCTCGCCGTCAGCCAGGGCTACCAGGGCGACTTCAGCGGCCTGTTCGCCGGCCTGACCATCGCCACCCTGCCGGTGCTCGCGGTGTACGTCGCGTTCCAGCGGCAGATCCAGACCGGCCTCACCGCCGGGCAGCTCAAGTGAGGTCGTTGCCACAGGCAACGGGGCAGCGCGACGGTTGAGGAACGTGGTCGTCGGCTGGCCTTCTTCGCCTACGGCTTCTACCTGACGTTCCTCTTCGAGGGCGGCTCCTACCGGATCTTCTTCTACGTCTTCATCCTGCCGATCCTGCTGATCGTGCGCGCCGTGAAGGCCCGCAAGGAGGCCCGCGAGCAGGCCGCGGCGCACCAGTTCGCCGGCGCGCCCCAGCCCGGCCAGTTCGCCCCGTCCGCCCCGTCCGCCCCGGCTCAGCCGGGCCAGGGCTGGCCGTACTGACCCTGGGGCTGGCCGTGC
>NZ_WBKT01000119.1 GCF_008868175.1 Micromonospora sp. AMSO31t
GCCGCACCGCTGGCTGCTCGTCGGGGTCCGGGGCGGCGCCCGGGGCGGGGGGCGCGACCTCGCCGCGGGCCGCGTCGTGCCGCGGCCGGCGGTCCGCGGCCTTCGGCGCGGGCGCCCCGTCGGCGGCCAGCCCGATCGCGGCCAGGTACGCCGACAGCTGCTCCTGCGCCACCCGCAGCGCGTAGCCGGCGGTCTCGGCGTGCTCGGTCGCGGCGGACAGCTCCGGCACCCCCATGGGGTTGGCCGATTCCTGGCGCACCCAGCGCAGCCGCTCGCTGGCCTGGCCGAACTTCTCCAGCGCCGCGGCGAGCTGGGCCAGGGGCAGTTCCTCGGCGGCGGCGCGGACCTGCGCGCCGATGTCCTCGACGATGGACACGACCGGTCCTCAGAGGGTGGCGACGTAGAGCTGCGCCTGCTCGACCGCCACGAGCGTGGCGGCGAGACACTCCTCCAGCTCCTGGCTGGCCTGGGTCAGCGAGGCCTGGGCCGCCTCGACGGTCTCGTGGCCGCTGCCCTCCAGCGCGCCGGCGAGGGTCTGCTGCGCCTCGGCCAGTTTCTCCCCGGCCGCCTGCACCGCTGTCTGCCCGTCTCCTATCTGTTGGAGAGCGACATCGATGGCGGCCTTCAGCTCGGCGACGCTCGCCACGGGGGACCTCCTGGGGGCGGGGAGATCTCCATTACAACCCATCCCGATGGGCGGGAGAACATCCACCCTCGCGGCGTTCCTGCCGGGCTGTCCGATTGTCGCCCTGACGTGCGGAAAGACGCCCCACGGCGGGGCCGGCCGGTCCCACCGCCGGACCCTCGGGTCCCGTGGACGGGACGCGCCGGCGTCCCGGAGACCGGTCAGCGGGGCAGCCGGCGCGGGCCGTACACCTCGGCGCCGAGTGCGCCCACCCGGGCCCGCAACTCCCGGTCGGCGGTGACCACCGCCCGGCGGCGCTCGGGCGCGGCCGCGACCAGCGCGACGATCGTGTCGTCGCCGGAGCCGGGCGCGGACACCACGGCGACCCCGGGCACCGCCGGGACGTCCCGTGCCGCGCCCTCCACCACGAGCACCACCTCCACCGGCGGTGGCAGCTCCGGCGGCACGCCCGCCTCGGCGACGGCCACCAGCGCGTCGCGCAGCCGGGCGGCCGCCCCGGCCCGGTCCCGCCACCAGCCGTCCGGCCGCGAACCCACGACGTTCGCGCCGTCGACGATCAGCAGGGGCCGGGTCTCCATGCCCCCAGCGTGCCACCCGTCCGCGTTTGTCGCGCCGACCGCCGGGTAGCCACCGCCGACCGTGCCGCGCCATGTCGCGCCCCGGCGGCCGTGCCGACCGACTGCGGAGGACAGAATGATGGGACCCGGTGACTTCGGCAACGACCCGTGGGACGAGTTCCTGGCCCGGTACTTCGGGCGGGGCGAGGGGGGACGCCGGCCGGCGCACCGGGTCGACATCACCCGGCTCATGACCGCCGACGCGCGGGAGATGCTGGCCGACGCCGCCCGCCGCGCGGCCCAGAAGCACAGCAACGACCTGGACACCGACCACCTGTTGTGGGCGGCGTTGCAGCGCGAGCCGCTGCGCGACCTGGTCCGCCGGGCCGGCGCCGACCCGGACGCGCTGGTCAACGCCCTCGGCGGGCGTGGTGACGGTGCGCCCCGGGGCGAGGTCCCGCCGAACCTGTCGCTCACCCCGGCCGCCAAGCGGGCGCTGCTCGACGCCCACCAGTTGTCCCGGGCCATGGGCGCCAACTACATCGGCCCCGAGCACATCCTGATGGCGCTGCCGCTCAACCCGGAGTCGCCGGCCGGCCGGATGCTCGCCGCCGGGCGGATCCAGCCCGAGTCGCTCCAGGCAGCCAGCGCCGAGCGCGGCCCGGGCACCGGGCCGAAGCCCGACCGGGGCACCCCCACCCTCGACCAGTACGGCCAGGACCTCACCGACCTGGCCCGGATGGACCAGATCGACCCCGTGATCGGCCGGGCCGACGAGATCGAGCAGGCCGTGGAGATTCTGTCCCGGCGCACCAAGAACAATCCGGTGCTGATCGGCGAGGCCGGCGTCGGCAAGACCGCCATCGTGGAGGGGCTGGCCGAGCGGATCTGCGACGGCGACGTCCCGCAGACGCTGATCGGCAAGCGGGTCATCCAGCTCGACCTGGCCAGCCTGGTCGCCGGCACCCGCTACCGGGGCGACTTCGAGGAACGGCTCAAGAAGGTGATCGACGAGATCCGCGCCCACCGCGAGGAGCTGATCGTCTTCCTGGACGAGATCCACACCCTGGTCGGCGCGGGCGGCGCCGGCAGCGAGGGCGGCATGGACGCGTCCAACATGCTCAAGCCCGCCTTGGCCCGGGGCGAGCTGCGGGTGATCGGCGCGACCACGCTGGACGAGTACCGCAAGAGCATCGAGAAGGACGCCGCGCTGGCCCGCCGGTTCCAGCCGGTGCTGGTTCCCGAGCCCAGTGTCGAGGACACCGTGGCCATCCTGCGCGGCCTGCGCGACCGGTACGAGGCGCACCACCAGGTCCGCTTCACCGACGAGGCGCTGGTCGCCGCCGCCGAGCTCTCCGACCGGTACGTCACCGACCGGTACCTGCCGGACAAGGCGATCGACCTCATCGACCAGGCCGGCGCCCGGGTGCGGCTGCGCACCCGCACGCCGGCCGCCGACGTGCGCGAGCTGGAGCAGCAGCTCGACGACGTACGCCGGGACAAGGAGCAGGCCGTCTCCGACGAGCAGTACGAGCGGGCGTCCACCCTGCGTGACCGGATCGCCGAGCTGGAGGACCAGGTCCGCCGCGCCCGCGGCGACGAGGGTCCCAACCACGTGCCCGAGGTCGGGCCGAAGGAGATCGCCGAGGTGGTCTCCCGGGCCACCGGAATCCCGGTCAACCAGCTCACCGAGGAGGAACGGGACCGGCTGCTGCGCCTGGAGGGGCACCTGCACGAGAAGGTGATCGGCCAGGACGAGGCGGTCAGCGCGGTGGCCGAGGCGGTGCGCCGCTCGCGTACCGGCCTGGCCGACCCGAACCGGCCGATGGGCAGCTTCCTCTTCCTCGGCCCCACCGGTGTCGGCAAGACCGAGCTGGGCCGGGCCCTCGCCGAGGCGCTGTTCGGCGAGGCCGACCGCATGGTCCGGGTGGACATGAGCGAGTTCCAGGAGCGGCACACGGTCAGCCGCCTGGTCGGCGCGCCTCCCGGGTACGTCGGCTACGAGGAGGCCGGCCAGCTCACCGAGGCGGTGCGCCGCCGCCCGTACGCGGTGGTGCTGCTCGACGAGATCGAGAAGGCGCACCCGGATGTGTTCAACATCCTGCTCCAGGTGCTCGACGACGGCCGGCTCACCGACAGCCAGGGGCGCACCGTCAACTTCAAGAACACCGTACTGATCATGACGAGCAACCTCGGTTCGGAGCTGATCACGGGCACCCAGCGCACGGTCGGCTTCGGGGCCGGGGAGCCCGGCGAGCAGGAGACCAACGAGCTGCGCGAGCGGCTGATGCGCCGCCTGCAGGAGAACTTCCGGCCCGAGTTCATCAACCGCATCGACGAGGTCATCATCTTCCAGCGGCTGGAGGCCGAGCAGCTGCGCCAGATCACGGGGCTGCTGCTGGAGGAGACCCGCCGCCGGCTGCACGCCCAGGACATCCGCGTCGAGTTCACCACGGCCGGCGTCGACTGGCTGGCCGAGCACGGCTACCAGCCGGAGTTCGGCGCCCGGCCGCTGCGCCGGGTCATCCAGCGCGAGGTCGACAACCGGCTCTCCCGGATGCTGCTGGAGAACGAGATCTCGCCCGGCCAGCAGATCACCGTCGACGCGCGGGACGGCCAGCTCGCCATCGACGTGGCCGCCGGCGACCGCGGCTACACCGCCGCGGCGACGTCCCATCCGCGATGAGGGAAAGCGCCCCAACCCCGACGGATCGGAGGGCGGACATGACCGAACCCGAGGAGACCCGGGAGGACGAACGCAGCGAACCCATCGTGGCGCCGCCGACGGCCAACCCGGCCCGGGTCAAGGTGCCGCCGGAGGGCTTGAAGCAGGAGACCGACAAGGGCGAGGGCGACCCGACGCCGTCCGGGTCGCCGTCGGGAGAGGAGGCGTGATGGTACGCGAGGCGCGACTCGATCCGGAGGTCGAGGTGATCTGGGACGACTTCCACGCCGAGGTCAACGTCCCCTCCGAGCAGCTCCGGCAGTGGCTGCTCACCCGCGGCTCGGGGGAGGAGGCGTTCGGCCCGAACCCGGACCTCGACCTGCCCGAGCCGGGGCGGCGGATCCTCCAGGTGCTCACCAAACGCAAGGTGGACCTGACCCCGGAGGACATCGAGGTGATGCGGGACGCCATCGAGCGGATCCGGGCGCTCAGCGCGGAGAAGCCGAGCCGGGGCAACGCCGACGACGAGTGGCGGCACTCCCTGCTCGACCTGGGCCACGACGTCCTCATCGAACGCTGACCGCGGCACGCGGTCCTACTTGAACGCTGACGGCACGGTGCGGCGGCACCCGGGACCCGGTCCCGGGTGCCGCCGCCGTCCGCTACTCGGACTCCATGCTGGGCAGCATCAACCCGGCGGCGTCCGCGGCGTCCTGCCGTTCGCCCCGGGCCCGCTCCTCCCGGCTGAGCAGGTTGGCGAACTCGGTGATGTCGGCCGGCTCCGGCACCTCCGGCAACCGGCGCAGGAACGCCTCCAGGTCGGCGGAGGCGGCGGTGTGCGCGGCGGCCGCCTGGCGCAGCAGCTCCCGCTGGTCGGCGGCCGGGTACAGATCAGTCATGTCGCCCAGATACCCGCGCTCAGGCGGTTCGCACCCCGCTCGGGGTTATCGACTGCACCCCGAAGTCCGGGTGGGACAGCAGCCAGGCCAGGTAGTCGGGATGGTTCGCCAGCGCATCGGTGTACGCCGCCACCGCCGTCTCCAGCACCGGCTCGGCGACCCGGGCCGCCGGGGCGTCCGGGTGCCAGCCGAGCAGCAGCCGCCAGCGCAGCGGCGCCCCGGCGAGCCGGCGGGTCACCAGGCCGGCCACCGGGCGGAAGGTGGCCTGGCACAGCGCCACCGCCTCGCCCGCGTCGACCAGGTCGAGGCAGCCCCGCACGTCCGCCTCGTAGACCTTCCGGGGGGTGAAGCCGGCGCGGGCGCAGGCGGCGGCGAAGCAGTCGCCGAAGCAGCCGTCGCCGGGTGCGGCCACCCACTGCTCGCGGCGCAGGTCGACGAGGCGCACCTCGTCCCGGCCGGCCATCGGGTGGGTCTGCGGCAGCAGCACGAAGACCGGGTCGACGGCCACCTCCCGCCAGCTGAGCCCGGACTCCGCCGACGGGGTGGCGTCACCGCACACCCCGGTGAGGGCGAAGTCGAGCCGCCCGCCGGCCACCAGTTGCGCCAGCTCGTCCACCGACCACGACGCGTACGTGGTGATCCGCACGTCGGGGCGCTCGGCGGCGAGCCGGTGCACCAGCCGGCCGAGGATGGGGCTGTTCACCCCGCCGAACCGGTAGCGGCTCAGCGGGTCGCCCGCACCGGCCAGGCGGGCCGCCTCGTCCTGCAGGCCCTTCATGGCCGGCAGCAGCACCCGGGCCCGGTCCAGCACCAGCTCGCCCAGGGCGGTGGGCCGGGCGCCCCGGCGGTCCCGCTCGAACAGCGGCCCGCCCAGGGCCCGCTCGATGCGTTGGAGCTGGGCGGTCAGCGCCGGCTGGGCCAGGCCGAGCGTGGAGGCCGCCTTGGTGACGCTCCCCGTCTCCGCGATCGCGCACACCACCCGCAGGTGTCGCAGCTCCAGATTCATACGGTGACGGTAGGACCACCCAACGGCCGGGCGGAAGGGCCTTACGGCATCGGTATACCTGTATGGGACAGCCGTCAGACGTCGCGGGGACGTTCCAGGTCGGCGAGGCGGGTCCGCCGCCCGCTGACCACGTCGCGCACCTTGTCCAGCACACCCACCGCCGGCTCGACGATCTTGTTCCACGGCGGGGTGGCCGGGGTGCCCGGATGCGGCCGGGTCGGGGCGGCCTCCTCGGCGATCTCCCACCGGTTGCCCAGCCGGATCAACTCGGCGTCGCTGGCCACCTCGCGCAGCGGCGTCACCAGCGCGGCGACCCGGCTGACGTGCCGGCGCACCCGGTCGGCGACGTCGGCCACCGCCGGGTCGTCCGGCCCGGACAGTCCCTTCAGCGCGGTCAGCAGGGCGGCGTCCGCCTCGATCTCCCGGTCCACCAGTTCGACGCTCTCGGGGACGGCGGCCCGGGCGGCCGGGAAGAGGTACTGCTCCTCGGCGGAGAGGTGCCGGGACACCGCGGCCGTCAGCACGTCCAGCACCTCGCGGCGGCGCGCCGGGTCCAGGCTCGCATCGGTGACCTGGCCGGCCAGCCCGAGCAGCACCCAGTGCTCCCGGTCCACGAGGTCGGCCAGGCTCCGCCCGCCCGGCCGGTACGCGTCGTCGGCGGTGGGAGGCAACGGCGGCAGGGGGACGGTCATGGTGCCCTCCTTGAGCTGGCGGCCACGGCCGTCCGGTCCCGGCGCGTCCGACGCCGCCACCCCGGACAGCCGATCGACGGGTGTGGTGGTCCGGCGGTACCCGCCCGTGCGATCCGCGAAACCGCGCCCCGACCGGGGGCGACCGGCCGGCCGGTCCTGCTGGTATGAAGAAGCGATGACGAGCGACCCCGCCTCCGACCGACCGGACCCCACCGACGAGGTCGTGGACCTCTGCCGCGACCTGCTGCGCATCGACACCACCAACACCGGGGACAACGACACCAGCGTCGGGGAGCGCCGGGCCGCGGAGTACGTCGCCGAGAAGCTCGCCGAGGTCGGCGTCGACGTGGAGCTCCACGAGTCCGCGCCGGGCCGGGCCAACCTGGTCGCCCGCATCCCCGGCGCCGATTCGGGCCGGGACGCGCTGCTCGTGCACGGCCACCTCGACGTGGTCCCCGCCGACCCGGACGAGTGGTCGGTGCACCCGTTCTCCGGCGAGATCCGCGACGGCTACCTGTGGGGCCGCGGCGCCATCGACATGAAGGACTTCGACGCCATGGTGCTGGCCGTGGTCCGCGGCTGGCAGCGCGCCGGGGTCCGGCCGTCCCGCGACATCGTGCTCGCGTTCACGGCCGACGAGGAGGCCGGCAGCGACTACGGCGCGCACTTCCTCGCCCAGCGGCACCGCCACCTCTTCGACGGCTGCACCGAGGCGATCGGCGAGGTCGGCGGCTTCTCCTACTCGGTGGACGAGTCTCGGCGCCTCTACCTCATCGAGACCGCCGAGAAGGGCATCGACTGGCTGCGCCTGCACGCCAAGGGCCGCCCCGGCCACGGTTCGATGGTGCACGACGACAACGCCGTCACCGCGCTCGCCGAGGCGGTCGCCCGGATCGGCGGGCACCGCTTCCCGGTGGTCATGACCGACACCGTCCGGGCGTTCCTGGCCGAGGTCTCGGACGTCCTCGGCATCGAGATCGACCCCGACGACCCGGAGACGGCGATCGCCAAGCTCGGCCCGATCGCCAACATCATCGGCGCGACCATCCGCAACACCGCCAACCCGACCCGGCTGGCCGCCGGCTACAAGGACAACGTCATCCCGGGGCGGGCCACCGCCACCATCGACTGCCGCAGCCTGCCGGGGCAGAGCGAGGTGCTGGAGCGGCAGCTGCGTGAGCTGGTCGGGCCGGACATCGCCATCGAGTACATCCAGCGCCAGCCGGCCCTGGAGACCACCTTCGACGGCGACCTGGTCGAGGCGATGTCCGCCGCGCTGCGCGCCGAGGACCCGGGCGCCCGCCCGGTGCCGTACATGCTCTCCGGCGGCACCGACGCCAAGGCGTTCTCCCAGCTCGGCATCCGGTGCTTCGGCTTCGCGCCGCTGCGGCTGCCCGCCGACCTCAATTTCTCCGGCCTGTTCCATGGCATCGACGAGCGGGTTCCGCTGGACGGACTACAGTTCGGCGTGCGGGTTCTCGACCGCTTTCTCCGCAGCTGCTGACCGTGCCCGTCGCGCCGCCGGCGCGGAACCTCCCCCATCGCGAAGGGACTGCCTCACATGACCGACCAGCACGGTGAGCTGGACGCCGCCCTCGAGCGGGTGATCGACGCGGCCCGCGCCCACCTGGCCGCCGTTCGCGCCGCTCAGGGCCGGATCGACGACGACGCCGTCTGGCAGGCGTACGTCAATTTGAACAACGCCTCGTTCGCCTACGACGAGCAGCTGCTCGACGCGTTCGGCGAGGTGACACCGTGGGACGTCGAGTCGATCGACCCGGACGAGGCCGACGAGCGCTTCGGCGGCGCCGAGGGCGTCGAGGCGACCGACCCGCACCCGCGGGTGATCTCCGTGCGGCAGCGGCGGGACTACCGCGTCCCGAGCATCTCCGCGCTGATCCGGGCCGCCGAGGCGGTCCGCCGCGAGGGCACCCCCGAGGAGGACGAGCCGGCCCCGGTCGAGGGGGTCGGCGAGGCGGTGCTGGAGCTGCTGCAGGGCGGCGACGGCTCGCTCTCCGCCCTCGACGTGCCCGAGTTGGAGCCGCTCGACGGCGTGGTCATGGTCAGCGAGGTCGGCACCCCGGTCGACCTGGAGTCCTTCGACGACGACGACCCGGTGGGCCCGTTCCAGCCGGCCGCCGACGACCGCCTGGTCGGCCGGCTCGACGAGCACCCGTTCCTGGAGCTCGACGAGGAGCACGACCACGCCCACTAGGCAGCGACGCCCCCGGAGCCACCACGCGGTGGCTCCGGGGACGCTCCCGCCTGGCGGCCGTCAGTAGGAGAGGCCCGGCTGCGGCTGGTTCACCCGGCGGCGGCGCAGCATGACCTGCCGCGTGCCGTCCCGGAACAGCCGCACCCGGGCCAGCTCCCAGCCGGAGAACTCCGCCTGGATCGCCAGCTGCGCCGCGGCGGTCAACCGATCGACGTTCGAGGGCAACCGCAGCGGCGCGTATTCGTAGTCCATGGCCTCTATGCTGCCCAGCTCGGGAGCCCTCCGCCACCCCCTGACGGTGACCCGCGTCGCCTCTTTCGCGCACCGGCCCCTGGCCGGCGGGGGGTCAGCCGTCCCGTTCCGGGTAGCCCACCGGCACCGCCGCGACGTCGTCCAGCGCCGTGACGATCTCCTCGGGCAGGGTCATCCGCTCCACCTGCAGCGCCCCGAGGAGCTGCCCCACGGTCCGGGCGCCGAGGATCGGCGCCGTCACCCCGGGCCGGTCCCGGACCCACGCGAGGGCCACCTCCAGCGGCGACACGCCCAGGCCGCCGGCCGCGATGGCGACGGCCTCCACGATGCTGGAGCAGCGCGGCTCCAGGTAGGTGGCGACGAAGCGCTCGAAGTGCGGCGACACGGCCCGCGAGTCCGCCGGCCGGCCGTTGCGGTATTTGCCGGTGAGCACCCCGCGGCCCAGCGGCGACCAGGGCAGCACACCCAGGCCCATGGCCTCGCAGGCGGGCAGCACCTCACGCTCCACGCCCCGCTCCAGCAGCGAATATTCGACCTGCGCGGCGACCACCGGGGCCCGCCCCGGCCAGGCGGCCTGCCAGGCGGCGGCGCGGGCGGTCTGCCAGCCGGAGAAGTTCGACACCCCGACGTACCGGGCCTTGCCGCTGGACACCGCGTGGTCGAGCGCGGAGAGCGTCTCCTCCAGCGGGGTGTCCGGGTCGTACCCGTGCACCTGCCAGAGGTCGACGTGGTCGGTGCCGAGCCGGCGCAGCGAGGCCTCCAGGGTGCGCAGCAGGTGCCCCCGGGAGCCGTCCCGGCGGCGGCCGCTGCCCGGCCGCAGCCCCGCCTTCGTGGCGATGAGCAGATCGTCGCGGGGCACCAGGCTGCCCAGCAGGGACCCGATCACCGACTCCGCGTCGCCGTCGGCGTACACGTCGGCGGTGTCCACGAGGTTGCCGCCCGCGTCGAGGTAACTCTTCAGCTGGGCGGCCGCGTCGTCTTCATCGGTGTCGCGTCCCCAGGTCATGGTGCCGAGCGCGAGCCGCGAAACCGCCAGCCCGCTTCGGCCGAGCGGTCGCTGTTGCATGGGTGAACCTTATTTCGAAGCCGGCTTCACGGATATCCTCGCCGCAGTCAACTTCCCGCGCGACCTTCCACGGGTGTGACGTGTTCGAGGTGAGCCGGTGGTCCGCGCCACCACCGCCATTGCGTAACCTGATGCGACCTGTGGTGCGGATGGTGGGAGGACCAGTGCGACTCGGGCTCAGCCTCGGATACCAGACGGCGTGGAGCACGCCGGCCGACCACCTGGCGCTGGCCCAGGAGGCGGATCGGCTCGGCTACTCGGTGGTGTGGGCCGCGGAGGCCTACGGCTCCGACTCGCCGAGCATGCTGGCCTGGATGGCCGGCCAGACCGAGCGGATCGACGTGGGCGCCGCGGTGATGCAGATCCCCGCCCGCACCCCGGCGATGACCGCGATGACCGCGGCCACCATCGACGCGCTCTCCGGCGGCCGGTTCCGGCTCGGCCTGGGCGTCTCCGGCCCGCAGGTCTCCGAGGGCTGGCACGGCGTCCGCTTCGCCAAGCCCCTGGCCCGCACCCGGGAGTACGTCGACATCGTGAAGCTGGCCGTGGCCCGCAAGGAGGTCGCGTACGACGGCGAGCACTACACGCTGCCGCTGCCGGACGGCCCGGGCAAGGCGCTGCGGCTGGGCTTCCACCCGCCGCGCGAGCACATCCCGATCTACCTGGCCGCCGTCGGCCCGAAGAACCTGGAGCTGGCCGGCGAGATCGCCGACGGCTGGCTCGCCGTCTTCTACGCCCCCGAGTTCGCCGAGGAGCAGCTCGCCTCGGTGCGGGCCGGGCGGGCCCGGGCCGGCAAGGAGCTGGCCGGCTTCGACGTCGTCCCGTCCGTGCCGGTGGTGGTCGGCGACGACATCGCCACCTGCGCCGAGCTGGTGCGCTGGTACGCGGCCCTCTACGTCGGCGGCATGGGCAGCCGGCAGCAGAACTTCTACAACCAGCTCGCCACCCGGATGGGCTACGGCGACGCCGCCCGCGAGGTGCAGGACCTCTACCTGGCCAAGCGGCAACGCGATGCGGCCGCCGCGGTGCCCATGGAGTTCATCGACCGCACCTCGCTGCTCGGCCCGAAGGAGCGCATCGCCGAGCGGATGCGGGAGTACGCGGCCGCCGGCGTGACCACCCTGTCGGTCACCCTCTTCGTGGCGGACCGGGACAGCGGCGTGCAGACCCTGCGGACCGTCGCCGAGGCGCTGGACCTCTCCGGAGTCGGCGAGTGACCTGGGTCGAGGCCATCGTCCTGGGCATCGTCCAGGGGCTCACGGAATTCCTGCCGGTCTCGTCCTCCGGGCACCTGCGGATCACCTCGGCGATCTTCTTCGACCGGGACGCCGGGGCGTCGTTCACCGCGGTGACCCAGCTGGGCACCGAGGCGGCGGTGCTCATCTACTTCTTCAAGGACATCTGGCGGATCGTCCGGACCTGGGTGCTCGGCCTGTTCGACAGCTCGGTGCGCTCCAGCCTCGACTACCGCATGGGCTGGTACGTCATCGTCGGCACCATCCCGATCGGCATCTTCGGGCTGCTGTTCAAGGACCAGATCCGCACCGCCGGCCGGAACCTGTACCTGATCTCCGGCACGCTGATCCTCTTCGGCCTGGTGCTGGCCTTCGCCGAGTACTGGGGGCGGCAGACCCGCACGCTGGAGAACTTCCGGATGCGTGACGGCGTCATCATGGGCTTCGCCCAGGCCGCGGCGCTGATCCCGGGTGTCTCCCGTTCTGGCGGCACGCTCACCGCCGGCCTGCTGCTCAACCTCACGCGCGAGACGGCGGCCCGCTACTCGTTCCTGCTGGCCATCCCGGCCGTGGTGATCTCCGGCGTGTTCAGCATCCCGGACGTCTTCGAGCCGTCCGCGCCGGGCACCGCCGCGCCGAGCGTGGCGCAGATGGTCGTCGCCACGGTGATCGCCTTCGGGATCGGATACGCGGCCATCGCCTGGCTGCTGCGCTACGTCGCGCACCACACCCTGTACCTGTTCGTCCTCTACCGGGTGGCGCTCGGCTCCCTGGTCCTCTGCCTGCTCCTCACCGGCACGATCGACGCCACCTGACCCCGGATACGCCGCTGGCCGGCACCCCGTGTTGGGGGTGCCGGCCAGCGGTTGTTTGGGTCAGCTGTTCCAGTGCTGGTGGACGATGTCGGTGGCCTGCTGCTCCCACTGGGCGTAGGCGTCCGGGTAGGCCGAGACCTGCACGGTCTGCGCGGCGTCGGTCAGCGGCATGCTCTCCCAGCCGTCGACCTGCTTCAGGCCCTTGAGGAAGGCGAGGGTGGAGTACTCGGGGTTGGTGATCTGCTCCGGCGTGCCCCAACCGCTGGTCGGGCGCTGCTGGAACAGGCCCAGCGAGTCGTGATCATTCTTATCGCCGAGGTGGCCCAGGTTCTCCAGCTTCGACTCCTGCAGGCTCGTGGCGATCGAGATGACCGCGGCCCGCTCGGGCAGGCCGGCCTTCTTCGTCGCCGCGATGATCGCCTTGGCGTTGGCGGTCTGCTCGTCGTTCAGGTCGATGTGCGACTGGGCGCCCTGCACACTCACCGCGACCGCGGCCGGCTTGCCCTCGACGGGGTGGGCGTCGGCGTGGGCGGCGATCGGACCGGCGAAGACACCACCGGTGAAGGCCAGACCAGCAATACCCAGCACGCTCTTACGCAGCATCGTGTTCATCCGGATGGCTCCATTCGGGGGTTGGCGCACATGCCGATGGGGGTCGGCTGTGTGTGCGCAAGCACCGTCAGGCGCTCAAGAAAGTCTTAGGGGGATCATCCGGCGCGCGGGGCGGGGCCTCTTCGTCGCGCCGGGACCATGTGCAACGACCGGCGGGCCATCGTCATTCCCGGCCGGGCAGTCCCGCCTCGCGGGGCGGTCGCTCTCGGCGGGTCACCCCGGGGGGCGGGGCGTGGTCCTCGGCCGTTCACCGGGATACAACGACACCGGCCCGCCGGCCATTCCGCCGCCAGGATGCCGCCGGTCACCCCACGAACCGGACACCACGCCCACGCCGGGACCGTCGGTGGAACGCTATGGATGTATCCGGACCTGGGAGACACACATAGCGTTCCACTCACCAGGCATGAACCGGACATCCACGCCACGTCGAGGCTGCCTGCGTGGGCGGCTGCAAACCTGATGACGTGGATGGATCGGCGCGCGACCCCTCGATCTGTCGACCGTCCCTCGCCGGTGCCCGCCGCCCAGCCGCCGGCCACCGCCCCGGCCCCCTTTGCTCTGCAGCCACGGACGCACCACCTCCGCACCACGGCCGCTGCGTGGTTGGCTGCAGAGCAAAGGCGGTGGGTGAGCACCTGCCACCCGTGGCGGGCGACCGAACGCGATCCGTCCCCGACCTGCCCCAGACGGGCAGCGACGAGCCCCGAACCTCGGGTCGCCGTAGCGGGACGCGCGGAGGAGCGGCACAGACAACAGCGCCGCCCGGCCCCGGAGGGACGGGCGGCGCTGTAGGTGTCGGTGTGCAGGTCGCCTCTCGGCGAGTGGCACGACGCGGCTCCAGCCGAACGGTATTCCGCGAAGGCAATTTAGGTGAGGCCCGGGGACACTGGACACACCGACGCTCTGCACAACGGCCCGACCGGGTCGGGTGTTCCGGGCGCGGAGGTGTTCGCCGTCACAGCCCCGATACCGCCACATCCCGTGGTGCAGTCGATCAAGGGGTGGTCAGCGCCTAGGGTGGTCTGCGTGGCGACCCTTCTGCTTCTGCGACACGGCCGGACCACCGCGAACGCCGACGGTGGCCTCGCCGGCCGGCAACCGGTCGAGCTGGACGAGACCGGGCGCGCCCAGGCCACGGCGGTGGGCGGGCGGCTCACGGGCCTGCCCCTCGCGGCGGTGGTGACCAGCCCGCTGATCCGCTGCCGGCAGACCCTGGAGCTGGCCCTGCCCGGCGCCGAGCCGGTGGTCGAGGAGGGCCTGATCGAGTGCGGCTACGGCGCCTGGGAGGGGCAGCCGTTGAAGAAGCTGGCGAAGGAGCCGCTCTGGCCGGTGGTGCAGCAGCACCCGAGCGCCGCCGTGTTCCCGGAGGGGGAGTCGATGGCGGCGATGTCGGCGCGGGCGGTCGCGGCGGTGCGCTCCTGGGACGCCCGGATCAGCGCCGAGCACGGGCCCGAGGCGGTCTGGCTGGCATGCAGCCACGGCGACGTGATCAAGGCGATCGTGGCCGACGCGCTGGGCGTACACCTGGATCTGTTCCAGCGGATCGTGGCCGACCCGGCGTCGGTGACCGCGATCCGCTACACGCCGCTGCGGCCCTTCCTGGTCCGGCTCAACGACACCGGCGGCGATCTTGCCGGGCTGGTCCCGCCGCCGCGCAAGCGGCGCCGGCGGGCGACCAGGTCGACTGACTCGGACGCGGCCGTGGGCGGCGGCGCGGGGGCGACCCGGTGAGCCGCCCCGCCACGCCCGGCAACGGCGGGAGGCGGCCCTGGCGTTTCGCCCTGGGCGGATTCGGCGTCGGTGCGCTGCGCGACGGTTCCGCACGCCGGATAGGGTCGTGGGTATGACGCACCAGGTGCACGCCTTCGAGCCGCCGGAGCGGTTCGTCGCCGGAACCGTCGGCCCGCCGGGGGAGCGCACGTTCTTCCTCCAGGCGCGCGGCGGAGGCCGGCTGGTCAGCGTCGCGCTGGAGAAGGTCCAGGTGTCCCTGCTCGCCGAGAAGCTGGAGGAGCTGCTCTCCGAGGCGCAGCGCCGGTTCGGCGTGGATCTGCCGGAGGCGACCCCGGTGACCGGCGACAACGACCCGCTCGACACCCCGGTCGACGAGGAGTTCCGGGTCGGCACCCTGGGCCTGGCCTTCGACGTGGACTCCGCCACCGTGGTGATCGAGGCGATCGCCGCCGGTGAGGCGGAGGCCGAGGTCGAGCTGGGCGACGCGGACGACGACACCGACGAGGACCCGGACGAACCGGACGACGACCTCGACCGGCTCCGGGTCCGGTTGACCCCCGAGGCGACCCGCGCGTTCATCGAGCGGGCCCGCCGGGTGGTCAACGCCGGCCGTCCGCCCTGCCCGCTCTGCGGCCAGCCGCTCGACCCGGCCGGTCACCTCTGCCCCCGGCACAACGGTTACCACCGGTGACCTCGTCCGAACTTCAGCCCCGACAGGGCGCCGCCGCCTCGCTGCGACTGCTCAGCGACGGTGAACTCACCCTGGAGGGACGGCTGGTCGACGCCTCCAACACCACCCTGCGCGGTGTCATCACCCTCGACGGGGCGACCGCGCGCTGCGTCTACAAGCCGGTCCGCGGCGAGCGCCCGCTCTGGGACTTCCCGGACGGGACGCTCGCCGGCCGGGAGGTCTCGGCCTACCTGGTCTCGCAGGCCACCGGCTGGGACCTGGTGCCGCCGACCGTGCTGCGGGACGGCCCGTTCGGTCCCGGCTCGTGCCAACTCTGGATCGACGAGCCGGACGACGCCGAGCCGCTGGTCGGTTTCGTGCCGGCCGAGACGGTGCCGCCGCGCTGGTTCCCGGTCGCCGCGGCGCGCGACGACGACGGGGCCGCGTACGCGCTGGCGCACGCCGACGATCCCCGGCTGGCCCGGCTGGCGCTCCTCGACGCCGTGATCAACAACGCCGACCGCAAGGGCGGGCACGTGCTCGTCGGTCCGGACGACCGGGTCTACGGGGTCGACCACGGGGTCTGCTTCCACGTCGAGGAGAAGCTGCGCACCGTGCTCTGGGGCTGGGCCGGCCGGCAGCTCCCGCCGGACGCGGTGGCGATGCTCGACGGGCTGGCCGGCCAGCTCACCGGGGCGCTCGGCGACGAGCTGGCCGACCACCTCACCATCAGCGAGGTCGCCGAGGTGGCGGCCCGGGTGGACCGGCTGCGCGAGACCGGGCGGTTCCCGCTGCCGCCCGAGGAGTGGCCGGCCATGCCCTGGCCACCCATGTGAGCCGCTGTCGCGTTGATCACCCGAGGCGCGCCACCTGAGCGCCTGACGGATCGTTAGGCTGGCAATCATGGAGTCTTGGGCGGGACACGAGGTGCCACGGCTGCCGGGCAAGGGCACGCCACTGAAGTTGTACGACTCGGCGCGGCAAGGCCTCCACTCCAGTCAGCCCGACGGCGCGGCCAGCATGTACGTCTGCGGCATCACCCCGTACGACGCGACCCACCTGGGCCACGCCGCCACCATGATCACGTTTGACCTGGTGCAGCGGATGTGGCGGGACGCCGGCCTGACCGTGCGGTACGTGCAGAACGTCACCGACATCGACGACCCGCTGCTGGAGCGGGCCGAGCGCGACGGCGAGGACTGGAAGGTCCTGGCCATGCGGGAGACGGCCCTGTTCCGCGAGGACATGGAGGCGCTGCGGATCATCCCGCCGGCGCACTACGTCGGCGCGGTCGAGTCGATCCCGGACATCGCCGAGAAGGTCCTCGTGCTGCTCAAGGACGGCGCGGCCTACCGGCTCGACGACGGCACCGGGGACGTCTACTTCGACGTCGCGGCCGCCCCCGCGTTCGGCTACGAGTCCAACCTGTCCCGGGAGCAGATGCTGGAGATCTTCCCGGAGCGCGGCGGCGACCCGGACCGGGCCGGCAAGCGGGACCCGCTCGACCCGCTGCTGTGGCGCGGCGCCCGCGAGGGCGAGCCCTCCTGGCCGGGCGGCGAGCTGGGCGCCGGCCGTCCCGGCTGGCACATCGAGTGCGCGGTGATCGCGCTGAACCTGCTCGGCGACCGGATCGCCGTTCAGGGCGGCGGCAACGACCTGCTCTTCCCGCACCACGAGTGCTCGGCGGCGCACGCGGAGCGGCTGACCGGCGAGGCGCCGTTCGCCGACCACTACGTGCACGCCGGCATGATCGGCCTGGACGGCGAGAAGATGTCGAAGTCCCGGGGCAACCTGGTCTTCGTCTCCCGGCTCCGGGCCGACCGGGTCGACCCCATGGCGGTCCGCCTGGCCCTGCTGAGTGGGCACTACCGCAGCGACCGCTCGTGGACCGACGAGCTGCTCGTCGAGGCGCAGGAGCGGCTGGCCCGCTGGCGCCGGGCCGCCGCCGCGCCGGCTGGCCCGTCGGGGGACGAGCTGCTGGCCGGGGTACGCGCCCGCCTCGCCGACGACCTCGACAGCCCTGGCGCCCTGGCCGTGGCCGACGCCTGGGCCGACCAGGCCCTGGCCGGGGTCGCCGACGACGGGGCAGCCCCGAAGCTGTTCGCCGACACCGTCGACGCCCTCCTCGGCATCCGCCTCTGACCCCGGGT
>NZ_WBKT01000120.1 GCF_008868175.1 Micromonospora sp. AMSO31t
TCGGGCCAGAGCCGGCGGTGGGGCCCGCCGTCCCGGAACCCGCCGGGAGAACCGCGACACGCTCGCCAACGGTCCCTGCCAGTGATGCCCGTCCTGGTGGGAGGCACCGTGACCGGACCGTCCGAGTTCCGCGTCGACCCCGACGTCGACCTGCGCGTCCCCGCCGACCGGCGGGAGCTGCCCGCCCACCCGGCCGCGGTGCTCGGGGTCATCGCCGCCGGCGGCGTGCTCGGCGCGCTGGCCCGGGCCGGGCTGCAGGCCGCGTTCCCGCACCCGCCCACCGGCTTCCCGTGGGCCACCTTCGGCATCAACGTCGCCGGCTGCCTGCTGATCGGCGCGCTCATGGCGGTGCTCACCGCCCGACCGGCCGGGCCGCTGGTCCGTCCCTTCCTCGGCGTCGGCGTCCTCGGCGGCTTCACCACCTTCTCCACCTACGCCGTGGACGCCCAGCAGGCGATCGCCGCCGGGGCACCGGGCACCGCGCTGGCGTACCTGGCGGCGACCCTGGCCGGGGCGCTGCTGGCGGTCGCGGCCGGGGACGCGGTGGCCGGCCGGCTGCTGGCCCGGGCACGGGGCGGGACGGCCCGGTGACCGTCCTGCTGATCGCGCTCGGGGCGGCGGTGGGCGCGCCGCTGCGCTACCTGACCGACCGGGCCGTGCAGGCCCGGCACCGCTCCCCCTTCCCGTGGGGCACGCTGACCGTCAACGTGGTCGGGTCGCTGGTGCTCGGCGCGGCGACCGCCGTGCCCGCCTCCCCCGGGGTGGCCGCCCTGGTCGGCACGGGCTTCTGCGGCGCGCTGACCACCTGGTCCACCCTCGGCTACGAGACCGCGCGGCTGCACCGCGCGGGCCACCGTGGGCACGCGCTGGCCAACGCGCTGGGCAGCGTGGCCGCCGGCCTCGCGGCGGCCACCGTCGGATACCTCCTGGGCGGCGCCGTCACCGGCTGACCCGCCGGGCCGCCGCGCTCACCCCCGCACGGGCATCGCGGCAGGCGCCGGAGCCGGATCAGCCGCGGCGGGATCGGCGGCGAGCGCTACCACCGGCCCGATCACGAACACGGCCGGCGGCCGGACGTCCTCCCGCTCGGCGAGCGTGCCGACCTCGTCGAGCCGGCACCGGGCCGTCCACTGCGCCGGGTGGCCGGCGTCCCGGACCACCAGCACGGGCGTCTCCGCCGCCCGCCCGTGCGCGAGCAGTTCGGCGGCGATCCGCCCCACGGTGTTGAACGGCATGAGCAGCACCAGCGTGCCCCGGGCCCGGGCCAGCGCGGCCCAGTCCACCAGGGAGTCGGGATGCCCGGGCGGCAGGTGCCCGGACACCACGGTGACCTCGTGCGCCACGCCCCGGTGGGTCACCGGCACCCCGGCCAGGGCGGGCGCGGCCACCGCGCTGCTCACCCCCGGCACGAGCACCGTCCCCACCCCGGCCGCCGCGCAGGCGAGGACCTCCTCGTGGCCGCGGCCGAAGACGTACGGGTCGCCGCCCTTGAGCCGGACCACCCGCCGCCCGGCGCGGGCGTGCGCGATCAGCGTGTCGTTGATGGCGTCCTGGGACATCGACGGGCCCCGGGGCACCTTGGCGGCGTCCACCACCAGCACGCCGGGGCGCAGCCGGCGCAGCAGCCCGGCCGGGGCGAGCCGGTCGGCCACCACCACGTCCGCGGCGTCGAGCAGCGCCCGCCCGCGTACGGTGATCAGGTCTTCCGGGCCGGGGCCGCCACCCACCACGGCCACCTGTCCGGGGCGCAGCGCCGGCTCGTCGTGGTGGCCGGCATGGTGGTGGTGATGGCCGTGCCCGTCAGCCGGGTCGTCGGGGTGGTGGTGCGGGGTCTGCGGCCGGCCCACCTTGTCGGCGAACCCGGGCAGCGCCACCCGGTACGCGCAGGTGTCGCAGTTCATCCGGATGTCCCCGCGCAGCGCCTCGGCGTGCCGTTCCAGGACCAGGTCGGCGAGGGCGTCGCAGTCGCCGATCACCTCGGCCACCCGCACGTCCACGCCGGGGTGGTCGGCGGCGAACTCCCGGCTCTGCGCCACGATCCGGTCCGGCAGCACCCCGGCGAAGAGGAAGTACGGGGCGACCACGATCCGCCGGGCGCCGAGCCGGCGCAGCCGCTCCAGCACGGCCGGCACGGACGGCTCGGCGAGCGAGACGAAGCCGGGTTCCACCCCGGCGTAGCCCCGTCCCTCCCAGAGCAGCCGGGCCACCTTGGTCACCTCGGCGTTGGCGTCCGGGTCGGTGGAGCCGCGCCCGATCAGGGCCACCCACGTGCCGGCCCGGTCGGCGCCGTCGAGCGCCGCGTCGATCCGCTCCGCCAGCAGTTCCTGGAGCAGCGGGTGCGGCCCGAGCGGCCGCCCGTACGCGTACCGCAGGCCGCTGTGGCGCTGCTTCTCCCGGGCGAGGGCGGCGGGGATGTCGCCCTTGCCGTGCCCGGCGGCCGCCAACACCAGCGGCAGCGCCACCACGCTCCGGTGGCCCCGGTCGACCAGCGCGCCGACGGCGTCGGTCAGCGGCGGGCGGGACAGCTCGATGAAGCCGCCCTCGACGTCGGCGACCGCGCCCCGGCGGCGGATCCGCTCGACCAACGCGCCGAACTGGGCGACGCCGGCCGCCTTGCGGGTGCCGTGCCCGACGATCAGCAGCGGGGTCTGGTCCTTCACGTGTCCTCCAGGTAGAGCAGGGCGTTGAGGGCGGCGGCGGCCACCGCGGAGCCGCCCTTCTCGCCCACGTTGGACACGGCGGGCAGGCCGCTGGCCCGCAGCGCCGCCTTGGACTCGGCCGCGCCGACGAAGCCGACCGGCAGGCCGACCACCAGCGCCGGGGCCGCGTCGAGCGCGATCAGCTCGACCAGCGCGGTGGGCGCGCAGCCGACCACCCAGACCGCGCCGGGGCCGACCCGGTCGGCCGCGATCCGCACCGCCGCGGCCGAACGGGTGATGCCGGCGGCGCGACCCAGGTCGGCGGCCGCCTGCTCGGCGACCGGGCAGACGATCTCCCGTCCGGCCCGGGTGATGCCGGCGGCGACCATCCACACGTCCGTGACGATCGGCGCGCCGGCCCGTAGCGCGGCCAGCCCGGCGGCCAGGCCGTCCTCGTCGCAGACCAGGTCGGCGACGTAGTCGAGGTCGGCGCTGGCGTGCACCACCCGCTCGGTCACCGCCCGGGTCAGCGGCGGCAGGTGCGACAGGTCGACCCGCTCGCGCAGGATCCGGTAGGACTCGGCCTCGATCGGGTGCACCGGCCGGCTCATGAGCCGGCCGGCCCGTAGCGGCGGTCGTAGCCGCGCAGCCGCCAGAGCAGCACGGCGCCGCCCCAGGCGAGGGCGAAGAGGCCCACCACGGCGTAGCCGAGCTGCTCGAAGTGGTCGGCGATCGAGGCGTACCCGGCCAGGGCCGTGAGCCCGAGGTGGTCGGCGAGCAGCCCGGCCAGGTAGACGCTGGCGACCAGGCCACCGACCAGCACCGTCATCGTGGTGGTGGCCAGGTTGTACCAGAGCCGCCGGGCCGGCTGCCGGTACGCCCACGAGTAGGCGCGGCTCATCAGCAGGCTGTCCGCGGTGTCCATGGCGGACATCCCGGCGGCGAAGAGCAGCGGCAGGGTGAGCAGCGCCAGCACGGGCAGGCCACCCGCGGCGGCGGTGCTCGCCGACAGGGCCAGCAGGGTCACCTCGCTGGCCGTCTCCAGGCCCAGCCCGAAGAGGAAGCCGACCGGGGCCATGTGCCAGGAGGAGCGGACCAGGGTGCGGGCCCGGGCCCCGAGGATCCGGTGCATGAGCCCCCGGTTGAGCAGCATGAGGTCCAGTTCGGTCTCGTCCAGCGCGCCGGCGCGCAGCCGCCGCCAGAGCCGGGCCAGCCCGGCCAGCACCACTGCGTTGAGGGCCGCCACGAGCAGCAGGAAGCCGGTGGCCGTGACGATCGCGACGGTGGCGCCGACCTCGCGGACGCCGGCCATCCGGTCGCCGGTCAGCCGCGTCGAGGCGAGCCCGACGACGAGGGCGAGCAGCAGCACCACGGCGCTGTGCCCGAGGGCGAAGAAGAAGCCGACGCCGACCGGCCGCCGGCCGCGCAGCAGCATGAGCCGGGTGGTGTCGTCGATGGCGGCGATGTGGTCGGCGTCGAAGGCGTGCCGCACCCCCAGCACGTAGGCCAGGGTGCCGGCGCCGGCCAGCCCGCCGGCCGCCGCCGGCTGGTTGTTCCAGTACAGGTAGAGGGTCACGCCGGCGACGTGCAGCGCGGCGACCGCGCAGACGATGCCGCCGAGGCGGGCCCGTTCGGCGCGGCTCCAGCGGCCGATCGTGGGGGCGGCGGTCGGGGTCGAGGTCATCGCTCTCCTCGGGGTTCGGGGTCGACGCGGATGGCGTCCACGGGGCAGATCTCCAGGCATTCGAGGCAGCCGGTGCAGCGGTCGGTGACCCGCAGGCCGGCGGGGGTGGGGCGGATGGCGTGCGTCGGGCAGGTGAGCAGGCAGGCGCCGCAGCCCTGGCAGGGGCCGATGGTCACGACCGCCACCGGTACCCCCGGGGCGTGACCATCCGGCCGGCGACCACCCGCGTCTGCGAGCTGCCCACCACCACCACGCTGTACATGTCGACCAGGGCCGGGTCGAGGGTGCCCAGGGTGGCCAGGTGCACCCGCTCGCCGGGGCGGCTGGCGTTGCGCACCACGCCGACCGGGGTGTCCGGTGGGCGGTGCGCCGCGAAGGTGTCCAGCGCCGCGCCGAGCTGCCAGTCCCGGGTGCGGCTGCGCGGGTTGTAGAGCAACGCCACCAGGTCGCCCTCCGCCGCGGCGGCGACCCGGCCCGCGATCACCTCCCAGGGGGTGTGCAGGTCGGACAGGCTCAGGTAGACGTGGTCGTGCCCGAGGGGCGCGCCGAGCAGCGCCGAGGCGGCGAGGCCGGCGGTCACCCCGGGCACGCCGACCACGTCGATCCGGTCGTCGGCGTACTCGAGGGCGGGGCTGGCCATCGCGTACACCCCGGCGTCGCCGGAGCCGACCAGGGCGACGGCGTGGCCGGCGGTGGCCTCGGCGACGGCGGCCCGGGCCCGCTCCTCCTCCGCGCCGAGCCCGCTGGCCAGCACCCGGGTGCCGGGGCGGAGCAGGTCGCGGACCTGGTCGACGTACTGGTCCAGGCCCACCACCACGGCGGCCCGGCGCAGCTCGGCCACCGCGCGCGGGGTGCGCAGGTCGGCCGCGCCGGGGCCGAGGCCGACCAGCGCGAGCCGGCCGCGCGGGGCGTGCCGGGCCACCGCGACGGTGGCCATCGCCGAGGCGGTCTTCGGCACCAGCAGCGTGCCGCCGCCGCGCAGCGCCGCGGCCTCCGCGACGCTCGGCGTGCCGACCGCTGCCCGGACCACCTCGCTGGGGTGCGGCACCTCGACCGCCGCCAGCTCCGCCGCGGACCGGGTCTCCAGGGGTACGCCGTACGCGTCGGCGGCCGCCCGGATGCCCGCCTCGTCGGCCTTGAGGTCCACGCTGGCCAGGCAGCGCAGGCTGGCCGGGCTGAGGCCGGCGTCGGCGAGCGCCCGGCGCAGCAGGCCGGTCACCTCGGCGGCGGGCACGCCCCGGCTGGAGCCGACGCCCGCGACCAGGGACGGCGGCCGGAGCACCACGGTCCGCCCGTCGAGGGGAACGACCCGGTCGGTGACGAGGATCCGCCACCCGCCAGTGCTCGCGCCGGTTCCGGCGGCGGCCGCTCCCACGGTCGGCGTCCCTGTGGTGTCCGGGGTGGCGGCCGGCGTGCCGGAGCCGGCCGGCGGGGGTGTGACCTCGATGTGGACGTGCTCCGGCAGGGCGGGCAGCGGCCAGGTGGCGTCGGCGACCAGCCGGACCGGCTCGCCGTCGAGGATCGCCCGGGACACCGCGGCCACCGCGCCCTCCACGGGCCAGCCGAGGGTGTCCAGCCCGGGCAGGCCGACCGCGTCGGTGGCGGTGGTGACCACGGGCCGGGCGTCGAGCAGCGCGCCCACCTCGGCGGCGAGGGCGTTGGCGCCCCCGGCGTGGCCGCCGAGCAGGGCCACGGCGTGCCGGGCCGCCTCGTCGACGACCACCACGGCCGGGTCGGTGTGCTTGTCACCGAGCAGCGGGGCCAGGATGCGGACGACCGCGCCGGTGGCCAGGAACGCGACCACGGCGTCGCACTCCCGCCAGGCGGCCCGCAGCGCGTCGGCGGCGCTCGCCGCCGCCACGAGCCGGGCGTGCGGCCAGGCCGCGGCAACGACGCGCGCGTGCCGCCGCCCGGCCGCGGTCGCCGCCACGAGCCCCACAAGGACGGGCCTCTTGTTGACGCCTCCGGTGGAGCAGGGTTCCCCTGTTGACAGGTCCGAGGGTGTGGGCACGGGTTCCTCCGGGTGGGTCGTCATGGGTGCTCCCCGGTGAGCAGGACGACCGGGTTGGTGGCGGCCAGGCGCAGCGAGCCGCCGGGCAGGTCGGCGAGGCGGGCGGCGCTGAGCTGGCAGCCGTCGACCGCGTAGCCGGCGGCGCGGAGCAGGTGCACGGCCGGCGCGACCCGGTCGACGGCGGCCAGGGTGACGACCACCCGGGGCGGGCGGCGGTCGGCCACCGCGGCGAGCACGTCCACGCCGCCCCCGCCGACGAAGACCGCGTCCGGGTCGGGCAGCCCGGCCAGGGCCGCCGGGGCCGCCCCGGTCACCACCCGGACGTCGACGCCGTGCCGGGCGGCGTTGGCGCGGATCGGCGCGTCCGGGTCGCGTTCCACGGCGAGCACCGCCGCGCCGAGCAGGGCGCACTCGATGCCGACCGAGCCGCTCCCGGCTCCGACATCCCAGACGAGCCGGCCCAGCCGGGGCCGCAGCCGGGCCACCGCGAGCGCCCGGACCTCGGCCTTCGTGATCATGGAGTCCCGGTGCGCGTACGCGGACTCGGGCAGCGCCCAGCCCCCGGCCGGCGCGGCGGCCGGCTGGTCGTCGGCGCGCATCCCGGCCGCCGACGGCCCGTCCACGGCGGAAAGCGGCGCCGTCCGAGGCGGAACGGTCTCCGGGACGAGGCTGAGCACGACGTGCGGGTCGGCCCAGGTCGTCGCGGCGGCCTCGGCCGGGGTGGTCCAGGTGACCCGCTCGTCCGGGGTGCCGAGGTGCTCGGCCACGACCAGCCGGCGGTCCCAGCCGGCCAGCCCGGCGCCCAGCTCGGCCGCGCCGGCGCCGGGGGCCGTGAGCACCGCGACGGCGGGCAGCGCCCGGCAGGCGTTGAGCGCGGGGCGGGGGTCCCGGCCGTGCGCGGTGACGACGGCGGCGCCGTCCCAGGGCAGCCCGGCGCGGGCGAACGCGGCGGCGACGCTGGAGACGGCGGGCAGCACCCGCACCGGCAGGCCGGCCGCCCGGAGCCGGCGGACGATGCCGAAGAACCCGGGGTCGCCGCTGGCCAGTACCACCGCGGGCGTGCCGGCGGCGACGGCGGCGGCCAGGCGGTGCAGGGCGGGGGCGAGCGGGCCGAGGACGACGGTGGCGCAGCCGGGCGGCACGGGCACGGCGGCCAGGTGCCGGGCCGCGCCGACCATCAGCCCGGCGCCGGCCAGCGCCTGCGCGAGCACGGGGTGCGCGGGCCGGCCGGCGGCGTCGACCCCCGCCACGACGACGGTCGGGCTCACGCGGCCCACCGCCCGGAGGAGGCGACCACCCGGGTGCCCGCGAAGTCCACCATGGCCACGTCGACGCCGACCGTGTGCCCGGCGAAGCGGAGCAGCACCTGCCGGACCCGGCGGCAGAGCAGGTCCCCGGCCGGGCCGAGCAGCCCGGCGTCCGCCCACAGCTCGTACGCGTGCCGCCCCGTGTTGGCGGCGGTGACGGCGGCGACCAGGTCCGGGTCGCCGCCGGCCTCGGCGGTCACCGCGCCGAGCAGCGACAGGTCCACCGTGGAGCGGGTGTAGTGGGTCATCAGGATGCCGGCGGCGAGCTTGGCCAGCTTGCCGGCCATGCCGACGAAGACCACCCCGGTCATCCCGTCGCCGACGGCGGCCGTGACCGCCGCGCCGGTGAAGTCGCCGACCTCGACGAAGCACACCTCGGGCAGCTCCGGCAGCAGCGCCCGGGCCGCCCGCTCGGTCCGCCCGCCGGTGCAGAGCACCACGGTCCGCTCCCCCTGGGCGGCCATCACGTGCACGGCCTGCACCACGCTGGCCCGCCAGGAGGCGGTGGAGAACGGCCGGACGATCCCGGTGGTGCCGAGGATGGAGATGCCGCCGAGGATGCCGAGCCGCCGGTTGGTGGTCTTGCGGGCCATGATCTCGCCGCGCGGCACGCTGATCACCACGCGGACGCCGGTCTCCCCGAGGTCGACCACCTCGGCGACGGCCTGGCCGATCATGCAGCGCGGGGTCTCGTTGATGGCCGGGCCGCCGACCGCCAGGCCGAGTCCCGGCCGGGTGACCGTGCCGACGCCCGGCCCGCCGTCCAGGCGCAGCCCGGGCTCGTCCCGCCAGGTGACCGTGGCGGTCAGCTCGGCGCCGTGGGTGACGTCGGGGTCGTCGCCGGCGTCCTTGACCACCACGGCCTCGGCCCGCCGGGCCCGGTCCAGGTCGCAGCGGGCCACCGCGAAGGTGACCCGCCGGCCGGCCGGCAGGCCGATCTCCACCTGGTGCTGCGGCTCGCCGGTGACCAGCGCGGTCAGCGCCGCCTTGGTCGCCGCCGTGGCGCACGCGCCGGTGGTCCAGCCGGTACGCAGCGCGGTGGGCCGGACCTTCGCCGTGCGCGGCAGGTCCGGCTCGCGCAGCGGCGGGTCGGCGTACGTCACCGGCCGTCCCCGGGGTCGCCGGACCGGTCGGCACGGGCGCGGCGCAGCGCGGCGCGGGCGCCCGGCTCGGCCCGGCGGTAGGTGTGGAAGTGCCCGGGGTGGTAGAGGTGCGAGCGGGTGCCGGTGGCGGCGAGCGCCGGCCCGACCAGGAACAGGGTGTGCTTCCAGAGCTTGTGCGCCTTGACGGTGGCCTCCAGCTCGCCCAGCACGCACCGCACCACCAGCTCGTCCGGCCAGGTCGCCTGGTAGGCCACCACCACGGGCGTCTCCGGCGGGTAGCCGCCGGCCAGCAGCTCGGCCTGGGCCTGCCCGGAGCGGGCGGCGGAGAGGAACAGCGCCATGGTGGTGCCGTGCCGGGCGAACTCGCGGACCCGCTCGCCGGGCGGCATGGGCGTCCTGCCGCCCTCCAGGCGGGTGAGGATCACCGACTGGGCGACCTCGGGGATGGTCAGCTCCCGGCCGACCAGCGCGGCGACCGCGGTGAACGAGGACACCCCGGGCACCACCTCCACGGCCAGGCCGAGGTCGCGGCACAGGTCGAGCTGTTCCTGCACGGCGCCCCACAGGGCCGGGTCGCCGGAGTGGATCCGGGCCACCGTCAGCCCCTGCGCGGCGGCCCGTTCGTAGAGCGGCCGGACGCCCTCGATGGGCAGCTGGGAGGAGTCGACGATCTCGGCGCCCGGGCGGGCGTGGGCGAGCACGTCGGCGTGCACCAGGCTGGCCGCCCAGATCACCACGTCGGCCTCCGCGATGACCCGGGCGGCGCGCAGGGTGAGCAGGTCGGCGGCGCCGGGGCCGGCCCCGACGAACCAGACCTTGCCGGTGATGGTCACAGTTTTCCTCCCCGGCCGTCCCGGCGGGCCGGGACCAGCAGCGTCGACAGGTAGGGCAGGTCGGCGGCGGCGGCGTCCACCGGCCCGATCCGCTCGCCGGGCAGGCCGAGCGACCGGCCCAGCACGGCGCCGGCCAGCCGGCCCTGCCGCCGCAGCTCGTCGACCAGGTCCGGGTGGCGGCGCCAGCCTTTGTAGACGACGACGGTCCCGGGGCCGGCGAGCGCGTCGGCGACCGGCGTGAGGCCGGCCGTGGCGGGCAGCAGCGTGAGCGGTTCGCGGCCCTCGCAGAGCGGCACGCCCGCCCGGGCGGCCAGGTCCTGCATGGCCGTGATGCCGGGCACGGTCCGCACCTCGACCCCGGGTCGCCGGGCCCGGACCCCGTCGGCCAGGTAGCCGAAGGTGGAGTAGACGTTGGGGTCGCCGATGGTGGCGAACGCGACCGACCGGGCGCCGGAGTCGACGGCGGCCACCACGGCCTCCGCCGCGGCGTCCCAGGCCCGCTCCCGGCGGGCGGTCACCCCGCCGCGGTCGTCCAGAGCGAACGGCAGCCGGCGCAGCCGGTCCGCGGGCACGTGCGCCCGCACGGTGGTCTCGGCCCGGCCCGCGGGCGTGTCCGGGTCCGCGGCGAGCCGGTCCAGCACGGGTACGAACACCAGGTCGGCCTCGCCCAGCAGCCGCGCGGCCTTGAGCGTCAGCAGCTCCGGGTCCCCCGGTCCGACCCCGATCCCGGTCAACACGGCCGGCGGGTGGTGGGGCGGGGTCACCGGCTCGCCGCCTCGACCAGCCGGCGGGCCGCGCCCGGGTGCCCGGCCCAGTGGGTGTGCAGGTAGGAGGCGTGCACCCGGCCGGACACGAAGCCGTGCGGGGCGCCGTCCCAGTGCCAGGCGGGGCGGTCGCCGTGCCCCGGGTCGGTGACGGTGCGGTGGAATTCGTGTCCGCGTACCGGGTCGCCGGCACGGTGCGCCGGGGAGTCGGCGGCGGCCACGGCGTCGCGGTAGCCGAGGGTGAGCCGGCCGGTCATCCGGGCGGTGTGGTCGAGCCGCCCGCACATCGGTACCCCGTCGAGGGAGCGGCCGAGGTAGAGCAGCCCGGCGCACTCGGCGACCACCGGCCCGTCGAAGCCGGCCAGCTCGGCGCGGAGCGCGGTGTTGCCGGCCAGGGCGTCGGCGTGCAGCTCGGGGAAGCCGCCGCCGATCACCACGGCCCGGGTGCCGGCCGGGAGGGCCTCGTCGCGCAGCGGGTCGAGGGTCACCACCTCGGCGCCGGCCGCGGTGAGCAGCTCGGCGGTCTCCGCGTACGAGAAGGTGAACGCCGCCCCGCCGGCGACCGCGACGACCGGGCGGGCGGTGCCGGCGGGACCGCCGACCGCGGCGGCCGGGTCCCAGGCGGGCGCGGTGAGCGGCGGCGCGGTGCGGGCCAGCGCCAGCACGGCGTCGAGGTCCACCGTGGATTCGACCAGGTCGGCGAGCGCGGCCACCACGGCGACCGACTCGGGCGCGCGTTCGGCGACCGGCACCAGCCCGAGGTGGCGGGACGGCGCGGTCACCTCGGCGGCCCGGGTCACCGCGCCGAGCACCGGCACGCCCACCTCGGCGAGCGCGTCGCGCAGCAGCGTCTCGTGGCGGGGCGAGCCGACCCGGTTGAGGACCACCCCGCCGATGCGCACGGCCGGGTCGAACGCGCGCATGCCGAGCACCAGCGCGGCGGCGGAGCGGCCCTGCGCCGTGGTGTCGAGCACCAGCAGCACCGGCGCCTCGACGAGCCGGGCCACGTGGGCCGTGGAGGCGTACCCGCCGTGGCCGACCGCGCCGTCGTGCAGCCCCATGACCCCCTCCACCACGGCCACGTCGGCCGGGGTGGGCACGCTGGCGCCGTGGCGCAGCAGCGGGGCGATCCGCTCCGGGCCGACCAGCCACGGGTCGAGGTTGCGGCCGGGGCGGCCGGCGGCGAGCGCGTGGTAGCCGGGGTCGATGTAGTCCGGGCCGACCTTGTGCGGGCTGACCGTCAAGCCGCGCCGGCGCAGGGCGGCGAGCAGGCCGGTGGCCACGGTCGTCTTGCCGTGCCCGCTGGCCGGGGCCGCGACGACCAGCCGCGGCAGCGCCCAGGGCGTCACCATTCGATGCCCTTCTGGCCCTTCTGGCCGGCGTCCATCGGGTGCTTGACCTTGGTCAGCTCGGCGACCAGGTCGGCCGCCTCGACCAGCCGCGGGTCGGCGTCCCGCCCGGTGATCACCACGTGCTGGAAGCCGGGCCGGTCGCGCAGGGTGGCGACCACCTCGTCCACGTCGACCCAACCCCACTTCATCGGGTACGTGAACTCGTCGAGGACGTAGAGCCCGTAGCGCTCGGCGGCCAGGTCGCGCCGGATCTGCCGCCAGCCCTCGCGGGCGTCCTCGGCGTGGTCGGCCTCGCCGCCGCGCTGGATCCAGGACCAGCCCTCGCCCATCTTGTGCCAGGTCACCGGGGCGCCCTGCCCGGTGCGCTCGTGCACCTCGCCGAGGGCCCGGAAGGCGTTCTCCTCCCCCACCCGCCACTTGGCGCTCTTGACGAACTGGAAGACGCCGACCGGCAGCCCGGCGGTCCAGGCGCGCAGCGCCAGCCCGAACGCGGCCGTCGACTTCCCCTTCATCTGTCCGGTGTGCACGATCAGCAGCGGGCGGTGGCGCCGCTGCCGGGTGGTCAGCCCGTCGGCGGGCACGTGGGACGGCTTCCCCTGCGGCATCAGGCGGCGCTCCTCGTGGTGAGGCCGACGAGCGGGTCACTGGCCACGTCGGCGAGGTGGTGGTGCGGGGCGTGCAGTTGGTGGGCGAGGCGGCGGGCCAGGTGCAGGCGGACCGGCCCGGACTCGCAGTCGACGACGACGCAGGGCGCGCCGGTGGCCGCGAGCACCGCGGCGGCGCGGGCGGCCCGGTCGAGCGGGCGGGGGCCGGCGGTCGCGCGGCCGTCGGTGACCACCAGCACCAGCGGGCGGCGCCTCGGGTCGCGTAGCCGCTCCACCCGCAGCAGGTCGGCCGCGGCCAGCAGCCCCTCCGCGAGGGGGGTACGCCCGCCGGTGGGCAGCTCGGCCAGCCGGGCCGAGGCGGCGAGCACCGAGGAGGTGGCCGGCAGCAGGGTCTGCGCCCCGGCGCCCCGGAAGGCGACCACGGCCACCTTGTCCCGCCGCTGGTAGGCGTCGGTGAGCAGCGCCAGCACGGCGCCCTTGACGGCGGACATCCGCTGCCGCGCGCCCATCGACCCGCTCGCGTCGACCACGAAGAGGACGAGGTTGCCCTCGCGTCCCTCGCGGACCGCCTCGCGCACGTCGGACGGGCGCAGTCGCAGCGGCCCGCCGGTCCGGCCGCGGGCGGCCTGGTGGGGGGCGGCGGCCCGGACGGTGGCCGGCAGGTGCAGCGCGCCGGCCGGGCCGGCGGGCACGCGGGCGCCGGTGGTGTGGCCACGTCCCGTGCGGGCCCGGGAGCGCCGGCCCGGCACGCCCTCGCCCACGCCGGGCGCGGTGAGCAGCCGGGCGCGCAGCCCCCGGTCGGGCACGGCCACGGTCCCGCCCTCCGCACGGTCCGGATCGCCCGGCCGGCCGCCCGGGCGGAACCGCCGGGCGTGCGGCCGTCCCCGGTCGCCGCCACCGTGCGGCGCGCCACCGCCGGGCCGGTGCGCGTCGGCCTCGTCGCCGCCCGCGTCGTCACCCGGGTGGCCGGACCGATCCGGATCCGCGGCGGCGCGGCCGGTCCCGCCGCTCCCGCCGTCCGGTGACCCGGGGCGTCCGTCCTCGTCGGACCCTCCCGACCGGTCCCGGCCATCGGCGGGGTGCTGGTCCGCGGCGAGAAGGGCACCGCCAAGTCCACCGCCGTGCGTGCCCTCGCCGGGCTGACCGCGTTGAGCAGCAGGGCGAGCCGCATCTCGTCCATCCCGAGCACCGCGCTGAACGGATAGCTCGTCATTGCCGGTCCTCCAGGTCGCCCTCACTGGCCAGGTACGTCTCGTGCAGCCGGTCGAGGGTGACCGGCTCGGGCGCAGCCCACAGCCCGCGGTCGGCGGCCTCCAGCAGCCGTTCGGCGATGCCGCGCAGCGCCCACGGGTTGGACCGCTCCAGGAACTCCCGGGTCTCCGGGTCGAAGAGGTACGCCTCGGCGAGCCGCTCGTACATCCAGTCGTCCACGACCCCGGCCGTGGCGTCGTAGCCGAACAGGTAGTCCACGGTGGCGGCCAGCTCGAAGGCGCCCTTGTAGCCGTGCCGGCGCATGGCGGCGATCCAGCGGGGGTTGACCACCCGGGCGCGGAACACCCGGCGGGTCTCCTCGCCGAGGGTGCGGGTACGCACGTCGTGCGGCATGGCCGAGTCGCCCACGTAGGCGGCCGGGGACCCGCCGGTGAGGTGGCGGACCATGGCCACCATCCCGCCGTGGTACTGGAAGTAGTCGTCGGAGTCGACGATGTCGTGCTCGCGGGTGTCCTGGTTCTTCACGGCGACGGCGATCCGGGCGAAGGAGCGCTCCATGTCGGCCCGCGCCTCCCGCCCGTCCAGCCCCGGCCCGTACGCGTAGCCGCCCCAGACGGCGTACACCTCGGCCAGGTCGGCGTCGGTGCGCCAGTTCCGGGCGTCGATGAGCGGCAGCAGCCCGGCCCCGTACGCCCCGGGCTTGGAGCCGAAGATGCGGGCGGTGGCCCGGCGCGCGTCGCCGTGCTCGCCGACGTCCGCGTCGACGTGTGCCTTCACGAAGTTCCCGGCGGCCGGCTCGTCGAGCGCGGCGACCTGCCGGACGGCGTCGTCGATGAGCGCGACGACGTGCGGGAAGGCGTCCCGGAAGAAGCCGGAGATGCGCACCGTGACGTCGACCCGGGGGCGGCCCAGCTCGGGCAGCGGCACCACCTCGACGCCGGTGACCCGCCGGGAGCGGTCGTCCCACACCGGACGGACGCCGAGCAGCGCCAGCACCTCGGCGATGTCGTCGCCCTGGGTGCGCATGGCGCTGGTGCCCCAGACGGTGAGCCCGACCGAGCGGGGGTACGCCCCGGTGTCGGCGAGGTGCCGGGCCAGCAGCGAGTCGGCGAGGGCGACCCCGACGTCCCAGGCGTTGCGGCTGGGGATGGCCTTCGGGTCGACGGAGTAGAAGTTGCGGCCGGTGGGCAGCACGTTGACGAGCCCCCGGGTGGGCGAGCCGGACGGGCCGGGCGGCACGAACCGGCCGGCGAGCGCGCCGAGCACCCGGCCGATCTCGTCGGTGGTCCGGTCCAGCCGGGGCACCACCTCGCGGGCGGCGAAGCCGAGCACGTCGGCGGCCTCCGGCACCGGCCCGCCGACCACCTCCTCGACCACCGCGCCGGCCTTGGTGGGGTCCCAGCCGAGGGTTTCCATGCCGAGCACGAGCCGGCGGGCCAGGGCCTCGATGAGGTCGACGGCGTCGGCGGCCGTGGCGGCCGGCCCGTCGACGGCCTCGGTGAGCGCCGCGGGCACGGCGATCCGGGCGCCGGGCGCGGCGAGCAGCGCCGCCTCGTCGAGGCCGGCGTGGGCGGCGAGGGCCTGGCGTAGCCCGGGCCGCGCGCGGGCCCCGCCCCAGACCTGCGGGGCGCGCAGCACGGCGAGGACCAGGTTGACCCGGGCCTCCCCGGCGGGTGCCTCGGCGAGGATGTGCAGGCCGTCGCGGATCTGCACGTCCTTGACCTCGCAGAGGTAGCCGTCGAGGTGCAGCACGAAGTCGTCGAAGTCCTCGTCGCCGGGCATCTCGGCCTGGTGCAGGTCGTGGTGCAGCTCGGCGGCGCGGACGAGGTCCCAGATCTGCCGCTGCACGGTGGGCGCCTTGGCCGGGTCGAGGGCCTGCACGGTGGCGTACTCGTCGAGGAGCTGTTCGAGTTTGGCGAGGTCGCCGTAGGTCTCGGCGCGGGCCATGGGCGGCACCAGGTGGTCGACGACCACGGCGTGCGCGCGGCGCTTGGCCTGGGTGCCCTCGCCGGGGTCGTTGACGATGAACGGGTAGACCAGCGGCAGGTCGCCGAGGACCGCGTCGGGGGCGCAGTCGGCGGACAGCCCGAGGCCCTTGCCGGGCAGCCACTCCAGGGTGCCGTGCTTGCCGAGGTGGACCACGGCGTCCGCGCCGAAGCCGCCGTCGGTGACCGGCGCGGCCAGCCACCGGTACGCGCCCAGGTAGTGGTGGCTGGGCGGCAGGTCCGGGTCGTGGTAGATGGCCACGGGGTTCTCGCCGAAGCCGCGGGGCGGCTGGATGAGCAGCGCCACGTTGCCGAAACGCAGGCCGGCGAGGACGAGGTCGCCGCCGTCGGTGTAGAGCCGGCCGGGCGGCTCGCCCCAGTGCTCGCGCATCCGGTCCCGCAGCGGGGCGGGCACCGCGTCGAACCAGCGCCGGTAGGTCTCCCCCGGCACCCGCGCCTCGGCGGCGGCGAGCTGTTCGGGGGTGAGCCACTCGACGTCGTGCCCGCCGGCGGCGATCAGGGCGTGGATGAGGGCGTCCCCGTCGTCCGGCACGGGAGCGTCGCCCAGGTGGTAGCCGGCCTCGGCCAGGGCGGCGAGCAGCCGGACCGCCGAGGCCGGGGTGTCCAGGCCGACCGCGTTGCCGACCCGGGAGTGCTTCGTCGGGTACGAGCTGAGCACGATGGCCAGGCGCTTGTCGGCGTTGGGCACGTGCCGCAGCCGCGCCTGGCGGACGGCGATGCCGGCGACCCGGGCGGCGCGCTCCGGGTCCGGCTGGTAGACCGAGAGCCCGTCGGCGTCGATCCGTTTGAACGAGAACGGCACGGTGACGATCCGGCCGTCGAACTCGGGGATGGCCACCTGCATGGCGGCGTCCAGCGGGGACAGTCCGGCGTCGCTGGCCGCCCACCGGTCGCGGTCGCTGGTCAGGCAGAGCGCCTGGACGATCGGCACGTCCAGGGCGGCGAGCGCGCCGACGTCCCAGGCGTCCTCGTCACCGCCCCCGGACGCGTCCGCGGCGACCGTGCCGCCGGCCGCGAGCACCGTCACCACGAGGGCGTCGCACCGGCCGAACAGCTCCAGCGGGCCCGCGCCCGGGGCGAGGCCGCGCAGCGAGCCGCAGAACACCGGCAGCGGCTGGCCGCCGGCCGCGGTGACCGCGTCGGCCAGGGTCTCGACGAAGGCGGTGTTGCCGGCCAGGGCGTGCGCCCGGTAGAAGACGATGCCGACCACGGGCCGGCCGTCGGGCGCCGGGTCGGTGCCGAGGATCCCGTGCGGCGGGGTCGGCGCGGGCGGGGCGAAGCCCTCGCCGGTGAGCAGCACCGTGTCGGAGAGGAACCGGGCCAGCTCGGCCAGGTTCTCCGGCCCGCCCTCGACCAGGTAGGCGAGGGCCTCAGCGGCCACCCCGGCGGCCACGGTGGACGCCGCCATGAGCTCCGCGTCGGGCACCGCCTCGCCGCCGAGCACGACCGTGGGCACGCCGGAGGCGAGCACCGCGGCGAGGCCGTCCGGCCACGCCTGCCGGCCACCGAGCAGGCGTACGACGGCCAGGTCGACGCCGTCGAGCAGCGCGGGCACGGCGTCGGCGGCGACCCGGGCGGGGTTGGCCAGCCGGTAGCCGGCGCCGCTGGCGCGGGCGGCCAGCAGGTCGGTGTCGGCGGTGGAGAGCAGCAGGATGCGCACGGA
>NZ_WBKT01000121.1 GCF_008868175.1 Micromonospora sp. AMSO31t
CCCCGCCCCCGACCGGCGACGACGTGACCTCGCTGGCGGTCTACCTCGCGCACGACCGGGTCGGCGCGCTGCTGTCGGTGCTCATGGAGCTGGCCACCCGCGGGGTGAACCTGACCCGGATCGAGTCCCGCCCCACCGGCGAGGCGCTCGGCCGGTACGTCTTCTTCCTCGACTGCACCGGCCACGTCGCCGACGTGCGCCTCGGCGAGGCGTTGCAGGGGCTGCGCCGGGTCTGCGCGGACGTGCGCTTCCTCGGGTCGTACCCCCGGCACCGCTGGAGCCCGGCGGCGGGTGACCGGCCGGTCCCCGCGCCGGCCGGCCTCTCCGACACCGACTACGCGGACGCGGCGGCCTGGCTGGCCCGGCTGCGGGCCGGCGAGCTGAACTGACGGCGCCGGGGCGCCCGGAGCGGGCGCCCCGCACACCGGGCGGTCACTGGAGCAGGCCGCCGAGCAGGCCGCCCTGCTGCTGGGCGCCGCTGCCCTGCACCGGAGGCTCCTCCGAGGGCTGGACCACGACGAACCCCTGACCGGCGAAGCTCATCGTGAACGCCTCGCCGGTGCTCCGGCCGAGCAGCGTGCCCAGGCCGAGCTGCTCGGCACGGTGGTAGCCGGTCTGGAGGTTGGCCGACCAGCAGACCGCGGCCTGCGGGTCGACGTAGGTGGGCTGGTCGACGTTGAGCACGACCGGGGTGCCCTTGGTGGTGATCGCGATCCGGCCATGGCCGCTGAAGACGCAGTTGAACAGGCCGGACGAGGACGCCATCCCGGCGCCGCCGACCATCTTGATGTCGTACTGGAGCGTGGAGTCGAAGGCCAGCACGCTGGAGCCGTTGATCGACAGCGCGTCCCCGGGCTCCAGGTCGATGATGTGCACGTCCTTGGCGAGCTCGGCGAGGAAGACGTCGCCGCGCCCGGAGAGCTTCATCAGCGGCACGCCCTCACCGGTGAGCCGCTGCTTGATGAACTTGCCGATGCCGCCGGAGCCGAGCGCCTGGAACTGCACCTGACCCTGGTACGCGACCATGGACCCGACGCGGGCCATCGCCTCGCCGTTCAGCTCGATCTTCAGCATCTTGGAGTTCTGCAGCCGCATGCCCGGCTGCTGGGACTCCTTCTCAAGGTTCTCCGCGGAGAACAGCGCGCTGCGCATGGGTTTCCTCCTGCATCGGGTTGTGCCTGCTCCGGAGGTTAGGGGAACCGCGCAACAGCGGGGATCGGCCGAGCGGGGCGCGACGCGGGCCCGGTCAGCCCCACCCGAGGGCGTGCAGGCGCTCGTCGTCGATGCCGAAGTGGTGGGCGATCTCGTGCACCACCGTCACGGCGACCTCTTCCACGACGTCGTCCTCGGTGTCGCAGATCGCCAGGATGGGGTTGCGGAAGATGAGGATGCGGTCCGGCAGCACGCCGGCGTAGTCCCAGCCCCGCTCGGTGAGCGCGTGTCCCTCGTAGAGCCCGAGCAGGTCCTCGCCCGGCGGCGGGTCGTCCTCGACCAGGATGACCACGTTGCTCATCAGCCCGAGCAGCTCCTCGGGCACCTCGTCGAGCGCCTCGCCGACAAGGTCCTCGAACCGCTCCCGGCTCATCTTCACGGCCACGCGGCCCGGTCACCCCTTCCGATCGGCGCGCGACACGGCAAGGGCACCCCGCCGGGGCACCCCTGCCGTGTCGGGCGTGGTCAGGCCAGGCGGGCGTTCAGCGTGATCTGCGCGCCCGGCGAGAGCAGCCGGGAGATCGGGCAGTTCTCCTTGGCCGCCTCGGCCAGCTTGGTGAACTCGGCCTCGTCCAGGCCCGGGACCTGGCCGACCGTCTCCAGGTCGATCCGGGTCACGGTCATGCCCGCGTCGGTCTTGTCGAAGTGCACCTTGGCGGTGGTCTCCACCGAGGTGTCGGTGGCGCCCGCGTCGGCGAGCTGCTTGGAGAGGGCCATCGAGAAGCAGCTGGCGTGCGCGGCGCCGATCAGCTCCTCGGGGTTGGTGCCCTCGCCCTCCTCGAAGCGGGACTTGAAGGAGTAGTTGCCGGTCAGGCCGCCCTTGCCGGTGCGGACGGTGCCGGAGCCCTCGGTGAGGTTGCCCTGCCAGCGAGCGGAAGCGGTACGGATAGGCATGGCACCGACGCTAACGGAAAGCGGCCGCCCCCGCACCGGCCTGTGCGCTTGCGCTCCCCGTCATCGCCTGCCGGCCGTGTCATGATGCGGGGCAGGCCCGCGTACGGGAAGGTGGCCGATGTCCCAGGATCTCCCCATCCCCAGGCAGGACAACCGGTCCGACGGCACGACCGTCGTGGAGTGGGGCGAGGCCGAACCAGCTCGGCCCGGCCGGGTCGGGCGCTCGCTCGCCGGCCTGGGCCGGGACCACCGCCTCCCGCCGGTGCTCGCCGGTCTCGGCGCCGTGGCCGCGGTCGCCTCGCTGATCGGCGAGTGGCTGGTCGTGACCGTGCCGAACGAGGGCCCGGAGGGGAACAGCACGGTCCGGCTCCCGAGCGGGGTCGGTCAGGTGAGCGGCTTCGGGGTGGCGTACCTGGTGGGTCTGCTCGGCCTGGCGGTCGCCGTGGCCCTGGCGCTGCGCGGCGCGCCGGCGGTCCGGCAGCACGCCCGGATCGCCGGTCTCGGCCTCGCGGCGGCCCTGCTGGCCGTGCTGGCCGCGACCGCCGCCTCCCTGGAGGAGCTGAGCCGCCGCGCGCTCTTCTTCCCCACCGACCAGCGGTTGCAGGTGGAGCACGGGCGCGGCCTGGTCACCGCCTTTCTCGCCGTCGTGCTGCTGGCCGCCGCGCTGCACCTGTCCGGCCGGGCCGGCGCGGGGCCCGGTGGCCGGGCGGACGGGCCGGCGGCGGAGCCGGCCGACGGGGCGCCGGACGGCTGGTCCGGCCGGGGCCGGCGACGGGCGTCCGAGGACGAGTTGCCCCCGGCCCCGGCCGACCTGAGCGTGCAGCCCACCACGCCCTTCGCCCGGCCCGAACCGCCGCGCTGACGGGACGGCGGACGGGCCGTTCCGCCGCCCCGAACCGCCCGCCCGCACCCCGCGGAGCGGGCCGCCGGGGGACACCGGACGGCCGCCGCGGGTTGGTGTCCGATTCGCCGAAAAGCCATGGTTGCGACCCGTTCCGCGAGATACGGTTGCTGCCCGCCGTCCGGTGGCCGCGGCACCGAGGACCTGGACGGCCGACGCGACGGCGGCGGGCGAAGGAGGAACCATGACCCGCCCGGGCCTGCCCAAGCTGATCGCCACGGACCTCGACGGCACGCTCGTCCGCAGCGACGAGACCGTCTCCGCCTACACCCACGAGGTGCTCGACCGGGTGCGGGCCGCGGGGATCCCGGTGGTCGGGGCCACCGGCCGGGGGCCGCGCCTGACCGAGCTGACCCGCAACGACATCCGCGCCGCCGATTTCCTCGTGATGGCCGGCGGTGGTCGCGTGGTCGACCAGAGCGACCCGGCGGGCCCGCTCGTGCTGCGCGACGAGCGCCTGTCGGGCGCCGTGCTGGCCCGCATCGTGGCCGACCTGGAGGCCGCCGTCGGCCCGCTCACCGTCATGGTGGAGGCGTCGGACGAGCCCGACGCGCCGCTCTGGGGTGACTACCACCCGAGCTGGCCCTACCCGGACCGGTTCGAGGCGCGCAGCCGCGCGGAGTGCCTCTCCTGCGACGTGCTCAAGGCGTTCGCGCGTACGGCCGACCACCACGTGGACGAGCTGCTGGCGGTGGCCCGCCGGATCGTCCCGGCCGAGCTGGCCACGCTCACCCAGGCCGGGCTCGGCTACGTCGAGATCTGCCCACCCGGGGTGGACAAGTCCACCGGGCTCAGCGTGGTCGCCGAGCGGCTCGGCGTCGACCCGGCCGAGGTGCTGGTCTTCGGCGACCAGCCGAACGACCTGCCGATGTTCGAGTGGGCCGGCTGGGGCCGCGTGGCGGTGGCCAACGCGCACCCGGAGGTGCGGGCCGCGGCCGACGAGATCACCCTGCGCAACGACGACGACGGCGTCGCGGTCTACCTGGACCGACTACTCTCCCGGTGATGGGAGAGGCACCTCGGCTCGTCGCGACCGACATCGACGGCACACTGCTCCGGGACGACCGGACGCTCAGCCCGCGCACCGCGGACGTGCTGGCCCGGATCTCCGCGGCGGGCACGCCGGTCGTGCTGGTCACCGGCCGTCCCATCCGCTGGCTCCAGCTGGTGTACGACCAGCTCGCCGAGCCGCTGCCGGCGATCTGCGCGAACGGCGCCGTGGTGTACGACCCGGCCACCGACGAGGTGCTCCGCGCCGACCCGCTCGCCCCCGAGCTGCTGGCCGAGGTGGCCCGGCGGCTCCGGGCCGAGGTGCCCGACGTGAGCTTCGCGGTCGAGATCGTGGACAGCCGGCAGATGCGGCACGAGGCGCACTACCCGCTGCGCTGGGACGCCGACGCCGACGCGATCCGGGCCATCGAGTCGCCTGAGGAGCTGCTCGCCGTCCCGGCGGTGAAGCTGCTGGCCCGGGCCGGCGAGCAGGACCCGGACTTGTTCGTGCGGGTGGTGGCCGGCGCCCTCCAGGGGCTGGCCGAGGCGACCCACTCGTCGTACAGCGGGCTGGTGGAGATCTCCGCCGCCGGCGTGACCAAGGCGGCCGGCCTCGCCTGGTACGCGGCGCGCCTGGGCATCGACGAGCGGGACGTGCTGGCCTTCGGCGACATGCCGAACGACCTGCCGATGCTGACCTGGGCCGGGCGGGCCGTGGCGGTCGCCAACGCCCACCCGGCCGTCCTGGCGGTCGCCGACGAGGTGACCGGGGCGAACACCGTCGACGGCGTGGCCGCGTATCTCGAACAGGTCTTCGGGGTGGCCTGAGCGGCCGGGGCGCCGGAGCGCCCCGGCCGGTCAGAGGTACTGGCCGGGCGCGTGGCCCTCGTTGCCCTGCGGCATGCCGGGCATGCCCGGCACCATCCCGCCGCCCGGGCCGCTGGGCAGCGCCTGCCGGCCGGAGCGCATCTGCTCCAGCTGGACGCGGGCGGCCATCTGCTGGGCGACCAGCGCCGCCTGGATGCCGTGGAACAGCCCCTCCAGCCAGCCGACCAGCTGGGCGTGGGCGATTCGCAGCTCGCCCTCGCTGGGCGCCTGGTCCTCGGTGAAGGGCAGCGAGATCCGCTCCAGCTCCTCGCGCAGCTCGGGCGCGAGGCCCTCCTTCAGCTCGACGATCGAGCGCTCGTGGATCTCCCGCATCCGGTGCCGGCTGGCGTCGTCCAGGGGCGCCGCCTTGACCTCCTCCAGCAGCTGCTTGATCATGCTGCCGATCCGCATCACCTTGGCGGGCTGCTCGACCAGGCGGGTGGGATCCTCGCCCTGGCCCTCCTCGGTCTGCACCGTGCCGACCGGCCGGCCGTCCGGCCCGACCACCACCACGGTGCCGGGGATGCCATCGTTGCCCTGTTCGTCGTCCTGTCCGGCGAAGCGCGCTTCGGTCATGGGACCCATCTTTACCCACCTCCACCACGCGCACGCGCCCGGACCGGCTGCCGGCCCGGAACCACCCGGCCGGGGCGCGCTACCGTCGCCGTCATGCCCGCAGACCCGCGCGCCGTGCTGACCCGGCCGGCCCCGCCGCCGGACACCACCGTCGCCTACGGCGACCACCCGGACCAGTGCGCCGACCTGCGCCGGCCGGCTGGCGACGGGCCGCCCCGCCGGCTGGTGGTCGTGGTGCACGGCGGCTTCTGGCGGGCCGAGTACGACCGCACCCACACCGGCCCGATGGCGGCGGCCCTGGCCGCGCTCGGCCACCCGGTGGCCCAGGTCGAGTACCGGCGCACCGGCCAGCCGGGCGGGGGCTGGCCGCACACCCTCACCGACGTGCTGGCCGGGGTGGCGGCGCTGCCCGCGCTGGCCGCCGCCGCGCTGCCCGGCCTGGTGGCCCCCGCCCCACCGATCGTCGTCGGGCACTCGGCCGGCGGGCACCTGGCGCTGTACGTCGCCGCCCACGCCCCGGCCACGGTCGGCGGCGTGCTGGCGCTGGCGCCAGTGGCGGACCTCGCCGAGGCGTACCGGCTGGACCTGGACTCCGGCGCGGTGGCCGCGCTGCTCGGCGGCGGCCCGGCCGACTTCCCGGATCGGTACGCGGCCGCGGATCCATCCTCGTTGGTGCCGAGGCAGACACGCACAGTAGTCATGCACGGGGCTCTGGACCAGCAGGTCCCGATCGCCATCAGCCGGTCCTGGGTGGCGGCCGCCCGGGCCGCCGGCGCTCCCGCCACGCTGATCGAGCTGCCCAAATGTGAGCATTTCGGACTGATCGCACCCGACTCGGCGGCCTGGCCGCAGGTGGTCGACGCGTTGCGGTCGCTTCACGATGATCTTCCGGGCATTGACGCAGCGTCGCGGAGCAGGTAGAACGCCGAGGGGGCGTTGCACCCTGGCCGCTCCATCGGAAAGGAAATCGGTGTCGCAGATGAACCGCAGGCGGGCGCTACAACTGCTGGCCGCACTGGGTACCACCGGGCTGGCGGCGGGCTGTGGCTCCGGAACCGACACCGCCGACGAGGCGCAGCCCGGGAGCCCGATCAAGATCGGTCTGATCGTCCCGGGCAGCGGCCCGAACAAGGTCATCGGGGACGAGATCACCAACGGGTTCCAGATGTTCCTCACCCTCAACGACGGTCAGCTCGGCGGCCACCCCGTCACGCTGGTGCCGGCCGAGGAGGGCGACACCGCCAAGACCGGCCAGGCCGCCGTCGACCGGCTGGTCAAGGAGGGCGTCCTGGCGCTCACCGGCGTGGTCAGCTCCGCCGTGATGCTGGGCATCCGGGACGCCGTGGAGCAGGCGCGGATGCCGTTGATCGGCTCCAACGCCTCCCCCATCAGCCTGCAGAGCGTCGTCTACATCTGGCGAACCTCCTACGTGCTGAACGAGCCGGGCGAGGCGCTCGGGCAGTACCTGCGGCAGACGCTGGACGCGTCCAGCCGGATCGCCATCTTCGGCACCCAGGGCCAGAGCAGCCGGGACGTCATCGACGGCCTCCGGCGCGGCTACGAGCAGAACGGCCGCCGGCTGACCGACGACCCGATCCTCACCGAGGACTTCGCCAACCCCGGCAAGGGCGTCTACACGGGCTCGATCCGCAAGGCCCTGGACCGGCGGCCCGGGCCCGACGCGGTCTTCTGCCACTACGCCGGGGCGCAGGCGGTGCAGTTCGTCAAGCAGCTCTACGCCGCGGGATACCGGGGCCCCATCTACGCGCCCGGCTTCCTCACCGAGGGCACCGTGCTCAGCCAGCTCGACGACGGCGAGAAGGGCGAGGAGCGGGAGCTGATCGAGAAGCAGGGCATCGAGACCGCACTGAACTACTCGGCCGACCTCAACAACACCGCCAACCGGGTGTTCGCCTCGGCGTACCGCAAGACGTACAACGTCTCGCCCACCACCTACGCCATGGCCTCGTACGACGCCGCCCAGGTGCTGGACAAGGCGATCCGGCTGGTCGGCGGCAACCCGACCCCGCAGCAGGTCAACCTGGCGCTGGGCAAGATCGGCCAGGTCGACAGCCCCCGCGGCGCCTGGCAGTTCAACCAGTCACGCACCCCGCAGCAGAAGTGGTACCTGCGCCGGGTCCAGCTCGACGGCCGGATGCTCGCCAACGTCGTGATCAACGAGCTGGCCACGCTCGGCTGATCCACCCCGCATACGCGAAACGGGCGGCCTCCCCTCGGGGAGACCGCCCGTTTCCTGCGTTCAGTGGCGCAGCTCGGCGATGCAGCACTTCACGCTGCCGCCGCCCTTCTTCAGCTCGGCCAGCTCGACCGGGACCGGGTGGTAACCGGCCGTCTTGAGCTTGCCGGCCAGGCGGGTCGCCTCGCTGTTCAGCACCACGTTGAGCCCGTCGCTGACCAGGTTGAGGCCGAAGGCCAGGGCGTCCTCGTCGTCCGCGACCACCGCGTCGGGGAAGAGCTGGGTGAGCACCTTCTGGCTGGCCGCCGAGAAGGCGCCCGGGTAGTAGACGATGTTCTCGTCGTCGATCGAGGCGAGCGCCACGTCCAGGTGGTAGAAGCGCGGGTCGACCAGGCGCAGCGAGACGACCGGCCGGTGGAGCGCCTCCTGCGCCTCGGCGTGCGCGGCGGGCTCGGTGCGGAAGCCGTGGCCGGCGAGGATCAGCCCGCCGTGCGCCTCCGGCAGGTAGGCGAAGTCACCCTCACCCTCGTTGGTCTCGCTCGGCGCGATGAACCGCCAGCCGTTCTCCTCGTAGAACGCCCGGTGCGCGGCGGCCTCGGCGGCCCGCTGCTCGTGCTTGAACTGGGCGCCGTAGACCGTGCCGTCCACCACGAACGCGCCGTTGGCGGCGAAGACCATGTCCGGCAGCCCGCGCCCGGGGGTGAGCAGGTGCACCTCATGGCCGAGCCCCACCAGGGTCTCGCGCAGGCGGTCCCACTGCTTGACCGCCAGCTCCGCGTCGACCGGGGCGGTCACGTCCATCCACGGGTTGATCGCGTACTCGACGGCGAAGTGCTCGGGCGAGCACATGAGATATGTCCGCTTTCGCGGGACTCGCTGCTGGTTCACGGTCACCAAGAGTAGGTACGGTACAACTTTGGTAACAGCCACAACCATTGCTTCCCAGAGGCGGAACGTTGCAGATAGACGCGGTCGACCAGCGAATCATTGCGTTGCTCGTGGCGGATGCCCGCGCCTCGTACGCGGACATCGGCACGCGGGTGTCACTCTCCGCCCCCGCCGTCAAGCGCCGGGTCGACCGGCTCCGATCGGCAGGCGTCATCCGGGGCTTCACCGCGGTCGTCGACCCGGCCGCCGTCGGGTGGACCACCGAGGCGTTCGTCGAGCTGTTCTGCGCCGGCCGGACCACCCCGGCCCAGATCGGCGCCGCCGCCCGGCGGCATCCCGAGGTGGTCGGCGCGTACACCGTCTCCGGCGAGGCGGACGCCCTCGTGCACCTGCGGGCCGCCGACATCGCGCACCTCGAGGAGGCGCTGGAGCGGCTGCGGGCCGAGTCCTTCGTCACCTCGTCCCGCAGCACCATCGTCCTCTCCCGGCTGGTCGAGTCCCCCGGCGTCGGGCCCTCCTCGGCTTGACCTCAACCGCACTTCAGGTCGTCAACTGGACCCGGACGTGTCCGGGGGCGACAGCGGGGAGGCGACGTGCGGGCGGTGTGGCTACGGGAGTTCGGCGGGCCGGAGGTGCTGGTCCCCGGACCGGCGCCGGATCCGGTACCCGGCCCGGGACAGGTGCTCGTCGAGGTGGCGCACGCGAACATCACCTTCGTCGAGACGATGTTCCGCGCGACCGGGTTCGGTCCGTTCACCGCGGCCCTGCCGGTGATCCCCGGCAACGGCGTCGGCGGGACGGTCACGGGGCTGGGCGCCGGGGCGGACCCGGCGCTGCTCGGCCGGCGGGTGGTCAGCACCACCGGCGGCACCGGCGGGTACGCCGAGCGCGTGGCCGTGGACCAGGGCGCGCCGATCCCGGTACCGGACGAGCTGCCGCTGGACGCGGCCGTGGCGCTGCTCGCCGACGGCCGGACCGCGCTCATGCTGGCCCGGGCGGCCGGGCTGCGGCCGGGCGAGCGGGTGCTCGTCGAGGCGGCGGCCGGCGGCGTGGGCGGCCTGCTCACCCAGCTCGCCACGGCGGCCGGCGCCCGGGTCGTCGCCGCGGCCGGCGGCCCTCGCAAGGTCGCCCTGCTCCGCGAGCGCGGCCTCGACACCGTGGTCGACTACCGGGAGCCGGGCTGGACCGATCGGGTCCGAGGGGCCGCCGGCGGTGTGGACGTGGTCTTCGACGGGGTGGGCGGAACGCTCGCCCGTGCGGCCTTCGACCTGCTCGACCAGGGCGGGCGGATGGTCAGCTTCGGGCTGGCCGGCGGCACCTGGGCGGACGTGCCCGAGGCGGAGGCCGCCGCCCGAGGGGTGGCCCTGCTCCGCCCCGGCGGCACACCCGTCGAGCTGCGCGCGCTCACCGAACAGGCGCTCGCCGAGGGGGCCGCCGGCCGGCTCCGGCCGCTGATCGGTCAGCGTTTCCCGCTGGAACGGGCCGCCGATGCGCACGCCGCCATCGGGTCCCGGGCCACGGTCGGCAAGACCCTCCTCGACGTCCGCTGACGCCGCCGGGCCGTGCCCCCGCCACCGGCGTCAGAGGTACATGCCGGTGCGGTGCTCCTGCGGGCGGGCCGGCTTGTCACCCTCGCCGAAGAAGCGCTTGCCGCCGAACTCCCCGTGCAGCCGGTCGTCCAGCTCGTCGGCCAGCCCGGTCATCACCTGCACGGCGAGCATCAGGTGGGTGGCCTGGAAGTTGCGGCCGAACACCGGGATCGAGGCCCACACCGTGTCGTCGGCGCAGTAGAGCCTGCCGATCGGCATGCGATTGGTCAGCTCGGAGAGCTTCACGTAGAGACGCTCGGTCGGCTCGACCTCGGTGAGCACCGGGGAGAAGACGTCGACCAGGGGCGGATTGTCGCGGACCCGCACGAAGACCATCGCCGAGCCGGCGCGGATGTTGATGTCGCCGTCGGAGTCGACCTGCACCTGGTCGGCCTTGGACTTCAGCATCGTGGAGACGACCGTGCGTACCCGCTCCTCCAGGGCCAGCACGTCGTTCTCGCCGGACTGGGCCGCGGCGGCGGCCGCCAGCGCCTCGTCGAGGTCGGCCTCCACGTCGCGGTCCGGGCCGAACTCGCTGCGCGCGGTGCCGAGCGGCTCCTCCGGCAGCGGCTCCCCCTCGGCGTCGTGCACCAGGTAGACCAGGAAGGCGGGGTGCGGGGCGCCGTAGACGTCGCGCAGGGTCCGGGACAGCACGGCGGACAACCGGGTGGCCTCGTCGGCGACGCAGTCCAGGCCGAACTGCTCGCCGGAGCCCGCCACCACACCCGGCGGGGACCAGCCGAGCGCGATCATGTCGGCCACCGCGGCCCGGTCCAGCCGGTAGCCCTGCGGCAGCGTCGCGTTGCCGACCGCCCGCGCCGAGAGGCGGCCCTCCTCGCCCGCGTCGACGCTCACCGAGTAGACGGCGTCCCCGGTGCCGGAGGCGGTCGGGTCGAGGGTGACCTCCAGGTGCGCGCCGGCGGGCAGCCTGCGCAGCCGGTCGGCCAGCGCGCGGGCGAACTCCCGCCAGGCCTCGGTCACCTTGGCCCGCAGGTCGGCTGTGGTCGGCTCGTCCAGCAGGATCGACTCGTGCTGCTCCGGCGTCGCGCCGGCGGGCTCACCAGCCGGTGCCGAGGGGTGGTCTGCCGTCATGATCGCCTCCGTCCGTCCTCGCCACCCTACCCACGGACGATGGGGGCCCAATCACCCCGACCGGCATCGGACAGCGGGCCGGCGGCGCTCAGTCGGCGGGGGCGGTCCCGTCCAGCTCGACGGGCCACGTGCCGGCCAGCGCGGCGAGCCGGGCGGCCGCCGCGGCCGGGTCCGCGCCGCGCCCCACGGCCACCCCCAGGAGGTACGCGGTGACCGGCGCCCCCGGCCGCAGCACCTGGTGGGCCACGTCCTTCGCCAGGTCGAGCACGGTCGGCACCGGCACCTCGGCCGGGTCCAGCCCCAGCTCGGCGCAGGCCGCCGTGACCCAGTCGTCCATCACCGTCATCGCGTCCACTCCTCGGCCCGGCGTACGTCCTCGTCAGTGTCGCAGTCGAACCAGGGCGGCGGCCCGGACCCGGACCAGGACACCTCCCGCACGGTCGTGCCGGCCAGCAGCGCGCGCACCGACGCCCCGTCGACCGTGCCGCCGCGCTCGGCGGCGAGCCGGTCCAGGGCCGCCCGGAGCGCGCCCACCCGCCACACCGCGCAGAGGTGCTGCCGGCGGCCGGCGCCGTCGACGTAGCAGGCCATCCCGGCGGCCGAACCGTCGAGGGCGCCCCGCAGCGCGGCCACACCAGCGGGCGTGAGCAGCGGCAGGTCGGCCGCGAGCAGGGCGACGGTGGTGGCGCCGGGGTCGAGAAGCGCCAGCCCCGCCGCGGTCCCGGCCACCGGGCCACCGCCGGGCGGCTCCTCGCGGGTCACCCGGACCCCCTCGGGCACCGGGCCGGCCGGGCCCACCACGATCCGCTCGCCCGCGTCGGCCACCGCCGCCAGCACCCGGTGCAGCATGGGCCGGCCGCCGACCGGCCGGGCCGGCTTGTCGACCCCGCCCATCCGGCGGGCCGCGCCGCCCGAGAGCACCACCGCCGCGTACGCCGTCACCGGCCCACGGTAACCGCGGCGGCGTCGCCGTGCGGGTGGCTCGGGGCGCGGGGCAGGATGGGCGGCATGGGACGGGCGACTGACCGGCGGGGCGTGCTCCGGATCGACCTCGACGCGGCGGCCGACGGCCGGTCGCGGATCCGCCGACAGGACAGCCTGGCGGTGGAGGAGCCGCTGGAGATCCGGGTCGGCCCGGCGGGCCCCGGCCGGCGCAGGCCGCTCGCCGTGACCATGCGCACCCCCGGCGACGACCTGGACCTGGCGATCGGGTTCCTCCTCACCGAGGGGCTGATCCGGTCGACCGACGACGTGCGCACCGCGCAGCTCTGCGCCGGAGCGGAGACCCCGAACACCTACAACGTGGTCGACGTGGTGCTGGCCCCCGGCGTGCCGGAGCCGGCCACCGATCCGGCCCGGAACTTCTACACCACCAGCTCGTGCGGGGTCTGCGGCAAGGCGAGCATCGACTCCGTCCGGACCCGCTCGCAGTTCGCCGTGCACGAGGATCCGCTGGCCGTGACCGCCGAGCTGCTCGCCGAGCTGCCCGACCGGCTGCGCGCCGCCCAGCGCGCCTTCGACCGCACCGGCGGCCTGCACGCGGCCGGGCTCTTCACCGCCGACGGTGAGTTGGTGGTGCTGCGCGAGGACGTCGGCCGCCACAACGCGGTGGACAAGGTCGTCGGCTGGGCCGTCCGGGAGCGCCGGCTGCCGCTGGCCGGGCACGTGCTGCTGGTCTCCGGCCGGGCAAGCTTCGAGCTGACGCAGAAGGCGTGGATGGCCGGGGTCCCGCTGCTCGCCGCGGTCTCCGCGCCCAGCACGCTCGCCGCCGACCTGGCCGAGGAGGCCGGGATGACGCTGGTCGGCTTCCTGCGCGGCGCGACCATGAATGTCTACACCGGGGCCCACCGCGTGCCCGGCTGACCCGGTCACCGCCGGGCCGCCCCGCGGGTTTCCCTGTGCAGCGGGTGGCCACGCGGCCGCAGCGCGAACCCCGGTCACCGGCGGGGCCGGCGCTTGCGGCGGCGCAGCACCGTGCCGGCGGTCGCCGGCCAGCCGTCGAGCTCGGACGGGGACAGCCCACGGCGGAGGGCGTCGTCGAGCAGCAGGGCGAGCGAGTAGCCGGGGTGTGCGGCGAGCACCCGTTCCAGGGCGACGGCTGCCAGCGCGCCGTGCCCCGCGCGCCAGGCGGCGAAGGCCAGCAGGCAGCCCGGAGCGGCGATCAGCTCCGGCTCCGCCCGGCGCAGCACGTCGGTCCAGAGACCGATGTCGGCGTCCCGGCCGTCGGTCCGGGACCAGGCGTGGTCTCGGACCGGGAGGTGGGTGAGGAGCACCGTCAACCAGGCCACCTCGTCGTCGCCCAACCGCTCACCGCGCCGGTGCCGCCGGAACACGGTGCGCACCGCCGCCGCCCCCGCGGAACGCACCGCGCGACCGCCCACCGGCCCGACCGCTTCCCCGGCCGGCGCCGCCGACACCTCGGTCGGACCGGCCGGCTCCCCGGCACGCTCGCCCGGCTCCGCACGCTCGGCCGGCTCCGCATGCCCGGCCTTCTCGGCGACACCGGCCGTCTCCTCGATCGGGCCGACGGCCTCTCCGGTGAGCTCGGCGAGGCGGCGACGGGCCCGGGTCGTGGCCCGGCGCATGGCCACCCGGACCGGCCCGTCGATCGGGCCCACCTGCGCGGCCAGCGCGGCCCGGTCGGGCAGGGCGACCTGACCGGCGAAGACGGCCGCCGCGCTGACCTGGCTGGCCGCCGGGTCGTAGGGCGTGCCCTCGGGCGGGCAGCAGGCCGGCTCGGCGCAGAGGTAGGACCACCAGCGCCCGCCGGTCACCCGGAGCGCGTCGAGGACGACCAGCCCCGCCCGGTCCAGGGCCTCGCCGGCCGCGTCGACCGCGCCGGTGACGAGGGCCGCTGGACCGTAGCCGATCACGGTGGCGGCGTCGGTGTCCTGCCGGGCCACCACCTCGGCCAGGTGCCGGGCGGCCCGGCGCGGGTCGCCGCCCGGCTCGGGCAGGTCAGCCCGCGCGGCGAAGACGACCCGCCGGCCGCGCATCGCCACCACCACGACGCTGTCGGCGGGATGGAAGCCGAGCAGGTACGGCACGGCGGCCACGAGGTCGGCGGGCGAGCGGACGGCGAGGCGGGGACGCTCGGTGGAGTTCATGCCGGGAGCGTGCGGCGCACGGGTGCCGCCGCGACAGGCCCTGTGGACGACACGCGGGTTGTCCACAGATACGGAGAGTATCGGGCCAGGTCGGCGACGAGCGGCACACCGGAGAGCCGGTCACGGCCCGCGCCGGCCCCGCGGACCGGCTACGTTGCGCTCATGGACCTGGCGTACCTGCGGGCACACCCGGAGCACCTGCCGACCTTCCTGACCCACCAGCGGATCCGGGAGACGCCGGTCTCCGGCGGGGACATCTGCGCCGCGTCCCGGCTCACCCTTGACGACGGGCACTCGGTCTTCGCCAAGGCCTGGCCCGAGCACGCGGAACGCGCCGCACCCGAGGGCTTCTTCACCGCCGAGGCGGCCGGGCTGCGCTGGCTGCGCGAGGCCGGCACGGTGGCCGTACCGGAGGTGGTGGTGGCGCTGCCGGAGCTGCTGGCGCTCGACTGGGTCGAGCCCGGCGAGCCGACGCCGGAGGCGGCCGAGCAGTTCGGCCGCGAGCTGGCCGGGCTGCACCGGGCCGGGGCTCCCACCTTCGGCGCCGAGTGGCCCGGGTTCATCGGCGCGCTGCCGCAGGACAACACGCCCGACCCCGGCCCCTGGTCGGAGTGGTTCGCGCAGCGGCGGCTGCTGCCCTACCTGCGGATGTCCGTCGACAACGGCGCGCTCACCACCGCGGAGGCCGGCCCGGTCGAGGAGCTGATCGACCGGATGGCCGAGTTCGGCGGCGACGAGCCACCGGCCCGGATCCACGGCGACCTCTGGCCCGGCAACCTGCTCTGGGGCCTCGACGACCGGGTCTGGCTGGTGGACCCCGCCGCGCACGGCGGCCACCGGGAGACCGACCTGGCCCAGCTCGCCCTCTTCGGCGGCCCGCCGCACCTCGACCGGATCACGACCGCCTACCGGGAGGCGTGGCCGCTGGCCGACGGTTGGCGGGAGCGGGTGCCGCTGCATCAGCTCCACCTGCTGCTGGTGCACACCGCGCTGTTCGGTGCCGCGTACCGGGCGGCGGTGGACTCCGTCGCCCGCGCCGCGCTGCGCGGCACCGGACGCGCTACGGTCGACGGGTGACCGCCGCCCCGACGACGACCGACGGGGTCCTCGTCGACCGCTACGGCCGGGTCGCCCGGGACCTCCGGGTCTCGCTGACCGACAAGTGCAACCTGCGCTGCACCTACTGCATGCCCGCCGAAGGGCTGCCCTGGCTGGCCGGGCCGCAGCTGCTCGACGACGACGAGATCGTCCGGCTCATCCGGGTGGCCGTGCACCGGCTCGGCGTCACCGAGGTCCGCTTCACCGGCGGCGAGCCGCTGATCCGGCCCGGCCTGGCCCGCATCGTGTCGGCGGTGGCCGCGCTGGAGCCCCGGCCGCGCATCTCGCTGACCACCAACGGCATCGGCCTGGACCGCCTCGCGCCCACCCTGCGCGCCGCCGGGCTGGACCGGGTCAACGTCTCGCTGGACACCCTGGACCCCGCGCGGTTCGCCGGGCTGACCCGTCGGGACCGGCACGCCGACGTGCTGGCCGGGCTGGCCGGCGCGGCGGCGGCCGGGCTGACCCCCGTGAAGATCAACGCCGTGCTGATGCGCGGCGTCAACGACGACGAGGCCCCCGAGCTGCTCCGCTTCGCCCTGGCCCACGGCTACGAGCTGCGGTTCATCGAGCAGATGCCGCTGGACGCCCAGCACGGCTGGGACCGGTCGACCATGGTCGTCGCCGACGAGATCCTCGCCGCCCTGCGCGCCGAGTTCGCGTTGACCGCCGACCCGGGCGCGCGGGGCGCGGCCCCGGCCGAGACCTGGCTGGTGGACGGCGGCCCCGCCCGGGTCGGGGTGATCGCGAGCGTGACCCGGCCGTTCTGCGGCGACTGCGACCGGACCCGGCTCACCGCCGACGGTCAGGTCCGCAACTGTCTCTTCGCCACCGAGGAGTCCGACCTCCGCGCCGCGCTGCGCGCCGGGGCGGACGACGAGGAGCTGGCCCGGCGCTGGCGTGCCGCGATGTGGGGCAAGCGGGCCGGGCACGGCATCGACGACCCCACCTTCCTGCAACCCGCCCGCCCGATGTCGGCGATCGGAGGCTGACCGGTGCAGCTCACCGTCCGCTATTTCGCCGGCGCGCGGGCCGCGGCCGGCCGCGCCGAGGAGACCGCCCCCGCCGGCCGGTCGCTCGACGCGCTCCTCGACGAGCTGACCGAGCGGCACGGCGAGCGGCTGGCCGTGGTGTTGAAGGCGGCGAGCTTCCTGGTCGACGGGACGGCCTGCCATGATCGTCAGGCACCGCTGCCGGCCGGGGCGACGGTCGACGTGCTGCCGCCCTTCGCGGGCGGCTGAGGGAGGCTCCCGTGGTGGCGATGGCGTCGTTCGTGGGCGTCGCCGTGCTCGTCACGGCCCTGATCCACCTCTACCTGTGGAAGCGGCTGGTGCGGGACACCACCCGCCCGGGCCGCCTGCGGAAGGCCGGCGGGGTGGTGGCGCTGCTGCTGGCGCTGCTGGTGCCGGCGACCATGGCGGGCACCCGCAGCGGCGCGGAATGGCTGGCCTGGCCCGGCTACCTCTGGCTGGCCCTGATGTTCTACCTGCTGGTGCTGCTGCTGGTGCTGGAGGTGCCCACGGCGGTGGCGAAGCTGGTGCTGCGCCGCCGCGAGCGCGCCACCACCGGCACCGGATCCGCGCCGACACTGGTCCCGGCCGGATCCACCGCCGGTCGGGCGGACCTCGCCAGTGGACCGGACCGGGTGTCGGGCGGCCTCGCGTCGGCGTCGCCCGTCGCGCTCGCGGACCCGCCGGCGGCGGAGCCGGCCGGCCGGTCGGCGGTGCCGGCCGACGAGCCCGCCGCCTCGGCCGGCGCTCCGACCGAC
>NZ_WBKT01000122.1 GCF_008868175.1 Micromonospora sp. AMSO31t
TGCTGACGGTGCCGAGGCCGGGGCGGCACCGCGAAGATCGGGATGAACAGCTGGGCGAGCGGACCGATGGCCAGCGCGTACGCCACGGTGCCGAGACCCACGGTGCCGCCGAGCAGCCAGCCCAGGCTCAGCACGGTCACCTCGATGACGGTCCGGACCAGCCGGAGGGAGTAGCGGGGCCGGCGGGCGGTGAAGCCGGTCATGAGGCCGTCCCGCGGGCCGGGGCCGAGCCCGGCGCCCAGGTAGAGGCCGGTGGCGGCGCCGTTGGCGACGATCCCGACGACCAGCAGGGTGGTGCGGAGCGGCAGGCCCTCACCGGGCGGCAGCACGGCCAGGGTGGCGTCGACGACGAGCCCGATCACCACGACGTTGCTGACGGTGCCGAGGCCGGGGCGCTGCCGCAGGGGGATCCAGAGCAGCAGCACCAGCGCGCCGACGGCGATGGTGACCGTGCCGAACGAGAGGTGGGTCTGCCGGGCGAGCCCCTGGTGGAACACGTCCCACGGGTCGAGCCCGAGGCCGGACCGGATCATCAGCGCCATGCTGATCCCGTAGAGGGCGAGCCCGGCGTAGAGCTGGACGAGCCGCCGGGTCGGCCGGTACCGGAGATTGCCAATCTGTGCCATGCATGCCACCCTAGGGGCCAATCCTGCTCGGGACAGAGCCAATTCAGGAGGGGTGGCCATGACCAGTCAGGTACGTGGCGTCCAATTGGCTCGACTCCTCGGGCAGTGGCATGCCCTGCCCGGCCGCCGGCGCAGCCCGGACTACGCCGCGCTCGCCGCCGCGGTCCGCGGGCTGCTCGCCGACGGCCGGCTCCCCCTCGGGGTACGCCTGCCGGCCGAGCGGGACCTCGCCGAGGCGCTGCGGATCAGCCGGACCACGGTCACCGCCGCCTACCGGGAGCTCCGGGAGACCGGCCACCTGGCCAGCCGGCGCGGGGCCGGGAGCTGGACCATGCTCCCGGGCACCCACCGGGTGGCCAGCACCGGGCTCTGGACCCCGCTCGACGACCGGGACATGATCGACCTGGGGGTGGCGGCCCTCTCCGCCCCGGCGCAGCTCGTGCCGGCCGCCCGGGCCGCCGCCGAGGACCTGCCCCGCTACCTCGGCGGGGCCGGCTACCACCCCACCGGCATCATCGAGCTGCGCGAGGCGGTGGCCCGCGCGTACACCGAGCGGGGGCTGCCGACCAGCCCGGAGCAGATCATGGTGACCAGCGGCACCCAGCACGCGCTGGACCTGGTGCTGCGGCTGGCCCTGTCGCCCGGCGGCGGGGTGCTGGTGGAGTCGCCCACCTACCCGAACGCCCTCGCCGCGCTGTCGGCCCGGCGGGCCCGGATCACCACCCACGGGCTCGCCGCCGACGGGGACGGCTGGGACGCCGACCTGCTGCTGGGCAGCATCCGGCAGACCCGGCCGAAGCTGGCGTACGTGATCCCCGAGTTCCACAACCCGACCGGCCACCTCATGGCGGCCGACCTGCGGGAGCGGCTCGTCGGCGCGGCGCACGCCGCCGGGACCGACCTGATCGTGGACGAGTCCTTCGTGGACCTGCCGCTGGACGGCACCCCGCTGCCGCCGCCGGTGGCCACCTTCGACCGGCACTCCCGGGTGATCAGCATCGGTGGGATGAGCAAGCCGTACTGGGGTGGCCTGCGGATCGGTTGGGTCCGGGCGTCCGCGCCACAGGTGCAGCGGCTGGCCGCCGCCCGCGTCGGCGTCGACATGGCCAGCCCCGTGCTCGACCAGCTCGTCGCGGTGCACCTGCTGGCCCAGGGACCGGGCATCGTGGCCGACCGGCGGATCCAGCTCGCCGCCCAGCGGGACGCCCTGGTCGCGGCGATGGCCGACCGGCTGCCCGACTGGCGGGTCACCGTGCCACGCGGCGGCGTGACGCTCTGGGTGGAGCTGGACGGCCCGATCTCCAGCGCGCTGGCCCGCGCCGCCGAGGAGGTCGGCGTACGCCTGGCGCCCGGACCCCGGTTCGGCCTGGACGGCACCCTGGAGCGGTTCCTCCGGCTGCCCTTCACCCTGCCCGCCGCGGACCTGGTGGAGGCCGTCGGCCGGCTCGCCGCGGTCCGCTACGACCTCGACCGGACCGGCCGGCCGCAGTGGCGGGAGCCCTCCGTCATCGCCTGACCGCGTCGGCGCGGCCGGCGCACCGGGACACCGCCCCGGCCACCCGGCTGCCAGACTGTCCGCCGTGACGGATGGGACGCGGCGCGGGCCACGGATGCGGGTGATGACCGAGGGCGCCTCGGTCACCCCGCTGGAGCTCTTCTTCGACCTGGTCTTCGTCTACGCGCTCACCCAGGTGACCGCGTTGATGGCGGCCGACCTGACCTGGCCCGGCGTGGGGCGGGGCCTGCTGGTGCTCGCCCTGCTCTGGTGGTGCTGGTGCTGCTACGCCTGGCTCGGCAACACCGTCCGCGCCGACGAGGGCGTCGTCCGGGTGGTCCTCTTCGCCGTGATCGCCACCATGTTCGTGGTCGCCGCGACCATCCCGGAGGCGTTCGTCGACCTGACCGGCGGGCTTCCCGGCCCGGTGGTGTTCGCCGCCTGCTACCTGGCCGTCCGGGTGCTGCACCTGGTCCTCTACTGGTACGCCGCCCGCGGCGACGCCGGGCTGCGCCGGCAGCTGGTGCGCGCCGCCCTGCCGATGCTGGGCGGGGCGGTGCTGCTGTTCACCGCCGCGCTGCTGCCCTCGTACCTCACCCACGACCCGGCGCGGGTCGTGTCGCTGCGGACCCTGCTCTGGGTGCTCGCCCTGGCCGTCGACTACGGCGGCATCATGGCCATCGGCGCGGCGGGCTGGCAGATCTTCTCCGCCGCGCACTGGACCGAGCGGCACGGTCTGATCATCATCGTGGCGCTGGGGGAGTCCCTCGTCGCCATCGGTGTCGGCATCACCGCGCTGCCGATCTCCTGGCCGATCATCGTGGCCTCGTTCCTCGGCGTCACGGTGGCGGCGGCGCTGTGGTGGGCGTACTTCGACGTGGTGTCGATCGCCGCCGAGCGGGTGCTGGCCCGGGCGCGGGGCGCCGAGCGGGCCGCGCTGGGCCGGGACTCCTACACCTATCTGCACCTGCCGATGGTCACCGGGATCATCCTGCTGGCCCTGGGCTTCAAGAAGGTCCTGGCGTACGTCGGCGACGGCACCCACCACCGGCTCACCGACCCGCTGCACGGGCTGGGCCTGCTCGCCCTCTACGGCGGCGTGGTCCTCTACCTGCTCGGGCACGTGGGTTTCCGGCTGCGCAACATGCGCTCGGTCAACTGGCCCCGGGTAGCCACCACCGTGCTGCTGGTGCTGCTCCTGCCGGTGGCCGACCACCTGCCGGCGCTGGCCGCGCTGGGGCTGCTCGCCGTGGTCTGCGCCGGGATGGTGGTGACCGAGATGATGCTGTTCGGTGAGGCCCGCCGCGCGCTGCGCGACGAGTTCCTCCACGAGCACGGCGCGGGCGGCGCGCCCGGGCGGTAGGCCCCCTTCCGGTACGGATCCTCCGATCGGCGCCGACCCCGACGGGGATTGCGGACACTGCCCGGGTGGGAGACGGCGGGGGTGGCCGGTGGTCGCGGATCGTGCGTCCCGGCGCGCCCGGATCCCGGACCACCCGGCTGGAACTCTTCTACGACCTGGTCTTCGTCTTCGCGTTCGTCAACGTCACCACCGTGACCGCCAGCCAGCTCACCCCGGTCAACCTCTACCGCTGCCTGCTGGTGCTGGCGCTGCTCTGGTGGTCGTGGACGGGCTTCGCCCGGCTCGGCAACGCGGTACGTGCCGACCAGGGGGTGCTGCCGCTGGTCGGCTTCCTCACGGTGGCCGCCACGTTCCTGCTCGTGCTGAGCGTGCCCGGTGCGTTCGTCGACCGTCCCGGCGGGCTGCACGGCCCGCTGATCTTCGCGGGCTGCTACTTCGTGATCCGGATGGCCCAACTCGCGGTCTTCGCCTGGGTGGAGCGGTCGGATCCGGTCCGCCGCGGCACGCTGCTGCCGCGCGCCGCGGTGCCGACCACGGCCACCGTGCTGCTGGTGGTCGCCGGCACCGTGCCCGCGAAGCTCGCCGACCGGCCGTACGCCGTGGGCCTGCAACTGGCGCTCTGGACGGCGGCGCTGCTGGTGGAGTACGTCGTCGGGGTGACGTTGGCCCGGCGGTGGTGGGTGGTGGTCTCGGCGGGGCACTGGGCGGAGCGGCACGCGCTCATCGTGCTGGTCGCGCTCGGCGAGTCGATCATCGCGCTCGGGCTCGGCCCGAAGACCGGGCTGCCGCTCACCGGCCCGGTGGCGGTCGCCGCGCTGCTCGGCATCCTGGTCGTGGCCATGCTCTGGTGGGCCTACTTCGACACCCTGGCGTACGCGCTGGAGCAGGCGCTGCACCACGCGCGCGACCCGGACCTCCGGCGCCGGCTCAGCCGGAACGTCTACACGTTCCTGCACCTGCCGCTGGTCGCCGGCACCATCCTCTTCGCCCTCGGCCTCAAGGACCTGCTGGCCGACGCGGCCAGCCCGGAGACCCCCGGGTGGGGCCCGCCCCTGGGTGGCTTCTGGGTCGCGGTCCTGTTCGGCGGGGTGGGTCTCTACCTGCTCAGCCTCGTCGCGTGCGCGCTGCTGGTGCTGCGGGAGGTGCACTGGCCGCTGGTGATCACGGTCGTCGTGCTCGCCGTCGTCGCCCCCCTCGTCGCCCCGATCCCGGAGCTGGCGTCGCTCATCGTGCTGGCGGTGCTCGTCACGGTCGGGGTGGTCGTGGAGACGTTCAGCGAGGACGGCCGGCGGCGGCAGGTGCGGCAGCTCGCGCTGGAGGAGCAGCTCGCCGCGGAGGCGGACCAGAGCCACTGGCGTCAGGACCACCTCTGACCGGTGTCGCGGCGGCGGCCGTGCCCCGGGACGGAGGGCACGGCCGCCGGTCGCTGCGGGGTCGGTCGCTACAGCTCGGCGAGGCTGCCCGCGTACATCTTGTCGATCTCGTCGGCGAAGTTGGTCTCCACGCTGCGGCGCTTGATCTTCAGCGACGGGGTGACCTCGCCGTCCTCGATGGTGAGGTCCCGGGGGAGGATGGTCACCTTCTTGATCGTCTCCCAGCGGTTCAGCTTGCCGTTCAGCTCGGCCACGTAGCCCTCGACCATGGCCTGCGCCTCGGGCGAGGTGACGATCGCGGTGTAGTCGCGGCCCTCCAGCGGCGTGCCGGCCGCCCAGCCCTGGATCGCGTCCGGGTCGAGCGTGACCAGCATCGTGCAGTAGTTGCGTGCCTGCCCGATCACCACGGCCTGCGAGGTGTACGGGCAGACGGCCTTGAACATGCCCTCGATGTGCGACGGCGCGACGTACTTGCCGCCGGAGGTCTTGACCAGGTCCTTCTTGCGGTCGGTGATGCGCAGGTAGCCGTCGTCGTCGAGGGTGCCGATGTCGCCGGTGCGGAAGAAGCCGTCCTCGGTGAACGCGGCCGCGGTCTCCTCGGGGAGGTTGTGGTAACCGCGCATGACGGGCTTGCCCCGCACCAGGATCTCGCCGTCGGCGTCGATCCGGCACTCCAGGTCGCCCATGGCCCGACCCACGCTGCCGATCTTCAGCCCGTCGGGCGGGTTCACGAACGCGCCGGCGCTGGTCTCGGTGAGCCCGTACCCCTCGGAGATGGGCAGGTTGGCCGCGGCGAAGAAGGTGGCGATCTCCTTGCTGAGCGGCGCCGCGCCGGAGACCAGCACCCGCATCCGGCCGCCGAGCCGGGCCTGGAGCTTGCTGAACACCAGCTTCTCGGCCAGCGTGTACTTCAGCTTCAGCCCGGCCGGAACCGGCTTGCCGGCCTGCTCCAGCGCGACCTTCTCCTTGCCCACCGCGACGCCCCAGGCGAAGATCTTCGCCTTCGCGCCGCCGGCGCCCTGGGCCGTGGTGACCGCCTTGTTGTAGACCTTCTCGAAGACGCGGGGCGCGCCGCACATGAGCGTCGGCCGGATCACCCCGAGCAGCTCGACGAGCTTGTCCACCCGGCCGTCCACGTAGGTGGGCAGGCCGACGTGGGTGGCGCCGCAGAGCAGCGTCTTGCCGAACGAGTGGGACAGCGGCAGCCACAGGTACTGCAGGTCGTCGATGCGCAGCAGGCCCAGCTCGGCCTGCGCCACGCCCTCCCAGCACCAGCCGCCGTGCAGCAGCTCGACGCCCTTGGGCCGGCCGGTGGTGCCCGAGGTGTAGATCAGGGTGGCCAGGTGGTCCGGGCCGATGCCGGCGACCAGCATGTCGATCAGGTCGGGCTCGTTGGCCAGCGCCCGGGCCCCCCGCTCCTCCAGCTCGGCCAGGGTGAGCTGCGGGACGGTGGCGGCCGGGTCGGGCGTGCCGTCGAAAAGCACCACGTGGGTGAGCGCCGGCACCGCCGTGCCGGCGATCTTCGCCGCCTGGGCGGGGTTCTCGGCGAAGAGCACCTTCGACCCGGAGTCGGCGACGATGTACGTCGCGTCCTCCGGCTCGGTGGTCGGGTAGACGGTCGTGGTGGCCCCGCCGGCACACATGATCCCGAAGTCGGCGAGCACCCAGTCCAGGCGCGTGTTGGCGAGGATCGCCACGGGGTCCTCCAGGCCGACGCCGAGCCCGTGCAACCCGGCGGCGATCGCCTTGGCGCGCTGCCCGACCTGCTCCCACGTCAGCCAGACCGGGCCCGAGTCGTCGGGGGCGGGATGGGCGAACGCGTGGCGGTCGGGGGAGTCCGCCACACGCTTGAGGAACATGTCGGGTACGGAACGGTACGGTACATCGAGAGCCATCGCTGTAGCCGCCTTCAGAGGGTGGAGGGACGTGACGGGGGTCACGCCATTCTGCGGTTACCGAAGAGTATTGCCTGGACCCGGGCAGCGGCTAGCCCCCGTGGCCTGCGACGACCGGCGTCCCGGGAGGTGGAACGCGCGGCTCAGGCGTACCGGGTGGCGGCGCGCGACCAGTCGTAGGTGGCCCGGATCCAGTTCCGCCGGGTGGTGAGGAAGGCCCGCACCCCCTCGTCGCCCGTCGCGGCCAGCGCCGCGTCCCGCTCCGCGTACGCCGCCAGGCTCTCGTTGAACCGGGTGGCCGCCGCGCGCAGCGCCGCCTCCTCGCCGCGCCCGGCCTCGCCGGCGATCGTGGTGACCAGGTTGTGCGCGTCCGGGCCGGTGGCCCGCTCCTTGTCGTAGGAGAAGAGGTCGTTGCACCAGCAGACCAGGTCGGCGGCGAGGGCGTCCAGGGCGGCCAGCGCCGGCTCCGCCCGCCGGTCCGGACCCGGCACGTGCGGCTGCGCCAGGTCGGTCAGCGTGAAGCTGGGCCGGGCGCCCCCGGTGTGCCGGCGCATCTGCACGTACTCGGCCACCCCGGGCACCCGGCGGTGCTCCCGGTTGGCCGCCTCCCAGAGCAGGGCCAGCAGGTACTCGCGCAACTGGCTGACCAGGCGCAGCAGCAGCGCGGGCCGCCGCCGGTCGCGGGCCCGCCGGCACAGGTCGTCCAGCGCCACGGCCAACGGGCCGGCCCCGGTGGGCGCCGGCGCGACGGGGTCTCCGTGCCGGTCGAGCACCTCCAGCAGGGCCGCCACGGTGGGCGCGAGCCGGGTCGGGCTGGCGCCCAGGCCGTCCTCGTCGCACGCGTCGTCCATCACGAACAGCCAGCTGATCAGGTCGGCGAGCAGCCGCAGGTCGGCGACCGTCGCGTCCGGGCAGGCCCGCCCGGCCAGCTCGACCGGGTGGGCGCCGGCCAGCCGGCGCAACCCGGCCGGGGTGTCGATCAGCCCGAGGTCGACGACCCACCCGGCGCTCTCCCCGGCGACCAGCTCGACGGCGGCGTGTCGGCGCGCCGGGAAGGGGGGCTCGTGCAGTGCCGACAGCGCGAAGCCTCGCATCCGTCTCCCCTTGTCCCGCCACCCCGGGGTTGGGCGGCGGGTCAGGAGCGTACGGCAGCGCGGATCGGCCCCTGTCGCTGGGCCGAAGCTGGTCCCATGGTGTCCGGTGAGCGGGCCGGCACGCTCCGTCAGAAGCCCAGGCTGGCCGCCCGCAACCGCTCCGCCGGCGCGGCCGGGCCGTCCACCTGGACCCGGGCCACCCGCTGCCGGCCGGAGAGGAACAGCACCAGCTCGCCCGGCGCGCCCACCACCCGCAGCCGCTCGCCACCGCGGCCCACGGCGCGCTCGCCGTAGCCGGGCGCCTGGATCAGCAGGTCCGCCGGGAAGCGCCGCAACGCCACCCGGGCCAGCACGGAGGCCCGCTTCCACAGCGCCGCGTGCTGCCGGGCCGGCAGGTCGCGGGGGAGCCAGCCCGGCCGGGCCCGGCGCACGTCCTCGTGGTGGATGAAGAACTCCAGGCTGTTGGCCAGCTCGTCGGTGAGCGGGTTGCTCAGCGGGCTCCACCGCGGTGGGCGGCGGACCCGCTCGACCAGCTCCGCGTAGGGACCGGCGGCCATCCGCCGGCGGACCGCCTCGCCGTAGCCGCGCAGCGGCGGCAGCAGGATGCCGCCCGCCGCGTCCGGCCGGCGCTCCCGCACCAGCAGGTGCGCCGCCAGGTCCCGGGTGGTCCACCCCTGGTTGACCGTCGGCGCGTCCGGTCCCAGCTCCAGCATCAGGTCGGCGAGCGCCTCGCGCTCCGTTCGGGCGTACCGCGGCATGGCCCGATCGTAGGCCCGCCGGGCCGGTCCGCGCGTCCGGCGCGGCCCGGCCCCGGCGTCCCCCCGTCCGCCAGGCGGCGCGAGGCGCGGGTGTCCGCCCTGCTGGGCGCGGTCCGGCGGGAAGGAGTGACGGTGGACATATCGGGGCCGGGTCGGCGGAGCCGGCCCCGACCGGTAAGGATGAAGGGGGAAATCTGCGGCTTACGGCGGGGGAGAGCGTGGCGAGCGGGACAAGTCGGGACGTGCTCGGCAGAGGGCTACGGGTGCTCGGCCGGGCCATCCGGGAGCAGCCGCGCATCTTCGCGGTCGCGGTGGCCGGCAGCGTGCTCTTCGGCCTCATGGTGATCGCCAGCGCGTACGTGGTCGGCGCGGTCGTCGGCAAGGTGGTGGTGCCGGCGGTCGAGCGCGGCTCGGTCACCGGCGGCGCCCTGGCGCTCGCCGCCGCCGCGCTGTTCGGGATCAGCCTGCTGCGGGTCGTCGGCATCTTCGGCCGCCGGCTCGGCGCCGGCTACATGCAGTACCGGCTCCAGGCCGCCTACCGCCGCCGGGTCACCCGGCGCTACCTCGACCTGCCGCTGGCCTGGCACCACCGCAACGCCACCGGCACCCTGCTCTCCAACGCCAACTCCGACGTCGAGGCCGCCTGGTACCCGATCGCGCCGCTGCCGTTCGCCGTCGGCACCCTGGTGATGCTCGTCGGCGCGGTGGTCTCGCTCTTCCTCACCGACTGGGCCCTCGCGCTCGTCGGCCTCGCGGTCTTCCCGGCGCTGTTCGCGCTCAACGTGGTCTACTCCCGCCGGATGGCGCCCCGCCAGGCCCGCGCGCAGCGGCTGCGCGCCGAGGTCAGCGGCATCGCGCACGAGAGCTTCGACGGCGCCCTGGTGGTCAAGACGATGGGCCGGGAGGCCCAGGAGACCGCCCGGTTCGCCGACCGGGCCGGGGACCTGCGGGACGCGCTCATCTCCGTCGGCAGGCTGCGCGGCGTCTTCGACCCGATGCTGGAGACGCTGCCCAGCCTCGGCACGCTCGCCGTGCTGGTGGTCGGCGCGGTCCGGTTCCGGCAGGGCGCGATCACCGTGACCGAGCTGGTCAGCGTGGCCTTCCTCTTCACCGTGCTGGCCTTCCCCGTCCGGGCCATCGGCTGGGTGCTGGCCGAGCTGCCGCGCAGCGTCGCCGGCTGGGACCGGGTCCGCCGGGTCCTCGACGCCACCGGCGAGATGCCGTACGGCGACGTGACGCTCGACCCGGCCACGCCGGCGCCGGCCACCCTCGCCTTCCACGACGTGCACTTCGGGTACGAGCCGGCCGAGGCGCACCTGCCCGGCACCGAGGTGCTCGGCGAGGTCACCTTCACCGTCCCTGCCGGGAAGACGGTGGCCCTGGTCGGGCCGACCGGCGCCGGCAAGTCCACCATCACCTCGCTGGCCGTGCGGCTGGTCGACCCGCGCACCGGCACGGTCACCCTGGACGGCGTCGACGTGCGGGAGCTGACCGCCGCCTCGCTGGCCTCGACGGTGGCCCTGGTCGCCCAGGTGCCGTTCGTCTTCGACGACACCGTGCGGGCCAACATCACCCTGGACCGCGCCGGCATCGGCGACGACGAGGTCTGGGCGGCACTGCGGCTGGCCGAGGCGGACGGCTTCGTGGCCGCGCTGCCCGAGGGGCTGGACACCATGGTCGGCGAGCGGGGCACCTCGCTCTCCGGCGGGCAGCGGCAGCGGCTCACCCTGGCCCGGGCGATCGCCGGCCGGCCCCGGCTGCTGGTGCTCGACGACGCCACGAGCGCCGTCGACCCGCGGGTGGAGGCCGCCATCCTGGCCGGGCTGCGCGCCCCGGCCGACGGGGGCGCGCCCGCCTCGATCCTGGTGGTCGCCTACCGGCGGGCCACCATCGCGCTCGCCGACGAGGTGATCTACGTCGAGCACGGCCGGGTGGTGGCCCGGGGCACGCACAGCGACCTGCTCGCCACCGTCCCCGGCTACGCCGACCTGGTCACCGCCTACGAGCAGGCCGAGCACGAACGCGAGCAGACCCGCACGTACGACGAGGTCACCCCGCTGACCTCCGGCCTGGAAGCCGAGGTTGACCGGTGAGCGCGAGGAGTGAGCCGGGTCTGCGAGCCCCGCAGTCGCGAACGAAGAGCGGCGCGGTGACAAGTGTGGCTGCCGAACAGCGGACCGAGTCGACCTGGCGGACGCTGCGGCGCGGGCTCGCGCTCTCCCCGGAGCTGAAGACCGGGCTGGCCGGCACCCTGGCGCTGGCCCTGATCTACATGATCGGCCGGGTCGCCGTGCCGGTGGCCGTGCAGCGCGGCATCGACCACGGCATCGTGGGCGGCCTCGACCTGGACGTGGTCACGGTGACGGTAGTGATCACCGCCGCCGTGCTCGTGGTCACCACCACCTGCGGCTACCTGATGATGCGCCGGCTGTTCACGGTCAGCGAGACCGCGCTGGCCGGGGTGCGGACCCGGGCGTTCCGGCACGTGCACGACCTGTCCATGCTGCACCAGCAGTCCGAGCGGCGCGGCTCGCTGGTCTCGCGGGTCACCAGCGACGTCGACCAGATCACCCAGTTCCTCCAGTGGGGCGGCGTGATCCTGATCGTCAACCTGGGCCAGCTCGTGGTGACCACGGCCGTGATGCTGGCCTACTCCTGGCAGCTGACCCTGGTGGTGCTCGTCGCCTTCGCGCCGGCGGTGCTGGTGATCCGGCTGCTCCAGCGCCGGCTCGCGGGCGCCTACGGGCTGGTCCGGCAGCGGATGGGCACCCTGCTCGGCACCATCGGCGAGAGCGTGGTGGGCGCGCCGGTGATCCGGGCGTACGGGATCTCCGGGCGCACCGCCCGGCGGCTGGACGCGGCCATCGAGGGGCAGCGCCGGGCCCAGCAGCGGGCCATCCGGATCAGCATCGTGGGCAGCTCCGTCGGTGAGCTGGCGGCCGGCCTGGCCCTCGCGGGCGTCGTGGTGGTCGGCGTCAACCTCGGCGTCGACCGCACCCTGTCCATCGGCCAGCTCACCGCGTTCCTGTTCCTGGTGACGCTCTTCATCCAGCCGGTGCAGATCGCCACCGAGGTGCTCAACGAGGCGCAGAACGCGATCGCGGGCTGGCGCCGGGTGCTCGACGTGCTGGACGTCGCGCCGGACGTGGCCGACCCGGGGGAGCAGGGCCGGGAGCTGCCGGCCGGCCCGCTGGACATCCGCTTCGCCGGGGTGACGTTCGCCTACCCGGGTGGGCCGCCCGTGCTGCACGACGTGACGCTGGAGATCCCGGCGAAGAGCCGGGTGGCCGTGGTGGGCGAGACGGGCAGCGGCAAGACGACCTTCGCCAAGCTGCTCACCCGGCTGATGGACCCCACCGAGGGTGAGGTGCTGCTCTCCGGGGTCTCGCTGCGCGAGGTGCGCTTCGAGTCGCTGCGCTCCCGGGTGGTGATGGTGCCGCAGGACGGCTTCCTCTTCGACGCCACCGTCGGGGCGAACGTCCGCTTCGCGCGCCCCGAGCTGACCGACGGGCAGCTCACCGCCGCCTTCACCGAGCTGGGGCTGGCCGACTGGCTGGACGGGCTGCCGGCCGGGCTGGACACCCCGGTGGGCGAGCGTGGCGAGGCGCTGAGCGTCGGCGAGCGGCAGCTCGTCGCGCTGGCCCGGGCGTACGTGGCCGATCCCGACCTGCTGGTGCTGGACGAGGCGACCAGCGCCGTCGACCCGGCCACCGAGGTACGCCTCCAGCGCACGCTGGACGCGGTCACCCGGGGCCGGACGACGCTGGCCATCGCCCACCGGCTCTCCACCGCCCAGGCCGCCGACGAGGTGATCGTGGTGGACCGGGGGCGGATCGTGCAGCGCGGCCCGCACGACGAGCTGCTGCGGGATCCGGAGTCGGTCTACGCCCTGCTGTACGCCTCCTGGCTGGAACAGACCCGCTGACGAGTCAGTCCAGGTCGCCGGTGAGGTAGCGCTGGACGGTCGGGCCGATGGTGGCCACCAGGGTCTCCGGGTCGGCGGAGGCGACCGGTTCCAGGCGGATCACGTACCGCATCATGGCCAGGCCGGCGACCTGCGTCGCCACCAGCGCGCCCCGCAGCGGCAGCTGCGCCGGGTCGACGTCGAGCTGGACGAGGACCCGCCGCAGCACCTGGGTGACCAGGAACTCGCGCAGGAGCCGGGCGGTCCACTCGCTGCTGACCGCCGAGCGGAGCAGGGCCACGGCCGCCCCGCCGACGGGCGAGTCCCAGACGGTCAGGAACGTGCGGACCAGGCGTTCGCCCACCCCGTCCGGGTCACCGGCCAGCACGGCGGGCACGAGCTGCGCCGGGTCGACCGGGATCGCCACGGTGGCCCGGAACAGCTCCTCCTTGGTGCCGAAGTAGTGGTGCACCAGCGCCGGGTCCACCCCCGCGGCGGCGGCGATCGACCGGATCGAGGCGGCGTCGAAGCCGCGCTCGGCGAAGGCCGCCCGGGCCGCCGCGAGGATGCCCTCCCGGGTGTCCGGATTGCCCGGCCGCCGGCCGGTGCGCCGGGCCATCACCCGCTGCGCCGCCGCAGCGTCGCGGCGGCCAGCACCAGCGCCGCCACGGCCGCCCCGGCGACGATCGCCACGTCCCGCCACATCGTCCCGGTCGGGTCGGCGTGCGCGCCGACCTCCTGGAGCGCCTCGACGGCGTACGACAGGGGCAGCACGTCGCTGATCGCCTGGAGCCAGCCGGCCATCTCGCCGCGCGGCACGAAGAGCCCGCAGAGCAGCAGCTGGGGGGCGACCACCACCGGCATGAACTGCACGGCCTGGAACTCCGTGCGGGCGAAGGCGCTGCAGAACAGCCCGAGCGCGACGGCGAGCACGGCGTTGACCGCGGCAATCATGATCACGAGCCCGATGCTGCCGGCGGTGGTCAGGTCGAACACCCAGTACGCCACGGCCGAGGCGACGGTGGCCTGGACCACGCCGGCCAGGCCGAACGCGATGCCGTAGCCGAACAGCAGGTCGAGCTTGGCCAGCGGGGTGGTGAGCAGCCGCTCCAGGGTGCCCGTGGTGCGCTCTCGCAGCATGGCGATGCTGGTCACCAGGAACATGATGATGAACGGGAAGAAGCCCAACATGATCAGCGCCACCCGGTCGAAGACCGTGGGCTGGCCCGGCGGGGTGGGCTGGTCGACGTACATGAAATAGACCAGCGTGAGCAGCACCGTGGGGACCACGACGAGCAGCGCCACGGTCCGCCGGTCGTGCCGGAGCTGGCGCAGGATCCGCCCGGTGGTGGCGGCCAGGATGTGCGGGTTCATGCCGAGCCCTCCTGCTCGCTCGCCTTGATCAATCGAAGGAACGCTTCCTCCAGGTCGTCCACGCCGGTGGCGGCGCGGATCGCGGCCGGGGTGTCGTCGGCGACCAGCCGGCCGTCCCGGATGAGCAGCAGGCGGTCGCACCGGCCCGCCTCGTCCATCACGTGGCTGGACACCAGCAGCGTGGTGCCGGCGGCCGCCATGGCGTGGAACCGGGCCCACAGGTCGGCCCGGAGCACCGGGTCCTGGCCCACGGTGGGCTCGTCGAGGATGACCAGCTCGGGGTCGCCGACCAGGGCGCAGGCCAGCGAGGCCCGGCTGCGCTGGCCGCCGGAGAGGTTGCCGACCAGCTGGGTGGCCGCGCCGGCCAGCCCCACGTCGGCGACCGTCTGGTCGGCGTGGGCGTGGTCCCGCCCGTGGAGGGCCGCGAAGTAGCGCGCGTTCTCCCGGACGGTCAGGTCGGCGTAGACGCTGGGCGCCTGGGTCAGGTAGCCGACGCGGCGGCGCAGCTCAGCCGCCCCGGCGGGCCGGCCCAGCACGGTGACCGTGCCCGAGTCGACCGTCTGCACCCCGACGACCGCGCGCATCAGGGTGGTCTTGCCACTGCCGCTCGGCCCGAGCAGCCCGGTGACCGCGCCGCGGGGCACCACGCAGGAGATGCCCTGGAGCACCCGCCGCCCGCCCCGCTCGACCACCAGGTCACGGACCGACACCGTGTCGTCCACGCCCGCCTCCAAAAAACTCATCAACCGTTGAACTCAACGCTAGATGAGTTGTCCGGTCGGGCGCAAGGTTGACTTCGAGTGCCCTCGAACTGGAAGCCTGGGTGCGTGGACATCAGCACGCGGGAGATGAGCCTCACCGTCGGTGAGGCGGCGGAACGGGTCGGCCTGACCACCTACACGCTGCGCTGGTACGAGCAGGAGGGCCTGGTCGCCCCGGTCGGCCGGGACTCCGCCGGCCGCCGGCGCTACACCGAGTCCGACGTCAACTGGCTGTTCCTGCTCACCCGGCTGCGGCGCACCGGCATGCCGGTGCGGGACATGCGGCGCTACGCCGAACTGGCCCGGCAGGGCGACCGCACGCTCGGCGCCCGGCGGGCCCTGTTCGAGGCGCACCGGAGCCGGGTGCTGGCCCGGATGGCCGAGCTGGAGGAGGACCTCAAGGTCCTCGACTACAAGATCGACGCGTACCGCCGGGCGGAGGAGGAACTGTCATGATCACGCGACGGGTGGGCGCCACCGGCCCGGAGGTCTCGGCCATCGGGCTGGGCTGCATGGGCATGAGCTTCGCCTACGGCGGCGCCGACGACGCCGAGTCGACCCGGACCCTGCACCGGGCCCTCGACCTCGGGGTCAACCACCTCGACACCGCCGACATGTACGGCTTCGGGGCGAACGAGCGGCTGCTCGGCCCGGTGGTCCGGGCGCGGCGGGACGAGGTCTTCCTGGCCACCAAGTTCGGCAATCGCACCAGCGGCGACAGCTTCGGCGGCACCGGCAGCCCGGGCGCCTACGTGGACAGCAGCGCCGCCTGGGCGAAGGAGGCCTGCGACGCCTCGCTGGCCCGGCTCGGCATCGAGACCATCGATCTCTACTACCTGCACCGCCGCAACCCGGACACCCCGATCGAGGAGACCGTCGGCGCGCTGGCCGAGCTGGTCCAGGCCGGCAAGGTGCGGCTCATCGGCCTCTCCGAGGTCAGCCCGGCGACCCTGCGGGCGGCGCACGCGGTCCACCCGATCTCGGCGGTCCAGATGGAGTACTCGCTGTTCACCCGGGACGTCGAGGGGGAGATGCTCACCACCTGCCGGGAGCTGGGCGTGTCCCTGGTGGCGTACTCGCCGGTCGGGCGGGGGCTGCTCACCGGCGCCATCACCAGCCGCGAACAGCTCGCCGAGGACGACTGGCGGCGCACCGTGCCCCGGTTCGCCGACGGCAACCTCGACGCCAACCTGAGGCTGGCCGAGGCGGTCCGCGCGGTGGCCGTAGAGCTGGGCTGCACCCCCGCCCAGGCGGCGCTGGCCTGGTTGCTCGCCCAGGGCGAGGACGTCCTGCCGATCCCCGGCACGAAGCGCGTCCGCTACCTGGAGGAGAACGCCGCCGCGGCCGACGTGCGGCTCACCCCGGAGCAGCGGGACCGGCTGGGCGGGGCGGTGCCCGCCGGCGCCGTCGCCGGGGAAAGGTACACGCCGGCAGGAATGCGAACGGTCGGGCACTAGGCCCAGCAGCGGACAGCCAGTCCGCCATCGGTCATTGCGCCAAGATCGGGCGTCCGGCACCATGACGCCGTGGGTCCCGCTCCGTTGCCCGAGATTGGATTCCTCGACGACTGGGCCGCCCGCCTCCGGCAGGCCGCCGACCGTCCCGCCGTCGGGATCATGCTGCGTGGCAGCCACGCCCGGCGGGCCGCCACCGAGCACAGCGACGTCGACGTCGACGTGCTGGTCGCCGCCGACGACGAGCGGACGGGACCCGCCGCCCCGGATTGTGGGGCGGCGGGTCCGGCCCGCCCCGGCACCGACGACACGGAAACGAGGGCGGCCGGGCCGGCCTACAACGGCACCCCCTACGCCGCCCGCCGCGCCTACCTCGCCGAGTTCGACGGCCGCCTGGTGCACGTCTCCGTGGCCGCGCGCGACGTCCGCTCCTGGGTGAACCGGCTGGGCCAGCCCGCCGACTGGGCGTTCGGGCTGCCGGTCACCGCGCCGGCCCGGCTGCTCTGGGCGGCGCCGGAGTGGCGGCGCCGGATCGACCTGCCGGTGCTCTGCCAGCCCGCCGACGAGCCCCGCCTCGAAGAGCTGATCGCCACCCTGGGCAAGGTGGCCGGCGCCCGCTGGGCCGGCGACCCGGTGGGGGTGCGGCTCGCCGCCGCCGACCTGGCCCGGCTCTGCCCCTCGGTGCTGCGCCTGGCCAATCCCTCGGTCCGGGTGGTGTCCCGCCGGGCCGCCCTGGCCGCCGCGCTGGACCTGCCCGTCGCGCCACCCGGCTACCGCGACGACATGCTGCTCTGCCTCGGGCTGCGCCCCGGCGGCACCGCCGAGGTGGGCGCCGCCGCCGGCCGGCTGGTCACCGGGACCGTCCCGCTGGTCCGCCCGTACGCCGGGGAGATCGCCGCGGTCGGCGGCTCCGACCTGGCCGCGGCCCTGGTCGACGGCCGGCTGGACCGCTACCTCGGCCAGCTCACCCGGGCGCTGGACCGCCCCGCGCCCGCCTCCCGGGACACGTCGGCGGTGCCGGTGCCCCGTGCGGGAGAATGGTCAACCG
>NZ_WBKT01000123.1 GCF_008868175.1 Micromonospora sp. AMSO31t
GCCCACCGGCGGGCGCGGCACCGAGCTGGCGGCCCGCCTGCCCGCCGGTGGGCAGTCGATGCTGCCGGGGCTGGCCGCCCACCTGGTCGGCGACGATCCCGGCCGGTTCCTCCGGCAGGCGCTGCGGGAGACGAAGCAGCTCGTGGAGACCGGGGAGGTGCTGCGGGCGGACCGCTCCCGGCTGGAGCGGCCGGGCTGAACGGACCCTCCTCGCCCCGTGATCCGGGCGGCCGCCGGTGGCACACTCGGCGGATGCGCGAAGACCGCCCGTACGATCTCGTCCTCTTCGGCGCCACCGGTTTCACCGGTGGCCTCACCGCCGAGTACCTGGCCCGGCACGCCCCGGACGGGCTGCGCTGGGCGCTGGCCGGCCGCAACCCGGACAAGCTGGCCGGGGTACGCGACCGGCTGGCCGCCATCGACGCGGGCCTGGCCGGGCTGCCCCTGCTCACCGCCGACGTCACCGACCCGGCGTCGCTGCGTGCCGTGGCGGAGAGCGCCCGGGTGGTCGCCAGCACCGTCGGCCCGTACGTCCACCACGGCGAGCCGCTGGTCGCGGCCTGCGCCGCGGCCGGCACCGACTACCTCGACATCACCGGCGAGCCGGAGTTCGTCGACCTCATGTACGTGCGGCACCACACCGAGGCGGTGCGCACCGGGGCACGGCTCGTGCACGCCTGCGGCTTCGACTCGATCCCGCACGACCTGGGCGCCTGGTTCACCGTCAAGCAGCTGCCGACCGACGGGCCGGTCACCGTGGACGGCTACGTCCGGGCCGGCGGGCGGTTCTCGGCCGGCACGTACCACTCGGCGCTGACCGCGTTCTCCCGCACGGGCGAGATGAGCCGGGCCGCGAAGGCACGCCGGGCGGTCGAGCCACGCCCGGACGGCCGGCGGGTCCGGGCGGTGCCCGGCCGGGTCGGCCGGGTGAAGGAGTTCGGGCAGTGGGCGGTGCCGCTGCCCACCATCGACCCGCAGGTGGTCCGCCGGTCGGCGGCGGCCCGCCCGGAGTACGGCCCGGACTTCCGCTACCGCCACTTCGCCGCCGTGAAGCGGCTGCCCACCGTGCTGGCCGCCGGGGTGGGCCTGGCCGGCGTGGTCGGGCTGGTGAAGCTGCCGCCGACCCGGCGCTGGCTGCTCGGCCGGCTGTCCTCCGGCCAGGGACCGAGCGCCGCCCAGCGGGCGAAGTCGTGGTTCCGGGTCCGGTTCGTCGGCACCGGCGGCGGCCGGACCGTACGCACCGAGGTGGCCGGCGGCGACCCCGGCTACGACGAGACCGCCAAGATGCTCGCCGAGTCGGCGCTCTGCCTGGCCCTCGACGACCTGCCTCCGACCGCCGGGCAGGTGACCCCGGTGACCGCGATGGGCGACGCCCTGCTCGACCGGCTGGTCCGGGCCGGGATCACGTTCCGGGTGCTGGCCGCTTGACCCTCGACCGGGTCGAGGGCCCAGGATCCGGCGTCGTGGAGAGCGAACTGCGCAGCATCGGCGAGCTGGCCCGGGCCAGCGGGTTGACGGTGAGCGCGCTGCGGTTCTACGACCGGTCCGGCGTGCTCGTGCCGGCGCTGGTGGACCCGGCGACCGGCTACCGCTGGTACACCGACGACCAGGTGGCCCCGGCCCGCCTCGTCGCCGGGCTGCGCCGGGTCGGCATGCCGCTGGCCGGGATCGCCGAGGCGCTGCGGCACCGGCACCGGCCGGCCGTGGTGCACCGGCTGCTGGACGCGCACCTGCGCCGCTTGGAGGACGGCCTCGCCGACGCCCGCCGTGAGCTCTCCCGGATCCGCACCCTCATCGATCCGGAGGAGACGACCATGACCACCACCCGACTCGTGCTGTCCCGCGCCGACCTGGCCGCCGCCGTGGACGCCGTGCGGTTCGCCGTCGGCGCCGACCCGGAGCTGCCGGTGCTCTCCGCCGTGCTGCTGGAGGTCGAACCCGACGGCGTCCGGCTGGTCGCCACCGACCGGCACCGGCTCGCCGTGGCCCGGGCCGGCGGGAAGGTCGACGGCCCGCCCGTCCACGCGCTGCTGCCCGTGGACGCGGTCGACGAGCTGCGCGCCCTGCTCGACACCGGCGCCGGGACCACCCCGGAGGCGCACCTCACGGTGGCCCCGGACCGGGTGGAGGTCGCGGTGGCCGGCCGGCCGGTGACCGCCGCCGCGCTCCCGTACGACTTCCCGGACTACCGGCGGCTGCTGCACGGGCAGGTCGGCGGCGCGCCCAGCCACCGGATCCCGGTCAACGTGGGGGCGCTGCGGCGGGCGCTCACGGCCGAGGGCGCTCCGGTGCTGCTCCGCGAGTACGCGGGGGTCGACCACGAGGTGGTCGTGCTGGGCCTGGACGACCGGGGTGGGCTGTGCGTGCTCGGGCCCGACGCCCCGGACGGCCTCCGGGTGGGCGTGAACCGGGAGTACCTGCTCGACGCCCTGGACGCCGGCGGTCGGGGCCAGCTCGTGCTGGAGCTGGACGGCCCGATCGCCCCGCTGGCCGTGCGCCGCCCCGACGACGGGGACGCGTTCTCCATCCTCATGCCGGTCCGCCTCTGAGGCGGACCGTGCCGGTCCGCCCTCCCACGCGCCTCGTGCCGGTCCGCACTCCGGGACGCTGATCGCCGCGCGGCGGGCGGCGGCCGGCCGCGAGGTCGGGCCGATCCGCTGCTCAGGGTGCCTGTGTCGAGTGTCGGGTCCACGTCCGCCGTGCGACAGTGGCCGGGAGGCCGGCCGTCCGCGGGCACCGGCCGGGACGGACAGGCGCGGGGAGGAACCGTCAGTGGGCACGACGAGCAGGGCGGACGTGGCGCGGCAGCAGGAGATCAACGGGCGGGTCAGCACCCTGCTCCAGCACGCGGCGTCGGTGATGGTCGTCCGGAAGGCGGACTGCCTGGCGCCGTTCGACCTCACCGTGACCCAGTACACCGCGATGCTGATGCTGCGCTGCAATCCCGGGTCGTCGAGCGCCCAACTCGCCCGCCTCTGCCGGGTCACGCCCCAGTCGATGAGCGTCGTGACCGCCGCCCTGGAGAAGCGCGGGCTGGCCCAGCGGACTCCCGCGGCGATCCACCCGCGGGTCATGGCGCTGACCCTGACCCGTCGGGGCGCCGCCCTGCTGGCCCGGGCCGACCTCGCCGCCCGTGAGGTCGACGCCCGCTACGAGGAGGAGTTCACCGGGGACGAACTGACCGCGCTGCGGCACCTGCTGGAGCGTGCCCGCCGGGTGCTCGACGACCCCGGGAAGTCCGCGCGGACGCCGTCCGACGAGTGACTTCCGATGGTCCGCGGCGCGCCACCGCGGAAATGTTAGGCGCGTCACTCGACCTCGTCCGGAAGTAGTGAAAACAGCGGATTCATAATTTTGTCCGTTAGTCGACGGCGGACGCGAAAGGGTGCCGCGAGAAGGCGGCTGCCTGTCACATTTACGCAACCTCGTTGACTGATTCGGCGAGGCCGAACAGAGCACGCCTCGCCCGCCGTGCCGCCCGCCGGAGCGCGTACCAGCCCGCCGACCTGCCGATCCGCGCCCGCTCCCCCGGCCGCCGACGGAGGCGGCGGCCGGCAGTAACGCCAGCCGGGAAATTTGCGTCGTCAGTTGTCCCGGCGGCTCGACACGAGCCGGCGATATCGTGCGAGGCGTTGCTCCATCGCATATGTGCGCTTCGTTCAATCATTCACCGCCGAGATGTCGACGACCTGACATTGCGTTTCCCCGTCCGTCCCGAGCAATTGATGTAGTGTGATTCGTGATCAGGATCCTGAGCGTGATCAGTTGACTGAGACGGGGGAGGACCTGTGTCGATGGATGAGGTCGCCATGGTGACGGATGACGAGGGTCGCTCGTGGCCGGTCAGGCAGGCGCAGCGCGCGGCCTTCGTGCTGGCCGACGACGACCGCGAGTGCCTGCGGGCGGTGGCGCGGGGGGTCGCCGCCCGGCACGCGAGCCGACCCTCGGGTCTGCACCTGGACGACGACGACCTGATGGTCGACTGCAAGTTGCGGATGCTGCGGGAGGGTCCGGAAGCGCTGGTGCGCGCACTCACCCAGTTCCGCTACCGCAGCAACCCCGACGGGATGCTGCTGCTGCGCAACGTGCCGATCGACGACGTGCTGCCGCCCACTCCCGAGCAGGGCAACTACGACGGTGACTGGCAACGGCTCGAAGTCGCGACGATGACCCAGCTGGCGGTCATGAACATCCTCGGCGACGTGATCTCGTACGCCGACGAGAAGGCGGGCCGGATCATCCAGGACGTCGCGCCCGTGCTCGGCGCCGAGAAGCGGCAGGAGAACACCGGCAGCTGCTTCCTGGAGCTGCACACGGAGGACGGGTTCCACCCGCAGCGGCCACGTTTCATCAGCCTGCTCGCCCTCCGGCCGGATCACGAGCGGGTGGCGCTCACGCTGGCCAGTGGCATCCGCCGCGCGCTCGCCGGGCTGGACGGCGGGACCCGGGAGGTGCTCACCCAGCCGATCTACCGGATCCGGTTGGCCAGCTCCTTCGTCGGCGAGCGGGAGGACGTCTACGCCGGGCCGGTCCCGGTGCTCAGCGGGTCGCCCTTCGACCCGGAGCTGTGCGTCGACTTCCACGCGATGACCACTGAGGACCCGGAGGGCCGGCGCGCGCTGGCCAGCCTGCGCCGGGCGATGCTCACCAACCTGGTCGGCCATGTCCTCGAGGCCGGGGACCTGCTGATCGTCGACAACGACAAGGCGGTGCACGGTCGCACCGGCTTCGCCGCCCGGCACGACGGCCAGGACCGGTGGCTGCGCCGCTCCTTCGCCGTGCCCGACCTGCGCCGGTCGACCGCGGACCGGCTGCCGCGCTCGCACGTGCACCGGCGGATCTTCAAGTCCGGGACCGACCTGTCGCGCGCCGACCGGCGCCCTGCCTACAGCAACGACTAGACAAGGAACACATCACAATGACGACGAGATCGGAACGTCAGGGCCTGCTGCTCGTGGTCGTCGGCGCCTGCTTCCTCATGGTGATGATGGACAACACCATCCTCAACGTGGCGCTGCAGGCCATCCAACGGGACCTGCGGGCCGACAACTCCCAGCTCCAGTGGGCGGTCGACTCCTACATTCTGGTCTACGCCTCGCTGATGTTCACGGCCGGCGTGATCGCCGACCGGTGGGGGCGGCGGCGCACCCTCGCCGTCGGCCTTGCCGTGTTCGCCGTCGCCTCGGCGTTCTCGGCCTTCGCCGACAGCCCGGACGCCCTGATCCTGTGGCGTGCCGTGATGGGCATCGGAGGTGCGGTCGTGCCGCCGGCCACCCTGGCCATCATCAAACACGCGGTACCCGAGGACGAGCACGGCAAGGCCATGGGGATCTGGGCGGCGCTCGGCGGGTTGTCCGTGGCGTTCGGCCCCATCCTCGGCGGCGCACTGCTGGAGCGGTTCTGGTGGGGCTCGGTCTTCCTTATCAACGTGCCGGTGGCGGCCGCCTGCCTGGCGCTGCTGTTCGTCGTGGCCCGGGAATCCCGGTCCACCGCCCGGTTCCACCTCGACCTGCCGGGTCTGCTGCTGTCCACCGCCGCGATCGCGGCGATCGTCTACGGGGTCATCCGGGCCGGCGAGGACAACGACTGGTTCGCGCCGGCGTCCGCCGGGATGGTGGCGCTCGGCCTCGCGCTGACCGTCGTGCTGATCCTGGTGGAGCGGCGCACCGCCCACCCGGTGCTCGACGTGAGCCTGTTCCGCAGCGCGCCGTTCGCGGGCGGCACCACCGCCGTGTCGCTCGCGTTCTTCGCCCTCACGGGCGGGACGTTCCTGCTGGTCTTCTACGTGCAGCTGGTGCTCGACCACACTCCGCTGGAGCTGGGCCTGATCCTGTTGCCGGTCGCGGTGGGCAGCGTGCTGTCGGCCGTCACCAGCGCCGGGATGGTGCGGCGCTACGGTTTCCGGCTCACCGTGAGCGGGGGCCTGGTGCTGCTGGCGGTGTCGTTCGGCGGCCTGCTCCTCGCCACCGCCACGTCACCGCTCTGGCGCCTGGAGGTGAGTCTCCTGGTGGCCGGCCTCGGCATGGGCTTCGTCATGGGCGCCACGACCACGCTGGCGATGTCCGCCGTGCCCACCCAGAAGGCGGGAGTCGGCGGCGCGGTGAACAACACGGTCCGGCAGGTCGGCGCGGCGCTCGGTGTCGCCGTGATGGGCTCGGTGCTGTCGATGGCCTACCGCGACCGGGCCGCCGAGGTCCTCGACGCGCTGCCGCCGGGGCAACGCGAGCGCGCCGGGGATTCCCTCGGGGCGACGCTGTTCGCCCTCGGCGGTCGGTCCCCGGCGGGCGGTGCGCCCGGCCCGGAGGCGCTGGCGCTGGCGGACCGCGCGCGGGACGCGTTCGTGGACGCGATGCACGTGACCCTCGGGGTGGGCATCGCGGTGCTGCTCGTCGGCGCGCTGCTGGTGCTCGTCTGGGTTCCCTCGCGGCTCACGCCGCGGCCGGCGCCGCACGACCTGCCGATGGATTCCGCACTGACCGGGGAGACGCGATGACCGGGGCGGTGGTCGACCAGGACGTCAGCTCGCCGGAGTCGGCGCGGGCCCTGTCGCCCGAGGAGTTCCAGCGCATCTTCGTCGACCGCAACCGGGGTGTCGTGGACGCGGCGGACCAGGCTCGGATCTCCGCCGCCCGGATCCTCGTGGCCGGCTGCGGGTCGATCGGCGGCGCCGCCGTGGAGCCGCTGGTACGCCTCGGCTTCCGGTCGCTGGCGCTGGCCGACCCGGGCAGTTACGAGTTGACGAACCTCAACCGGCAGAACGCCACGGTCGACGACCTGGGCCGCAACAAGGCGGCCGTGGCGGCGGACCGCGCCCGGGCGATCAACCCGCACGTGGTGGTCGACGTGGCCCAGGACGGGGTCACCGAGCAGACGGTGGACGCGCTCCTGGCCGGCGTCGACGTGGTCATCGACGGCGTCGACGTGACCACCCGCTCGGGGCTCACGGCGAAGGGCCTGCTGCACGAGCGGGTCCGGGCCCGCGGCCTGCCGCTGATGACCGGATGGGACATGTCGGGCACGCAGTACGTCCGGGTCTACGACTACCGGCGGGAGCAGCGGCTCTTCGGGGGTGCGGTGACCCGGCAACAGCTCGACGAGATGCCGTTGTGGGAGCTGCTCGCCCGACTGGTGCCCGCTCGCAAGGTGCCGCGGGACCTGGTCGGCCTGATCCGGCGCGGCCTGCATCGGGAGGAGTTCACCTTCCCGCAGTTGGTGCAGGCGGCCGACATGTTCGGCGTCCTGGCGGCGACGCTCACCCTCCGCCTCGTGACCGGGCGACCGGTGCCCTCGTCGGCGACGGTCGACGTCCACCGTCTCGCCATGCCGTCCGGCGAGCGGCGGTGGGATCGGCTCCGCCAGCCGGTCGAGGTGGCCGGCCTGCTGCTCGCCATGACCCGCGGAGCCCGTCGCCGCCACTGAGCCGCCCGGCGCCCGTGCATCGCCCCCCTCCGGGGGCGAACGCTCCACTGCCGCCCTCTTCGGGGCAGCGCTCCATCGCCCCCTTCCGGGGCAAATATATCGATGTTCATCGATTCTAGGGGAGGAATCGCCATGTCCGTCTACCCAGACTCGTCCACCGCCTACGCGGTCTTCGGCGAGCTGTTCACGATTCTCACCGCCGACGAGGAGTTCACCGAGCGGCTGCGGGACGCCGACCTGACCCTCCGCCTGGTGCAGACCAAGCCGGACTGCGTCATCCACGTCACGCCGGACCAGGTCCGTCTCGGCGACGACGCCCCGGAGGACGCCTCCGTGACCATCAAGATGAGCTGCGACACCGCCCACCGGCTGTGGTCGGGCACCCTGCTGATGCCTGCGGCCGTCGCCCTGGGCAAGGTGCGCATCAAGGGCAAGGTGGCCAAGGTCCTCGAACTGGTGCCGATCCTGCAGCCCGCCTTCGACCGCTACCCGCAGCTCGTCGCGGCGCAGGGCCTCGTGGACGGGGCCGCGAAATGACGGCGACCACCGTGCGGGCGGAGCCCGCCGAGACGGACCTGAACTTCGACCAGATCCCCCGGTCGGTGCAGCGGTTCGTGGACGAGGTCCGCGATTTCGCCCAGGGGGTTCTCGCGCCGCGCGCCGTGCGACTCGACCAGCAGGCCGCCGAGGAGTTCGACTGGGAGGTCATCCAGGCCGGGCACGACATCGGGCTGACGCGCGCGCTGCTTCCCCGCGAGTTGGGCGGGCTGGGGGTCGGGGTGCTCGGCCTCGCCATGGCCATGGAGGAGCTGGCCGCGGCCGACCCGGGCATCGCCCTGGCGTTCGGGGCCACCATGCTCGGTCAGACCCCCGTCCTGCTCACCGGCGACCCCGACCTGCAGCAGCGCTACCTGTCCGACTTCGCCGGGCCGCGGGCGGTCCTGGCCTGCAACGCGGTCGCCGAGGAGGAGGCGGGCAGCGACCTGGTCATCCCGCAGCACTTCCCGGACGCCCGGATGCGCACGACGCTGCGCCGTGACGGGGACGGCTACCGGCTCAACGGTCACAAGCGGTTCATCACCAACGGCGCTGTGGCGACCTTCTCGGCCGTCTACGCCAACCTCGAAGGTCACCCCGGCGCCACCGGCCTGACCTGCGTCATCGTGCCGCTCGACGCGCCCGGCGTGCGCCGCGGCGACGTGCTGGACAAGATGGGCTACCGCAACTGCCTCGGCAGCGAGCTGTGGTTCGACGACGTCCACGTGCCGGCGCGCGACGTGGTCGGCGGCGAGTGCCAGGGTGCCGCCATCAACGTGGCGCAGGGCAACATGGCCCGGTCCTCCGTCGCCGCGATCTCGACCGGCATCGCCCGGCACGCGCTCGACCTGGCGGTGCACTGGGCCGGCGAGCGCGTGCAGGGCGGCAAGCTGCTCCGCGAACACCAGATGACCGCGCGCCGCCTGGCCGACATGGCCGTCGACGTCGACGCCGCGCGGCTGCTCTACCAGCGTGCCGCCGTCAAGGTCGACACGCAGCTGCCCGCGCCCGAGCGGGAGCCGGCGATGGCGAAGCTCTTCGCCGACCGGGTGGCCGTCGAGACGGCGAGCACCGCCGTCGCGCTCATGGGCTCTCGCGGCTACATGCGGTCCTACGGCCTGGAGAAGGTCCTCCGCGACTCGTTCGGCACCCGGATCTTCGAGGGCACGCCCGAGGCGCTGGCGTTGGCGATCACCGACTGCCTCTACCGGGACGACGACGATGACGACTTCTAAACTCACCGCGCTCCCGGGCGACCAGCACCGGGACGGACCGCTGGACCTCACGTACGCGCGGGCACTGGTCGCCCTGCACCGTTCCCTGCGCTACCCGGACCTTGCGACGACGGTCGGCACGGCCGCGCTCTGCCGGGTCGAGCAGCTGGGCGACGGGCTCACCACCGTGGCGTTCAGCTCCGACGCCGTGGAGGAACGCCACCTGCGGGCCGTGTTCGGGTTCCGGCTGGCCGAGTTCATCGACCTGTCGATGATGAGTTCGCGCACCGCGCGGGAGACCGCGTTGCTGGCGGAGCCGCCGGACTCGACGGTCGTCCACACCGTGTGCCTGGACGCCGACGGCCGGATCCTCGGCTACGTCGGCCTGCTCGGCTCCCGGGACGTGCTGCCGCGACGGCTGGACGACCCGGCCCGGAGCCGCTTCCCGGTCGAGGCCGCCCACGGCGTGGACCTGCTCGCCCCGTTCGCCGAGCGGGGGCTGACCACCCAGCAGGTCTTCGAGATCAAGCGGTTCGTGCGGGCCGGGGACGTGCCCGCCGGCCAGCTGCGGGACCGGGTGCCCTGGCACCTGATCCTCGCGTTGGGCCGGTCGGTGCTGGCGATGGGCCGGCCCCTGCTCATCGGCGACAGCCGCGAGAACGGCGCCCTGCGCCACCTCCGGCTCATCGGGTTCGATCCGCTGGTCATCCCGGACACGAGGCCCCGGCTGCCGCACACGTCGCTGATGTGGTCGAGCTACCTGGTGCCGGTGCCGGCGGTGCCGTTCGCCAGCCTGGTGCCGGAGGACCTCGGTACCTATCTCGACGCCATCGAGGAAGGGCTCGCCGGCGGCCACGACGAGTCCTGGCAACGAGGGCTGGTGGCGCGACTGTCCGCCAGCCGGCGCGGTCGCCGCCAGGCCGAGTCGGGGGAGGTGGTCTCGTGACCGCGCTGCACGAACTGTCCGCGATCGAGTGCGCCCGGCTGATCCGGACCGGGTCGGTGACGTCGGTCGAGGTGACCGCGCACCACCTGGACCGGGTCCGGCGGCTGGACCCGCAGCTGGGCGCCTTCGTGACGGTCACCGGGGACCTCGCGCTCCGGCAGGCCGAGGAGGCCGACGCGGTGCTCCGCGCGGTGGGTCCGGGCAACGTCGGCGCACTGCACGGGGTGCCGATCGCGCTGAAGGACAACCTCGACGTCGAGGACGTGCTCACCGGGTGGGGCTCGGCGGAGCGGGACGACGAGGCGGTGGGCGACGACAACGTGGTGGCCCGCTTACGTCGGGCGCACCTGCCCATCCTGGGCAAGACGCACCTGCCCGAGTTCGCCCTGCCCTGCTACACCGAGAATCTCGTGGGCGGGGACACGGCGAACCCGTGGCGGTCCGCCTTCTCGCCGGGCGGCTCCAGCGGCGGTTCGGCCGCGGCGGTCAGCGCGGGCCTGGCGCCGCTGGCGCTCGGCACCGACGCGGGCGGCTCGGTGCGCATCCCGGCCTCCTGCTGCGGCCTCGTGGGGGTGCGCCCCAGCAACGGCGCCGTGAGCAGCGGGCCCTCGGACCCCGCGCCCACCGGCCTGTCCGTGCCGGGCGTGCTGGCCCGGAACGCGCTGGACGCGTCCGCCCTGCTGGACGTGATCGCCGGCGCCATGGCGGGTGACCTGACCACCGCTCGGTCGTGGCGCGACCCGGGGCGGCGTCTGCGGATCGGGTTGACCACCGACCCGATGGTGCCGGACCTGGCGGTGGCGGAGGAGTGCGCGGCCGCCGCGGAGAAGCTGGCCGTGAGCCTGCAGGAGTCCGGGCACGAGCTGGTCCGGGTCGACCTGGGCCAGGACGTGGCGGTGGCCGCGGCCTTCCGGGACGTGTGGTCGGTGGTCGCCACCTCCTTCGAGGTCGACGACGAGGGCAACCTCGCCCCGTTCACCCGCTGGCTGCGCGAGCAGGGGCGGGGGGTGAGCGGCGCACGCCTGCACGAGTGCCTGACCCTGTTCCGCGGCGTGGCCCGGATGCTGGAGGACATGGTCTTCGGCACGGTGGACCTGCTGGTCACACCCACGCTCGGGCTGCCACCGCAGGTGCGCGGGGCGTTTCGCCGCGTACGCGACGAGGAGGAGAACTTCCAGGCCATGACGCGGTTCATGCCGTTCACGCCGATGTACAACATCGCCGGGATGCCGGCGGTCAGCGTGCCGGTCAGCGTGGTGGACGGGCTGCCCGTCGGCGCGATGCTCGGCGGCCCGTACGGCAGCGAGCGCCGGATCCTGCGTGAGGTGGCCGAGGTGCAGGCCCGGGCGGGCGCCACGACCGGGCTCGCACCGGGGTGGGCGTGACGGGGCCGGTGGCCGGCGGGGCCGTGCTGCTGCACGGGTTCGCCGGCTCCCCGTCGAGCATGCACCCCTTCGCCCGGGCACTGGCGCCGCACCTGCGCCGGGTGGCGGTGCCGGTGCTCCGGGGCCATGACACCCGCTGGTCGGATCTGCGGGCGGTGAGCTGGCGGGACTGGTGCGACGACGCGCGTGCCGCCGTCGACGACGTGGCGGCGGCCGGCCCGGTGGCCGTCATCGGTCTCTCCATGGGCGGAGCGTTGGCGCTCCGGCTGGCGGCCATGCATCCCGCCGTGAGTCACGTCGTCCTGGTCAATCCGTCGATCACGATGAAGAATCCCCTGCTGCCGTTGCTGCCGGTGCTCCGGCACGTGGTGCCCAGCATCGCCAACGAGCGGCCGCAGGTGCGGGACCCGTCGGTCCGGTACGCGGGCTACCGCCGCATCCCCCTCGCCGCCGTGCAGCAGATGACCCGGCTGTGGGCGGACGTGCGGCCACGGCTGCCGGCGGTCACGCAGCCGGTCAGGGTGTTCCGTTCGCTGGCCGACGGGCCGGCCGGCCTGCGTTCGGTGGAGGTGATCCGGCAAGGGGTCCGCTCCGCGGACCTGGTGGAGGTTCCGCTCGCCCGGAGCGGGCACGTCGCGACCCTGGACCACGACGCCGAGCTGATCTTCGCGCACTCCACGGCGTTCCTCACCGGCCGCCCCGCTCCGCCGGCCGTCCGCCCCGGCTGATCCGCCCGACCGGCCGGCCCGGAGACGGCCCGGGCCGGCCTGCGGGCGCGCCCGCAGACCCGCGGGAACGGGCATCCGCCGCCCGGCCCGGGCGCGACGGGCCGCGACGGTAGCATCTGGGGGTCCTACCTGACTGCCTGGACGGAGGCGTACGGAGCAGCATGCTCGACATGGAGTTGATCCGGAAGGATCGCGAGGCGGTGGCGACCGCGCTGGCGAAGCGTCTGGATCCCGCCGAGGTCAACCGGGCGCTGGACGAGATCCAGCGGCTCGACCAGGAACGCCGCGCCCTCATCACGGAGATCGACGCCGAGCGGCAGCGCCGCAAGGCCGAGGCGCGCGCGTACGCGGAGGCGAAGCGGTCCGGCACCACGCCGGAGCCGGTCGCGCCGGAGGCCGAGCGCAAGCAGCTCGCCGAGCTGGAGTCCCAGCTTGACGAGGTGCAGTCCCGGCTGCGCAGCACCATGAGCGAGCTGCCCAACCTGCCCGCCGACGACGTGGTCGCCGGTGGCAAGGAGGCCAACCGGGTCGTGCGCACCTTCGGCGAGCCGCCGGCCGTCGAGAAGGTCCGGGACCACGTGGAGCTGAGCAAGGCTCTCGGCCTGGTCGACCACGAGCGCGGGGTGAAGCTCGGCGGCTCCGGCTTCTGGATGTACACGGGCCTCGGGGCCCGGCTGGAGTGGGCGCTGGTCAACTGGCTGATCGAGCAGAACATCCAGGCCGGCTACGAGTTCCTGCTCCCGCCGCACCTGCTGCTGGACAGCGCCGGCTTCGCGGCCGGCCAGTTCCCGAAGTTCTACGACGACGTCTACCACCTGGACAAGCAGTCCGCCCCGCGCGGCCAGTTCCTGCTGCCCACCGCGGAGACGGCGATCCTCGGCGCGTTCCAGGACGAGATCCTGGAGACCGCGAAGCTGCCGCTGAAGGCGTTCGCCTACACGCCGTGCTACCGCCGGGAGGCGGCCGGCTCGCACTCCGACGAGCGCGGCACGGTGCGCGGCCACCAGTTCAACAAGGTGGAGATCTTCCAGTTCACGCTGCCCGAGCAGTCGGGCGCGGCGCTGGAGGCCATGGTCGGCCACGTCGAGGGCCTGGTCGAGAAGCTGGGCCTGCACTTCCAGACCAGCCTGCTGGCGGCCGGCGACTCCAGCGCCGCCATGAAGAAGACCCTCGACGTCGAGGTCTGGATGCCGAGCACCGGTAAGTACAAGGAGGTGTCGTCGGTCTCCTGGGGCGGCGACTACCAGGCCCGCCGGGCGGCCATCCGCTATCGGGAGCCGGGCGGCAAGCAGACCCGCTTCGTGCACACCCTCAACGGGTCGGCGCTGGCCACCAGCCGGCTGTTCCCGGCCATCCTGGAGCAGTTCCAGCAGGCCGACGGCTCGGTCGTGGTGCCGGAGGTGCTCCGCGACAAGCTCGGCACGGACCGGCTCACCCCGGTCCGCTGACCGCCTGGCGCGCGGCGGGGGTCGGCTCGTCCGGCCCCCGCCGTCGTCTCCACCACAGGCCGGCCGCCAGCAACAGCACCAGCACGGCCGCGAGCAGGGCCGGGCCGGCCGCGTCCACCGCCCGGACCAGGGCCTGCTGCACGCGGGCCGCCGCCACCACGACCGGGTCGCCGAAGGCGTCGTGGCGGCCCCGGGCGAGGCGCACCTCGTACCAGCCGTACCAGGCGACGTAGCCGCCGGCGACCACCAGCACCAGGCCGCTGAGGCGGGGCACCCATGCGCCCGCGCCGCGCAGCCCGGCCACCAGCCGGCCGCGCAGCAGCGCCACGCCGAGCGCGGCCACCCCGACCACCAGGCCCATCCCGATCGCGTACGCGCCGAAGAGCGCCAGCCCGCGCAGCGGCGAGCCGGCCCGCAGGCTGGTCACCACGATCGCCAGGAACGGCGCGATGGAGCAGGTCAGCGAGGTCAGCGCGTACGCCGCCCCGAACAGGACCATGGCCGGCCAGGTGCGGGTGAGCCGGGGCGCCCGGGCGAACGGTCGCGGGGTGGGCAGCCGCCGGCCGGCGAGCAGCCAGCAGCCGGCCAGCGCCAGCAGCACGCCGAGGATCACGGTCACCCAGGGCAGGCGGGGGCGCAGCCAGTCGGCCAGCGGTGCGACGGCCAGCCCGAAGGCGCCGAAGACCAGCGCGTACCCGAGGGTCAGCCCGGCCGTGGCGGCGAGCGCGCGGCCGACCGCGCCGCGACCGTCGGCGGGGCCGGCGACGAGCAGCGACAGGTACGCGGGCAGCATGGCGAAGCCGCACGGGTTGACCGCGGCGAGCATGCCCGCGGTCAGCGCGAGCAGCAGCCCGCCGGTCATCCCCGGGCCAGCGCGTCGACCTGCCGGGTGAGGGACTCGCCATCCAGGAAGCCCTGGTGGACGACGCGGCCGTCGCGGTCCACGACCACGAAGGTGCTCTGCTCGACCACCTCGAACCGGCGCCACAGCGCGCCGGACCGGTCGTCGAGCTGCGGGGTGCCGGCCAGCTCGAACTCGCTGACGAACTCCTTCATGGCCTTCTGCTCGCCCAGCCCGGCGACGCCGACGATCGGCACGGTGTCCCGGTATTTCGGGGCGATCTCGGCGACCGTCCAGGCCTGGCTGGCGCAGGTGGCGCACCAGGGCGCCCAGAACCACAGCACCACCGGCTTCCCGGCCAGGGCGGCGGCGGAGAACGCCGTACCGTCGAGGGTCTTCGCCGTGAAGGACAGCGTCTCCGGCACCCGGGCCGGGACCACCGGGGCGGCCGGCGACGCGGACGCGGCCGGCGCGGGGGCCACCGCGCCGACCGGGGTGGCCCGCTCCGGCCCGACCGCGCAGGACGCCGCGCCGGGCAGCGTGGCGGCCAGCAGGGCGGCGGTGACCAGTCGACGGGCGGTACGTAAGCGCATCCGCGTCTCCTCCGGGTTGGGCTACTCGGCCTTGACCAGCCGGAGCGCGAGTTCGGGACAGACCTTGACCGCCTTGAGCGCGCCCTCCCGCAGCCAGGTCGGCACCGGGGTGGCGGGGAAGGCGGGGTAACCGTTGCCGTCGAGCCGGATGAAGTCCGGCACCACGTGGGCGCAGAGACCGTGCCCGTCGCAACGCGACCAGTCGAGGGTGAGCTTGCGCGGGTTGGCGTCGGGCGCGCCGGGCAGCCCCATGACGCCCTTGACCCGCTTGCCGCAGCCCTCGCCGGTGGCGTGCAGCCGCAGGTCCTCGACGAACACCTCCATGGCGGAGAGCGCGAACCGGGCCGTGCCGTCGGGGTGGCTGCACGCCCCGCGCCCCTTCACGTCGCCGGCCGCTGCGCGGACCACCTCGATCGGTGCGCTGCCGGAGACGGCCAGGTCGACGGCGCGGGCCAGGTCGGGCAGGCCCATCTTGCACGGGCCGCACTGCCCGGCGGACTCGCCGGCCAGGTAGCGGACCACCTGGGCGGCCTCGCCGAGCGGGCAGGTGTCCCGGGCCAGCGGCACGATGATGCCGGCGCCCAGGGTGCCGCCGACCGCGGCGAGCCCCTTGCGGGAGACCTCCGCCCGGGCCGCCGCCTCCGGGGTGATCCACTTGCCGTGGTAGCCGCCCATGAGGATGCCCGGCCCGTCGGGCACCTCGCACAGCTCCAGGATCTCCCGCAGCGGGGTGCCGGCCGCGCACTCCACCACGGCCGGCCGCTTCGCCGCCCCGCTGACGGTGAGCAGCACGGTGCCCGGCTCGTCGTCGGTGCCGAGCGCGGCGTACTCGTACGGGCCGATCCGGGCGGCGACCGCGAGCTGGGCGTACGTCTCGGCGTTGGAGAGCAGGGTGGGCAGGTTGTTCACCCCGGAGTCGCTGGACCGCTTCTTGGTGCCCGGCGGGATGTGCGGCAGCCCGTTGATCCCGTTGACCAGGGCGCCGCCCTCGCCGGAGATGAACCGGTGCGGCACGGTGACGATGGTGGTCGGCACCGGCATCCGCCGCTCCTGCAACGCCTCGGTGAGCGAGGGCCGGCCCACGTCGTCGTCGGCCACCCCGATCACGATCTCCTCGGCGTCCAGCGCGTACGCGGCCAGCGCGGCGCCGTCGAGGATGAGGTGCGGGGCCCGGGTGAGCAGCACCTTGTCCTTCCAACTCGCCGGCTCCCCCTCGGTGGCGTTGACCACGACCACGGCGGCGAGGTCCTGCCGCTCGCAGGACTCCAGCACGGCGCGCAGCTTGCGGGCGAACGGGAAGCCGGCCCCGCCCTTGCCCTTGAGGTCGATCGCCTCGGCGAGCCGGAGCAGGGCGGCCGGCTCCACGGGCCCGATGGGGCCGTGCACCTCCTCGTGTGCGAGCAGGTCGAGTCTCCCGAACTCGGCGAAGCCGGCGGTGAGCCGGGGCTCGCCGACGCAGGCCACCGGCGGCACGGTCGTCCGCATCACTTGGCCTCACCCCGCAGCCCGGCCCAGTACGCCCCGTCCACCGCGTCGGCGTTGGCGTTGGCCCGCTTGCGCCGGCTCGCCCGGCTCTCGCCGGAGGCCTTCCGGGCCCGCCGGGAGGCCAGGTCGACCAGGGTCGGGGTGTCGTCGACGAAGGCGTCGTCGGGGGCGTAGCGGGCCGGCGGGCGCCAGTAGTCCGGCTCCTCCGGCAGGTCCTCCTCGACGCTGTGCCGGCCGCTGTCGCTGCGCGGCGCCGACGAGATCGGACCGGCCGAGATCGGGCCGGCCGAGATCGGCTCGCCGGAGACGGGCCGGCTCTCCCAGCGGCGCGGGCTGTCCCACGGCTCCTCCGGCTGGTCGGTCCGGCGGGGCGGGGCCGAGTA
>NZ_WBKT01000124.1 GCF_008868175.1 Micromonospora sp. AMSO31t
GCGGGGTACGCGGGGCGGGCGGCGCGGGTGTCTCCTCCGGCGCGGCCGGCAGGGCGAGGGCGGCCGCGGAGCCGAGCCGGCGGCGCAGGGTGTTCAGCGCCCGGGAGGTCTGGCTCTTCACCGTGCCCGGGGAGATCTCCAGCAGGGCGGCGGTCTGCGCCTCGGACATGTCCTCGTAGAAGCGGAGCACGAGCACGGCCCGCTGGCGGGCCGGGAGCGCCTGGAGGTGCCGCCACAGCGCGTCCCGGTCGAGCTGCTGCTCGATCTCGTCGACCCCGGCCCGCTCGGGCAGCACCTCGGTCGGGCGTTCCCCGTGCCAGCGCCGGCGCCACCAGCTCGTGGAGGTGTTGACCAGCACCCGGCGGGCGTACGGCTCGATGGCGTCGATCCCGCCGAGCCGCTTCCAGGCCAGGTAGGTCTTGGTCAGCGCGGTCTGGAGCAGGTCCTCGGCCGTCGCCCAGTCGCCGGCCAGCAGGTAGGCGGTGCGCAGCAGGGCACCGGAGCGGGCCGCGACGAAGTCGCGGAACTCCTCCTCCAGCGGATCCCTGCTGGCCACGCCCACCTCCACACCCCGTCCTGCCTGGCAGGCTCCCACGGTAGAGCGGGGTGGGTCGACGGCAAAAGGTGCGCAGTTCCTCCGATGTTCGGACAGAAACCTTCAGGCGCCGTCGTCGGCCTTCGCCTCGTCCTGCTCCTTGCCGATCCGCGCCTCCACGGCCTGCGGCTCGTACATCTCCTCCACGACGCGCAGGTAGAGCTCGTTCGGGTTGGGCAGGTTCTTGATCTCGCGGAGCGCCTGCTCCTGGCCGGCCGACTCCAGCACGAAGGTGCCGTAGTTGAGCGCACGGCCGGTCGGCGTCTGCTCGTACTTCATGTCGGTGACCCGGACCAGCGGCATCATGGCCACCCGGCGGGTGATGATCCCGTTGACCACCATGACCCGCTTGTTGGTGAGGATGAAGCGGTCGTACCACCAGTCGGCGACCCGCCAGGCGACCCAGCCCATCACGGCGAACCAGAGCAGCACCGCGACGGTGGTCAGCGCCCCGACGTCGCGCCCGGCGAGAAAACCGGAGAGGTAGCCGAGCACGAAGGTCGCCGCGATGCCGACGATGATCGGCGTGGAGAGGTGGACCCAGTGCCGCTTCCACTCGCCCCGGAAGCGCTCCGTCGGGAAGAGGTAGCGGGCCGCCAGGGCGCTCGGCTCGTCCTCCATCGGCAGCACCCGGCGCGGGGCCATGCCGGAGGCGTCGGCGCGCAGGCCGGCCAGCTCCTCCTCGGAGATCGGCGGGTTCTGGTAGCCGGCCTCCGGGTCGCGGATCCAGGCGCGGCCGGACCGCCCCTCCCCGGCATAGGCCGGGCCGTCACCGAAGGCGGCGTCGTCCGAAAGGGAGGGGCCTCCGCCGTAGCCGGAACCGGAGCCGAAGCCCGGGCCGTCGTCGGGGTCGATCCGCGGGATCGGCTCGGTGTCGCGCTCCCGGCGCTCCCGGTCGGGATCGTCCGGGTCGAAGGGTGGACCGGAGGGGCTTCCCATGGGCGGTTAGGCGACCAGGTTGGTGAAGAAGTCGCCGAAGCCCTGCGCGATGTCCATGATGCCGCCGCCCAGGGACTTGAACACGTCGGCGGCGGAGTTCGGCCGGTAGGCGATGAAGAAGATCAAGAATGCGAGGCCGGCCCAGGTGAGGACCTTCTTGACCATAGCGGGCCATCCTCTCGAGGAGCCGGGTCCGTTTACCGCAGCGGCACCCAGAGTATCAGTATGGTGTCGTAGAGTGAATATCTGCGTCTGTTCTCCAACTCGCCGGTGCCGGCCGGTCAGGCCCGCCCGTGCAGGTACGGAGATGGTGCGCCGTACACGAGTTCGGGCGGTGTCCACTCGGTGAGGTCGTGCAGCACGACTTCTTCCGCGAGGAGGTGACCCGCACTCGCCGGCCAGGCTATCGCATGGAGCCACATTCCCCGAGCCTCGCCGGCGTACGCGCTTCGATCGGTCGGGGAATTCACGGGCCACAGTGGAGTGGGGTGGCCGCCCACCCGGATCTTGGCGTGCGGCACCCGCTCGGGGTGACCAGGGCCGGGATCGGTCAGCGCCTCCGCCATCTCGGGCCCGGGGTCGGGACCGGGCAGGCCGGCGAGGCGGGAGCCCAGGCCGACGCCCGGCTCCTCGGCGATGAAGAGCAGGTCGGCCGGTCCACCGTCGAGCGGAGCCGGGCCGGCGCAGGCCACCGCCGTGGCGCGGACGCCGGAACGGTCGTCCCCCGCCCAGGCCACCCCGGTCAGCGTCCACCCGCTGGGCAGTGGCCACGGGCACCAGAGCGGCATGCCCGGCCCGGCCGGGTCGGTGCCGTTGGCCACCCGCTCCACCACGCTCGCCATGATCTCGGCACCGATGTGCTCGGGCACGTGCAGCGGCGGCACGGGACCGCAGCGCAGGCACCGGTATTCGCCGTGCATCAGGTCCGGCTCCCGGACCGGGCCCGCGCACCTGGGACAACTCACCGCGACACTCACACCTTCACGGTCACCCCGGACCGGCGGGGCGTCAAGCGGAGCGGCCGGATCGGTCACTCCGGTGGGGGCCCGGCGTACGTCCGGATCCAGGCGTGCATGGCGATCCCGCTGGCCACCCCGGCGTTGACGGAGCGGGTCGAGCCGTACTGGGCGATCGAGAAGAGCTGGTCGCAGGAGGCCCGGGCGACCTCGGAGAGCCCCGGTCCCTCCTGGCCGAAGAGCAGCACGCAGCGGCGGGGAAGCGTGCTGCTCTCCAGCGGCTTCGAGCCGGGCAGGTTGTCGATGCCGACCACGGGCAGCCGCTCCCCCGCCGCCCAGGCCACGAACTCCTCGATCGTCGGGTGGTGCCGCACGTGCTGGTAGCGGTCTGTCACCATGGCGCCCCGCCGGTTCCACCGCCGCCGCCCGACGATGTGCACCTCGGCGGCGAGGAAGGCGTTGGCGTTGCGGACCACCGTGCCGATGTTGAAGTCGTGCTGCCAGTTCTCGACGGCCACGTGGAAGTCGTGCCGGCGGCGGTCCAGGTCGGCCACCACGGCCTCGCGCCGCCAGTAGCGGTACCGGTCCACGACGTTGCGCCGGTCGCCCTGGGCGAGCAGCTCCGGGTCGTAGCGCGGGTCGTCCGGCGGGTCGCCGGGCCACGGCCCCACGCCCACGTCGAGCTGGTCGTCGGTCACGGTCTGCAGAGGGTACGGCCCGGCCGGGCGGACGGCCGTCACGGGCCGGCAGGTCAGCGGAGGTCGAGCGCGCCCGCGAGCCGGTCGAGGAAGCGGCGGTCGGCGGGGCTCGGGGCGGCCTCGCCGGCCCGGCACACGCGGGCCGCGACCGACTCCACCCACTGCCGGTACGCCGCCGAGTCGGCGGGGTCGGCGCGCCGCCGGAGCACCCGCACCGCGGCCCGGGCGGCGGCGAGCAGGTCGACCAGGTCGGTGAGGCGCTCGTGCCGGTCGGCGGCGCCGTCGTGGCGGGCGTAGATCGCGGCGACCACGGCCCGGACCAGGTCGCTGTCGAAGGCCCGTCCGGCGGCCACCGCGTCCAGCCCGGCGAGCCCGGCGGCGACGCCACGCGGCGGACGGCCCGGACCCGGCGTGGCGGCGGCGACGAGGACCCGGCCCGGCAGGTCGGTCAACAGGTCCCACTCGGCCGCGGAGTAGACGGCGGTGGTCAGCGGTGCGGCACGGCGGCCGGCAGAGGGCGGCTCTCCGGCGACGGAGTGGCTCATGGTGACCTCCGGCGTCAGCATATGCCCCGGAACGGGAAAAGGGCCCCTTCCCCGCGGATCGGCGAAGGGGCCCTTCCGGGCGTACGGGAGAGGTCAGCGCGGCTCGGGGAAGCTGGGCCGCTCGGGGTCGACCCCCTCGGGCAGGGCGGCGGCCGCGTACTCCTTCTTGGGGACCATGACCTTGCGGCGGAAGACGCAGACCAGCGTGCCGTCCTGGTTGTAGCCCCGGGTCTCCACGGCGACCACGCCGCGGTCCGGCTTGGAGGAGGACTCCCGCTTGTCCAGCACCGTCGTCTCGCCGTAGATGGTGTCGCCGTGGAAGGTCGGGGCGACGTGCCGCAGCGACTCGATCTCCAGGTTGGCGATCGCCTTGCCGCTGACGTCCGGCACCGACATGCCGAGCAGCAGCGAGTAGATGTAGTTGCCGACCACCACGTTGCGCTTGAACTGGCTCGCCGACTCGGCGTAGTGGGCGTCCATGTGGAGCGGGTGGTGGTTCATGGTGAGCAGGCAGAAGAGGTGGTCGTCGTACTCGGTGACCGTCTTGCCGGGCCAGTGCCGGTAGACGGCGCCGACCTCGAACTCCTCGTAGTAGCGGCCGAACTGCATCCTTGTCCCCTTCGACGGGCGGCGATGGAGTTCGGCACAGCATGCCTTACCGCTTGTTAAGGCGGTGGACGGGGCGCAGCCGGTGCGGAAAGTCACACCCGGATCGACCCGGGTGGAGACGCAATGAGCGGCGGGGCCCTCCCCGGCACCCGCCGCCCACGCTCTGATGCGACAGATTCTGCCGTACGCCGGTACTGTGACGACAGAGACGGACGTCACATTTATCTTTTCGTAACACTACGCGTAGTGACTCGTGATCACTCCACAAGCGATCTCCGCCTGTCGAATCCCCGCTTGTCAAGCGTCAAGTTACCGATTCGTAGCGCGAATCGGTCGCGATCACCTTGGAAGCGCTCCCATCACGTCCCGTCACGCAAATGCGTCGTGCACTTGCGTTCCGCAGGACGGGGTACACAGACCTTGCTCGATGCATCCCTCCGTCACCGACGCGCTGCGCAGTGTTTCGTCGCGCACGTCACGGGAATGCCAAGCCATCCACCCTGGTTCCACGGGACGTAGGAAATCCGCGTTGATCGGAGAGTGCAATGGCAACGGTTGAGCTGACCACGGCCAACTTCGACGAGGTGACCGAACGCGACGGCATCGTCCTGCTCGACTTCTGGGCGGACTGGTGCGGCCCGTGCAAGCGCTTCGCCCCCGTCTACGAGCGCTCGTCCGAGAAGCACCCGGACATCGTCTTCGGCAAGGTCGACACCGAGGCGGAGCAGGAGCTGGGCGCCAAGTTCAACATCAGCTCCATCCCGACCGTGATGGCGATCCGCGACGGCGTGATCGTCTACGCCCAGCCGGGCGCCCTGCCCGAGTCGGCCCTGGAGAACCTGATCGAGCAGGTCGAGCAGCTCGACATGGAGGACGTCCGCAAGAAGCTCGCCGAGCACGGCCACAAGCACTGAGCCGACTCGACAAGCACCGAGCCGAGCGGCTCCGACACCACCGGCCGGGCCCCCACCGCGGGGGCCCGGCCGCCGTCGTCCGGGAGGACCGGAAAGAGCGACACGGGCAGCGATGACTGGACGACGGACCGACGCCTTCCGGGCATGTTCATCCCGTATCGTCACGAGCCGATGGAGACCTTGACCACCCGCGGGCGTGCCGTCCGGCTGGGCGCCACTCTGCTCGGGCTGGCGCTGCTCCTCCTCGGCACCGTGCGCGGCACCGACGACGACTTCCCGTTCGGGCCGTTCCGGATGTACTCCACCTCCGACCCGCCTGACGCGCCCGCCCCCGACACCCGCGTCGAGGGCGTCGACCGCAGCGGGGCCGTGGTGCCGCTCGGCCAGGACGCCACCGGCATCCGGCGCGCCGAGATCGAGGGCCAGCAGGACCGGTACGCCGCCGACCCGAGCCTGCTCCGCCGGGTCGCCGAGGCGTACGCCGAGCGCCACCCGGCGGCCCCCGCGCTCGCCGAGGTCCGCATCGTGGTCCGCTGGTACGACATCCAGGGCGGCCGGCCGACCGGCCGCTGGACCGACCGCACCGCCGTGCGCTGGGAGACCGCCCCGTGACCGGCTGGCTGACCGAGGCGGTCCCGCGGGGCCGGGTGGCCGCCTTCCGCACCCTCGTCTACCTCTTCGTCGCCGCCGACCTGGTGATCTTCACCCCCTGGGTACGCACCCGGGTCGACGTGCCCGGCGACCTCTACCAGCCGCTGCTGATCGGCCGGCTGCTCCCGCTGCCCACCCCCACCCCGGCCCTGGTCGGTGTCGTCTTCTGGGTGCTGCTGGCGGTCTCGCTGCTCGCCGCCACCGGCCGGGCGCCCCGGCTGCTCGGCTGGACGGTCTTCGCCCTCTACTTCGAGTGGATGATCGTCGCGATGAGCTACGGCAAGGTCGACCACGACCGGGTCGGGCTGCTCGTCGCGCTGGCCGTGCTGCCCACGGCCGGGCGGGCCCGGCACGGGGACCTCACCCGCACCGAGGCGGGCGGCTGGGCGCTGCGGGTCACGCAGATCGCGGTCATCTGCACCTACTTCCTGGCCGCCTGGGCCAAGTTCCGCTTCGGCGGCCTGGACTGGGCCACCGGCTCCGTGCTGGCCCGCGCGATCATCCGGCGCGGCACCGACCTGGCGGACGTGATCGCCCAGGTGCCGCACCTGCTGATCGTCGCCCAGTTCGGCATCCTGGCCTTCGAGCTGCTGAGCCCGCTGGTCTTCCTGCTGCCCGAGCGGTGGCGGCTGGCCATGGTCGGCTTCTTCTACTCGTTCCACCTGGTGACCATCGCCACGATCACCATCTCGTTCGCGCCGCATCTGGTGGCGATGACCAGCTTCCTGCCCCTGGAGAAGGTCCGCCCGATCGCCTGGCTCCGCCGGCGGCGGTCAGCGGCCCCCCTCGGCCAACTCGGCGAGCATCCCCTCACAACTGCGGACGACGACCTGGGCGCCGCGCCGCTGGGCCAGGCGTAGCAGCGGGTCCTCCGCGCGGTTCCGCCACCGCCACTGGGCGTCCGAGGCGGCGTCCCAGAGGCGGTGCACGGTCGCGTCGTGCTCCACACCGAGCCGGGCCGCCAGGCCGACCCCGTCGCCGCCGACCAGCCGTGCCGCCTCCGCGGCCAGGTCGGCGTCGAAGCCGAGCCGGGTGGTCCGCAGCGCGGCCAGCAGGCGCAGCTCACGGAACTCGTGCGCCCCGACCAGGATCTGCTCGACCCGGCCCAGCAGCTCGTCCGTGCCCCGGCCGGGCTCGGCCCGCAGCAGCGCCTCGACGGCCGCCAGGGCGGAGCGCGCCTTGAGCGTGTCCCGCCGGTCGACGAGGAGGCGGGCCATCGACTCGCGCAGCTCGGTCAGGCCGCTGCGCCGGATCAGCTCGGCGGAGAGTTTCGCCCGGCTGTCGCAGCCGGTGCGGATCAGCGTGGTCGCCAGCCGGATCCCGACGAGCCCGAGCCGGTCCAGCAGACCGGCGCGCACGCCGGTGTCGAGATGGACGGGCAGGTCGCCGCGGAGGAACCGGTCGGCCGAGAGCAGGTGCGTCTCCAGCTCCGGCCGCGGCACCCGGGCCAGTGCCGCGAGCACGGCGTAGTCCGACTCGCTGAGGATCCGACCGGCCAGGCCGAGCAGGCCGCTGCACGGCACGACATGCACGCTGAGCTCGTTCACCCGGGGGTCCCGGTGCTGGCGCCGGGCGAGTTGGCGGGCCGTGAGCAGCCCGTCGATCCGTCCACCACCGGTCTCGTCCACCCGGGACAGCACCATGATCACGTGCACGGCGGCGGCCTGCCCGACGGCGCTCTCCCGGCTGGTCTCCAGCACCCGCAGGTCGCTGTCGCGGCCGTCCCGGGTCAGGTACAGCACCGCGTCCGCGTCCCGCAGCACGCGCTCCATGACCGGCGCCCGGCCCTGCTCGTCCCGGCCGGTGGCCGGAGTGTCGATGAGGGTGACCTGGCGCAGCGTCCGCGTTGGCCACTGCACCACGATGTCGCGCAGCTCACCCGCCCGCCAGCCGACGAGGTCCACCCGCATCCCGGTCGCCGACTTGGCGATCGCCAGCTCCTGCGGCGGCTGGCCGTTCGCGTACGCGGTGGCGCTCGGCTGCGGCCCGTCCTCGTACCAGGTGAAGACGGTGCTGCCGTCCACCCCGTCGACCGGCGCGACCTCCTCGCCCATAACGGCGTTCAGCAGGGTCGACTTGCCGGAGCGCCACGGGCCGGCGATCGCGATCCGCAGCGGTTGCTCCAGCCGGGCCAGCTGGTGCCGCAGGTGGTCCGTCGCCCTGGGGTTGTCCCGGTAGTGCTGGAGCGCCTGGTGCAGCAGGCCCCACACCGCCTCGTCCAGCCGCAGCCCGACCGTCATGGCCGGGGCTCCAGCGGCGCCGGGGCGGATCGGGCGCCGGTCAACTGCTGGGCCTGCTCGAAGAGCCCGGCCAGCCGGGTCATCTTCAACCGGATCTCCCGCTGCCGCTGGTCGCGGACGGCCGCGTCGGTGTCGGCGGCCTGCTTGGCGCTGCGGAACGACCGGATGATGGCCTCCTGGAGTTCCTCGGTCAGCGCCGTGAAGTGGTCCCGCAGCATCCGCTGCACCTGCCGGACGGCGTCCCGGCGGTCCTTGGTGACCCGGACGAAGAAGTCGTCGACGTACCGCTGGATCGCCGTCTTGACCACCGCCTGGCGGCGGCGGAGCAACTGCTTGCTCTCGTCGCGGATGCTCTTGCCGCCGAACAGCGCGCCGACCCCCACCGACAGCGGGTTGATCATGGGCATGCCGGCCAGCGTCGTCGCGAGGCCGACCATCAGCAGGCCGCCGTACGAACCCCGCATGCCACTGATCAGCTTCTGGCTGGTGGTGAACCGGTCGACCGCGGGCCGTTCCAGCTCGGGCAGGCCGTCGCCGAGGTCCGGGGGCGTCGTCATCGACCAGGGCGGCAGCACGTCGCCGCCGTACCGGGCGAAGGTGTCGGCCACCCGCCGCGCGGCCCAGTCGCAGCGCCGGACCAGCCACTCGTGGTTGGCCTCCGCCGCCTCGGTGAGGCTGCGCTCCAGCCACTCCTGGAACGTGTCCCAGCTGACCAGCGGGTCGGCGCTGTCGAACGCGTCGTCGACCTCGCGCAGGATCTGCCGGGTCCGGTCCCGCAGGTCGTACTCGATGTCGGCGAGCACGTCGGCCATCTCGTCGGCCAGCGTGTTCTGCCACCTCGTGGAGCAGCGACGCAGCTCGTCGACCTCGCGTTGCGCCGCGTGCAGCCGGGAGATGGGACCGGACTGCTCCTCGACCTCCTGGCTCTCCAGCTCGGCACGCAGCGGCGCGGCCAGCTGTTCCACCACGGTCCGGGCGATCACGCCGACCGCGGCCCGCGCCAGCCGGTCGGACTTGCCGGCGAGGTCCCGCTGCAACCGGCCGATCAGCACGGGGAAGCCGGACTCGGCGTTCAGCTCCCGGTCGTCGCCGACGGCGGCGCGCAGCCGCAGGGCCGCCGAGACCGGGATGACCGGCGCCGGCACGCCGGCCTCGGCGAGGTGCTGGCGGTTGCGCTCGGCGACCGCACGCCAGTCCGGCACGAGATCCGTCTTGGTCTGCACCAGCACCACGTTCGGGTGCGACCGGGCGACGTGCAGCAGCATGGTCAGCTCGCCGGCCGAGAGTTCCCGGGTGGAGTCGGAGACGACAAGCACGGTGTCCGCCCACGCCGGGGCGGCGGCCGGGCCGGCGGCACCCAGCGCGGCGGCCTCCTCCGTGCCCGGGGTGTCCACCAGCACCAGCCCGGAGCCGAGCAGCGCGCGCGGCAGTCCGATCTCGACATACGCGGGACCGCCGCCCGGCCGGCGGCCGAACGTGCCGGCGACCCCGGCGGCGACCTGGTCCAGCGGCACCGGGGTCCGCTCGCCGGTCACCGGGAGCGCCGCGCCGGCGGGCCGGCCCGGGTTGGGGGGTGGCGCCTGGACCACGGCGACCGACGGGACCTCGGCGTGCTGCACCACGGTCGGCAGCACGGTGGTGCGGCCGTCGCCGACCGGGCAGGCCGGCGCGTTGACGATGGCGTTGATCAGCTGACTCTTGCCCTGCTGCGACTCACCGATGACCAGCACACGCAGCCGGGGGTCCAGCAGTTGGACCCGCTTCTGCCGCACCGTCTGGAGCAGGTCGCCTCGCCCGTGTGCACCGCACGTACGGGCGATCTCATCGAGCACATCCAGCCAGATCCCCGCGATCACGCACCAAGTGTGCGGATTTCGGCTCAATTATCAAGAGGGTCGTGAACGGAAAAGGAGCGGGAGGCCGGATCGTGCCTCCCGCTCCTGCCTGAGCCCTCCGTCAGAGCAGCCCGCCCAGCAGGCCGCCGTCGGACGAGGCGTGCGCGTCGCCGTGGACCCCCGCGCCGTGCGCCCCGGCGTCGCCGCTGATCCCGTCGGTGAGCCCGCCGGTCAGGCCGCCGACGGTGCCCGTCACGCCGCTGACCGTGCCGGTCACACCGGTAAGCGTGCTGTCGACCTGGTGCGTCACACCGTCCACGGTGGCCGGCACGTGCACCGGCGGGACCACGCCGCTGCCGTCGCCCAGGCCCAGCCCGCCGAGGGTCTGGTCGAGGCCGAGCGAACCGACGACGCCGTGCACCTGGGCCTGCGTGCCGGAGAGGACGCCCAGGTCGCCGCCGAGCACGCCGCCGTCGTGCAGCAGGTCGGTGCCGGCCGTGGTGCCGAGCGGGTCGCCGACCGCCCCGGTGACGTCCCCGACGACCGGGTCGACGGCGGTGTTCACCGTGCCCACCACGTCGGAGTCGAGGGTGTCCGCCACGTCGTGCACCGCGGTCAGGTCGGTGCCGAGACCGCCGGGCCCGACGCCCAGGCCGATGCCCGGGGCCAGGGCCACGCCGGCGTACAGGCCGGCCGGGTCGACCGCGATGGCGCCCAGCGCGCCGGCCGACACGTCCACCCCGCTGTGGGAGCTGCTCACGCCGATCTGGTGCGGCACCGCCTGGACCTGGCCGACCACGTCGGTGACGTCGCTCGTGAGCGGGTCGAGCCCGAGCTGCCCGACCACCGGGGCCACCGGGGCCAGCCCCGCCGCGCCGGGGGCGTAGTCGACCACCAGCGGGACGACGTCCTGCACGTCGGCGGCGGTGACGTCGGTGAGCCCCGCGGCCTGCAGCGCGCCCTCCGGGTCGAGGTCGAAGGCCGACCGCGCGTCGGGGTCGGTGAGCAGGTTGAGCACGAAGTCGTGCAGGGTCTGGTGCGATTCCATGGGGGCTTCTCCTCGAACGTAGCGTCAGCACCGTCGTGCCGCGACAGTGACGCTAGGGCGGGGGGCCACCGGTCGTCATCGGGGCGCGACCCGCAACCCGCCCCCGCCGATTAGGGTCCTCGCCCCCTCGTGCGTTAGGGGGACAGGGGGAGCCGGGCCGGGCGGAGTTAGGGTACCGGGTCGGAGGCGATCTCTGGTACGAACGTAGGAGCCCACGGGGTTCGCCGGGGGTGGGTCGCCACGGTGCCGACACCGTCCCCAGGCCACTCGCGGTGGAGGAAGAACGAATGCCGTACGTCCTGGGGTTGGACATCGGGAACACGGGCACTGCCGCCACCGTCGCGAGCCGGCGCGGCGACTCCTGGGCGCGCCCCGAGGTCGTCACGCTGGGTGGCCGGTCGGCTGTCGTACCGTCGGTGCTGCACCTGGCGCCCGACGGGGCGCTCCGGGTGGGCGAGCCGGCGACCGACGACCGCAGCGGCACCACCCGGGACTTCGTCCGCCGGGTCGGTGACGACGTGCCCCTCCTGCTCGGCGGCGAGCCGTGCCCGCCGGAGACGCTGGTCGCCGAGCTGGCGGCGTGGGTGGTACACCGGGTCTCCGCCTACGAGGGCGAGTTCCCCGAGGCCGTCGTGCTGAGCCATCCCGCCGGGTGGGGCCCGCACCGGCGCGACCTGCTGCACCGGGCGCTGTGGGCCCTCGACCTGCGGAACGTCACGCTGCTCCCGCGCACGGTCACGGTGGCCGAGAGCCATGCGGCGCGGGGCTTCCCGGGCACCACGGCCGCGGTGTACGCCCTGGGCGGCAACACGTTCGAGGCGGCGCTGGTCCGCCGCAACGCGCGGGGCAGGTACGAGACGTTCGGCCTGCCGCAGGGCCTGGAAACGCTCGGCGGCACCGACTTCGACGAGGCGCTCGCCGAGCACGTGCGCGCCACGCTCGGCCGGGAGTTCGCCGGCGCGGAGGCCCAGCCGGCCCTGCGCGGGCTGCTGGCGGAATGTGACCGCGTCAAGCGGGAGCTGACCATCGCCACGGAGGCCGACGTCATGCTCACCCTGCCGGGCGGCCCCGTCCGGGTGCCGGTGACCCGGGCGCAGTTCGAGGACATGATCCGGCCCGCGGTGCGCGCCACCGTCGACCTGCTGGCGCAGACCGTGCACTCCGCCGGCCTCACGCCGGCGCAGCTCGACGGCATCCTCCTGGCCGGCGGCTCGGCCCGCGTCCCGCTGGTCACCGAACTGCTCACCGCCGCGCTTCCCGTGCCCGTCGAGGTGGAGCCGGACCCTCAGCTGACCGCCGCCACCGGTGCGGCGCTCGCCGCCTGCCAGGTGGTGGCACCGCGCCCGCGCCGCCCGGCGCCGATCCCCGCCACCGCACCGGTCGGTGCCGCCGCGCCGGCCGTTCCGGCGTGGCGGGACGCCGAACCCGACCACCCCCACCACGGCGAGCCGCCGGCCCGCCCCCCGGTCCGGATCACGCCGCTGAACCTGCCGAAGGCGTCCCGCCTGGCGCTGGCCCGCGGCCGGAGCCGGGACCGCGAAGGATGACCGACATGATCATGAGTACCGTCACCGACGCCCGGCTCGTGCTGGGCACCGGGCCGGCCGCCCTGCTCGCAGCGGTCGTGGCGGATCCCGGGCGCCCCCTCGCCGTCGGCGTGACGGGTCCCGGCGGCCACGGAAAAACCGCCCTGCTCAGGGAGCTGGCGCGGGCCCACCGGGACGCGGGCGGCACGGTGCGGGAAGGTGCCCCGGGCCTGGACCGCCCGGTCGACCCCGGGACCGTGCTGCTCGTCGACGACGCGCACCTGCTCGACGACGCGCGGCTCGAGACGCTGCGCCGGCTGGTGGCCGGCGGCCGGCACCGGCTGCTGGTCGGTTACCGCCCGTGGCCCCGGCCGGCGGCGCTGGCCGGGCTGGCCGAGGCGTTGAAACGCGACGGGCAGCAGCTCGTGCTCGACCCGTTCACCGTCGAGCAGACCCGCGACTACCTCGCCGGCGTGCCCGACCCCGGCCCGGCAGGTGAGCTGGCCGCGTTCGTGCACGCGCAGACCGGTGGGGTGCCGCGGGACGTCGAGCGGCTGGTCCGGGGGCTGCGCGGGTCGGCGAGCCGTCCCGGCCTGCCGACCGAGCTGCCGCGGCCGGCCATCCTCGCGTTCGGCCCGGACCTGGAGGAGTTGCCGCAGGACGTCCGGCGGCTGCTGCTGGCCGTCGCCGCGGGCGTCCCGCTGCCCGTGGACCTGCTCGGCCCGCTGCTCGACCGGGAGCCGGCCTCGGTGGACGAACTGGTGGCGTACACCCGGGCGGCGGGCCTGCTCGGCGCGGACGGCCGGCTCGCGCCGATCGTGCGGCGGGCGGTCGTCGCCCTCAGCCCGGCCACCGAACGCAGCGCGATCTGGCGGCGCCTCACCGAGGTGCAGCTCGGTCGTGGCGCGGCCGTGCTCCCGCTGGTCCGGTCGCTGCGCGCGGCCGGCGCGCTCGACGACTGCCCGGCCGCGGCGCTGGAGGCCGCGGCCGAGGAGGCGCTGGGCGGCGAGCCGGCGCTGTCCGCCGAGCTGTTCGCCGCGGCCGCCGCCAGAGGGATCCCGGCCGGTGCCCGCCAAGCCGTCGCCGCGGCGCTCGCCGGCGACCTGGAGGCCGCGCTGCGGCTGGCGAACCGGCTGCTCGCGACAGCCCCGCCGGCCGTCCGGGCGGAGGCGGCCACGGTGGCCGCGACGGCGCTGGCGCACCGGGGCCAGGTGGAGCGCAGCGTCGAGCTGTACCGGTGGTCCGGCCTCGCACCGTCCGCGGCGTTCGCCGCCGTCGGAGCCCTCGCCCTCGGCCGCCCGGTCGCCGGCGTGGACCTGGCCGACGACCCGGCCGGCGGGCCGCCGACCCTGCACGCCAGCGCCGCGCGGCTGACGGCCGAGGGGGTACGCGAAAGCGTCACCGCCGCGCCGACCAGCGCCCTGTCCCGGCTCGTGCAGGCCACCGCGCTGCTGGAGCCCGACGGGCGGCGGGTGCTCCTGCCGGACAGCCCGGCGGCGCTCGCCGCGTTGACCGCCATCCACTGTGCCGAGCTGGACATCGCCGAGAGCGTGCTGGACCGGGCCGTGACCACCGGGATCGGTGGGCCGCTGATGGCCCGCCGGCACCGGTTGCTGCAGGCCTGGATCCTGATGGTCCGCGGCCAGACGGCCGCCGCGGCCGACCGCCTCGCCGCGGTGACGGCCGGCGACCGGCCGCTGGAGCCCCGCGACCTGCTCCTGGCCAGTGCGCTCCGGCTCGGCATCGCCCGGCGCAACAGCGACGTGGCGGGGCTGCAAGGCGGATGGGGCCCGGCGCTGGAGGCCGTGGTCCGGCACCCGGTGGACCTGTTCACCCTGCTGCCGCTGGGCGAGCTGGCGGTCGCCGGCGCCCGGCTGGGCGACCTGGCCCGGCTGAAGCCGTACCTGCGGGAGGCGTGGCTGCTGCTGGACCGCCTCGGCGGCCCGGCGCTGTGGAGCGCGCCGCTGCACTGGACCGGGCTGCACGCCGCCATCCTCACCGAGGAGCCAACGGTCGCCGACGGGCACGTCGCCGCCCTGCTCGCCGCCGCCGACCACAGCCGGTACGCCGCCGCGGCCGCGGACGCCGCCACGGTCTGGGTCGAGGTGCTGCGCGGCGTCGTGGACCCCGTCCGGGTGGAGGCCGCCGCCCGCGGGCTGCACGACACCGGGCTGTGCTGGGATGCCGCCCGCCTCGCCGGGCAGGCCGCGATCCGCACCTCGGACCGCCGTGCCATGACCACCCTGCTGGAGTGCGCCCGGGTGCTCCAGGCCCGGTCGCCCGCCCGCGCGGACGGCGCGAGTGACGGCACGGCGCCGGCGGCCGACGCCGGCCCCACCCGATACCGGCTCAGCGACCGGGAGCACGAGGTGGCCGAACTGGTCCTGGCCGGCCTGACCTACCGGGAGATCGGGGACCGGCTCTTCATCTCCGCGAAGACGGTGGAGCACCACGTGGCACGGATGCGGTCCCGGCTCGACTGCGCCAACCGGGCGGAGCTGCTGGCCCTCCTGCGCACCGTCGTGGCGGACCGGTCGGCCGTCGCCGGCCGGCAGCCGTGGCCGGAACGGGACCCGCGGTGAGCCGGCCGGCGTGGCGCCCCGGTCGCCCCGGCTTGCGGCTGAGGCTCGCCGCGCTGGCCGCCGTGCTGCTGACCCTCTGGGCGTACGCGGCCGTGCTGACCGGCCGGGACGCCGCCGACCTCGTGCGGGTGCGGGCCCTGGCGGACACCCTCGGCCAGCCCACCGACCTGCTGATCCTCGACCTCCAGCTCGAACGCCGGCTGACCGCCGAGACGATCGCCGGTGCGGGGCGGACGCGGGCCGCCCTGGCCGAGGCGCGGGACCGGACGGACGGCGCCGTCGCCCCGGTACGCGCGTTCACCGAGGACCACGACCCGCGCCTGCTCACGGCGGGCGCGGTGCGGGACCGCGCCGACGAGCTGGTCCGGCAGTTGACCGGGCTGGCCACCCTCCGGTCCGAGGTGGACGGCGGCCGGCTCGACCGGCCCAGCGCGGTCGCCGCGTACGACCGGCTGGTCGACGCCGCCTTCGCGGTGTACGGCCCGGAGTGGGGCGGGCGCGAGGACGCGCTGGCTGCCGAGACCCGGGCCGTCGTCGCGCTGGCCCGGGCCCGGGAGCTGCTCGCCCGCGAGGACACCCTGGTGACCGCCGCCCTGGCCGGCGGCAGGATCGGCGACGACGACCGGCGCCGCCTGGCCGAGCTGGTGACCGTCCAGCGGTACGCCCGGACGACGGCCGCCGCCGCGCTGCCGGTTGGCGGACGGGACCAGCACCAGCGGCTGGTGGAGGGCCCCCGGTTCGCCGGCCTGCTGCGGCTGGAGGACCGGCTGCTCCGCGCCCCGGGCCCCGGCGGCACGGCCGGGATCAGTGGGCAGAGCTGGCGGGAGGCCGTCGAGCCGGCCCTGAGCGGGCTGCGGGACCTGGTGACCGCCACGGCCCGCGGCAGCGTCGAGCGGGCCGCGCCGGGCGCCGCCCTGGTGGTCACCCGGACCGGCCTGGTGGTGGGGCTCGGGCTCATCGCCGTGCTCGTCGTGCTGGCCGGCTGGTCCCGCACCGTCCGCCGCCTGGCCGGCGGGCCGGACCGCTCGGGCACCGTCACCCGGGATGGCACCCCGGGCGAGGCAGGTTCTCCGTCCGCGGAGACCGCCACCGGCGAGCTGTTCCTGCGGCTGACCCGGCGCAACCAGGCACTGCTGCGCGAGCAGCTCGACCTGCTCGGCACGATGGAGCGGCGGGAGCGGACCGCGGAGGAGACGGCCGACCTGTTCCGGCTCGACCACCTCGCCACCCGGATCCGGCGCAACGTGGAGAAGCTGGTGATCCTGGCCGGTGCGGCGCCGGCCCGCCGCTGGCGGCGGCCGGTGCCGCTGCTCGACGTGGTACGCGGGGCGGTCGCCGAGGTGCCGGACTACCACCGGGTCCTGGTCGCGCCGCACTGGCCGTGGACCCTCGCCGGTTCCGGCGTCACCGACGTCGTCCACCTGCTGGCCGAGCTGATCGAGAACGGGCTGGCCTGCTCCCCGGAGCACACCACGGTCCGGCTCGCCGGCGAGCCGGGGCCGCAGGGCTGCGCCGTGGTGATCCTCGACGACGGGCCCGGCCTGGACCCCGCCGCGCTGGCCGAGGCGAACGACCTCCTGGACCGTCCGCCCCCGGACGGCCCGCCCGCCGGACGCGCCGGACTGCACGTCGCCGCCCATCCGGACGGTGACAGGCGGGATCAGCGGTGCGCACCACTGGAGACCATGACGAGGCGTGGTACGACGAGGACGCCGGGCCGGTGGCCCGGCCGTACACGGTGACGCGCGGCCGCATCACGTCCGACCA
>NZ_WBKT01000125.1 GCF_008868175.1 Micromonospora sp. AMSO31t
CGAACGGGCCAGGCTCAAACGGGCCGGGCTTGAACGGGCCAGGCTCGAACGGGCCGGGCTCGAACGGGTCGGCCGGCGGGCCGTACGCGGCGGCCGGCGGGTCGACGACGTCGGCCACCGGCGGCCCGGGCGGTTGCCGCCACCCAGGTCCACCGGTGCCGACCGGCGACGTCATGTGCGGGACCGGGACCTCCGGCCCGTCCGGGGACGGGCCGGCCGGCACGGTCCGGCGGAGGCGCGGCCCGGTCTCCCGGCCCGCCGTGGCCCGAGTCGCGGCCGCCTGGCGGGCGAACGCGACGAGGGCGACGGCGGCCAGAAGGCTGACCGCGATCGAGGTGATCAGCAGCGAGCTGGACCCACTGGCCAGCCCGGCCACCAGGAGCACGACCGCGGCGAGGATGAGAAGGATGCTGGCTGCTATCACGGCTCACCCCCGGCCGCGTCGTGTCGGTCTGCGTTGCCGGTGGCCGCCGCGGGGGACGGCCACCGACGCCGGGATCAGCGGCCGGACTCGAGCGAGCCCGTACGGCCGCCGCCGTAGGAGCCGGCGAGACCGGCGGCGGCGAGGCCGTTGCTGCCGCCGGCGGCACGGGCGCCCTCGGAGCGGTTCATCTCGACCTCAAGGCCCTGGCCGCGACCGTCGAGGTCACGCAGCTGGCTCTCCAGGTACGCCTTGAGGCGGGTGCGGTACTCGCGCTCGAACTGCTTGAGCTCCTCGATGTGCTTCTGCAGAGCGGTGCGCTTGGCGTCCAGACCGCCCATGGCCTCCTGGTGCCGCTGGCGGGCGTCGCGCTCCAGCGCGTCGGCCTTGGCGCGGGCCTCGCGGGTGACCTCCTCGGCCTTGGAACGGGCCTCGGAGAGCAGCTGGTCGGCCTCGCGCCGGGCGTCGGACACGTGGTCGTCGGCGGTGCGCTGGGCCATCATGAGCACCCGCAGCGCCTGCTGCTCGCCGTCGGCGGCGGAGGCCGCCGGGCCACCCTGGGCGCGGACCTGCTCCAGCTCGGCCTGCATCGCCCGGGCCGCCTGCTCGGCGGCCGCCTTGTCGCGCTGCACCCGGTCGAGCTGGGCCTTGACGTCGTTGAGCTCCGCCGCGAGCCGGGCGTCGCCGCCGGGGCCGGCGGGAGCCCCGCCCCGACCGCCGCGCTCCACCTGGGCGCGCAGCTCGTTGTTCTCCTCGATCAGACGGGCGAGCTCGCGCTCGACCTCGTCAAGGAAGGCGTCGACCTCCTCCTCGTCATAGCCCCGCTTGCCGATCGGCGGCTTTTTGAAGGCGACGTTGTGAACGTCGGCCGGGGTCAGCGGCATCGAAACTCCTCGGGTCAGTTGCGGCCGCGAAAGCGCTCTGGTCAGGCAAAGGCCAGGATCAGGCGCCTAAACACGAACTCCATCAGCACGAACAGGATAACCAGGAGCACAAGGGAGGCCAGGTCGATGCTCACGGTACCAATTCGCAGTGGTGGGATCACACGCCTCAACGCGCGCAGGGGCGGATCAGTGACGCTCCACACGACTTCCAGTCCCGCGGATGCTCCACGGCCCGGTTGCCAGCGGCGACCATAGGCCAGAACGGCGCCGAGGACAAATCGGGCCAACAACACAAGTAGGAAGAAATACAGGAGCAGATAGAGCACCTGGAACAGGATCGACAACACGGCAGGCGACGTCCCTCGGTCGTGCGGGCTAGCTCAGGCTGAAAAAGCCGCCCTCAGCGATCTTGGCCTTGTCCTCCGCGGTGACCTGGACGTTGGCCGGTGAGAGCAGGAACACCCGGTTGGTCACGCGCTCGATCGTACCGCGCAGGCCGAACGCGAGCCCGGCAGCGAAGTCGACCAGCCGGCGGGCATCCGCCTCGTCCATCTCGGTGAGGTTGATGATCACCGGCACGCCGTCGCGGAAGTGCTCACCGATGGTGCGCGCCTCCCGGTAGGTGGTCGGGTGCAGGGTGGTGATCTGGTAGCGCTGCTCGTCCTCCACCACGGCCCGCTCGCGCGGCTGGGCCTGCGGCGCCAGGGCGAGATTGTCGCGGGTGTGGTAGGTCAGCGCGCCGGAGGTCTCGCCCGCACCGGAGCGGGTGATCGACCGGACGCTGGACCGCTCGGTCCGCTCCGGCCGCTCCACCTCGGCGCGATCGGTCTCGACGGCGCGGCTCGACGCGCGCTCGCTCAGCCGGCCCCGGTCACCGGCCCGGCCCCGGCTCGCCGGCGGCTCCTCGGACTCGTCGTCCTCGTCGTCGGCGAACTCTTCCGCGTAGCGGCTCGACCGGTAGCGCGACTCGCGGTAGCCACCCTTGTCGTAGCCACCGTCCTCGTACGCCCGCTCATCGTCCTCCTCGACGAGACCGAGCCAGACCCCCGCCTTGCGCAGTGCACCCATCCCCGCGCCCTTCCGTCCGCCGTGCGGCACGCGCCCCCGTGCCGTGTCGCTTGATCACGAGTGGACAACGATGCCCACCGGACCGGATCGGCAATCCCCTGGCGAGCGATTCGCGGTCCGCTCGCCACGGCCCCCGGCTACGGGAACGCCGTTCCTGAACAACACTGCTGTAATTTGCTTCTTTCGCGGTCAGGCTACCGCAGCGTGGGGCGCATTCCGAGCAACGCGCTGCCGACGCGGACATGTGTCGCGCCGTACCCGATCGCAATTTCCAGATCGCCGCTCATGCCCGCCGAGAGCACGGTCGCACCGGGATGGTCGGCGCGGAATCGCGCCGCCACCTCGGCGAGCCGGGCGAACGCCCGGTCCGGCTCCCAGCCCAGCGGAGCGACCGCCATGAGCCCGGCGAGCCGCAGCCCGCCGGCCCCGGCCACCGCGGCGGCCACCGCGCCGAGCCCCCGGTCCGGGTCGGCCGCGTCCGGCAGCGCACCGCCGCGGGCGGCGTCGCCGTCGACGCTCACCTGCACCAGCACGTCCAGCGGCCGGTCCCGGGCGGCGGCCGCGGCGCCGTCCAGGGCGGTGGCCAGCCGCACGCTGTCGACCGACTGGACCACGTCGGCGTAGCGGACCACCGAGCGGGCCTTGTTGCGCTGGAGCTGGCCGATGAAGTGCCACCGCGGCGCCGCCCCGGCGGCGGCCGCCTCGGCGGCCTTCGGGGCGGCCTCCTGGTCGCGGTTCTCCCCCACGTCGGTCACCCCGAGCCCGGCCAGCGCGACCACGTCGGCGGCCGGGTACGTCTTGGTCACCGCGACCAGGGTGACCTCGCCCCGGTCCCGGCCCGCCGCCGCACAGGCGTCGGCGATGCGGGCCCGGACCCGGGCGAGGCCGGCCGCGAGCTCGGCGCGACGGTCGGGTCGCACCGTGGTCGGTGAGTCGGTCATCGATGCGGCTCAGGAGCCGTTCTTGAGGAAGTCCGGCACGTCGACGTCGTCGAAGAGCACCCGGCGCGGCGACTGCTGCGGGGCCGGCATGGTGGCCGGCGGGCTCACCGGCGCGTTCGCCTGGGTCGGCGGGTTCTGGTTGGTCTTGCGGGACGGCTCGACCGCCTTGTAGGCCGGCGCGCCCCCGTCGAAGCCCGCCGCGATCACGGTCACCCGCACCTCGTCGCCGAGCGCGTCGTCGATGACCGCGCCGAAGATGATGTTGGCGTCCGGGTGGGCCGCGTCGGTGACCAGCTGGGCGGCGTCGTTGATCTCGAACAGGCCCAGGTCGGAGCCGCCGGCGATGGAGAGCAGCACGCCCCGCGCGCCGTCCATGCTCTGCTCCAGCAGCGGGCTGGAGATGGCCGCCTCGGCCGCCTCCACAGCGCGGTTCTCGCCGCGGGCGCTGCCGATGCCCATGAGCGCGCTGCCCGCGCCGCTCATCACGCTCTTGACGTCGGCGAAGTCCAGGTTGATCAGACCGGGCGTGGTGATCAGGTCGGTGATGCCCTGGACACCGGAGAGGAGCACCTGGTCCGCCGTGCGGAAGGCGTCCATCATGGAGATGTTGCGGTCGCCGAGCGCGAGCAGCCGGTCGTTCGGGATCACGATGAGCGTGTCGCACTGGTTGCGCAGCTCCTCGATGCCCGACTCGGCCTGCACCTGGCGGCGCTTGCCCTCGAAGGAGAACGGCCGGGTGACCACGCCGATGGTGAGCGCGCCGAGCTTGCGGGCGATGTTCGCCACGACCGGCGCGCCGCCGGTGCCGGTGCCGCCGCCCTCGCCGCAGGTCACGAAGACCATGTCGGCGCCCTTGAGCACCTCCTCGATCTCGTCGCGGTGGTCCTCGGCGGCGTTCTTGCCGACGTCCGGGTTGGCGCCGGCGCCCAGCCCGCGGGTCAACTCCCGGCCGACATCGAGCTTGACGTCGGCGTCGCTCATCAGCAGCGCCTGCGCGTCGGTGTTGATCGCGATGAACTCGACGCCCTTGAGCCCAACCTCGATCATCCGGTTGACGGCGTTCACGCCGCCGCCCCCGATGCCGACGACCTTGATGACCGCCAGGTAGTTGTGCGGAGGTGTCATCTCCGGTCCTTTCCCTTCGAGATTGGCATGGGCCGACCCCACACGGCTTGGCCAGACCAGCGGCGGACAACTCCCAGCTGTTCCGACGGCTGAAACCCTCACCCTCTACTAGAGGCTTAGAGCGATGTCAACCACTGATCTCTTCGGGGCAACGTATGCGCCGCCGAGCGCTGAGCCAAGGACCTTTCCGGCGTGTCGCCCGTGGAGCGGGCCGGCTCACGTCGGCCGACCGGGGGATCACTGGAAGGTGACCACGTCCGGAGCGCTGACGTCGATCGTGTCGGCCTTCCGACCGAGCAGGGCGGTGGCCACCTTGGACTTGTCCGGGTTGCGGGTGGCGTCGCCCCAGACGACCTTGCGGTCCTCGCGCAGCAGCAGGGTGATCCGGGCCAGCCCGGCCACGTCCACCGCGACCAGCTCGGCGCGCAGCTTCGGGCTGAGCGCGGCCAGCACGGCCAGCCCGGCACGGGTGCCGGGATCGTCGGGGGCCGGCCGGCCGACCCGGACGACCGGCAGCCCGGCGGGGGCCTGGTCCAGGTTCTGGAAGACCACACCGGCCGGGTCCACGACCGCCCAGCGCTCGCCCTGCGGCACCGCGGCCACCGGGGTCCGCTCCACCACGCGGATCACGAGGGCGCCCGGCCAGTCCCGCTCCACCGTGGCGCGCTCCACCGGGGCGAGGGCGCCGACCCGGCGGGCGGTCGCGGCCAGGTCCACCCGGGCCAGCGGAGCGTCGTCCGGCACGGCCGCGGCATCGCGCACCTCGACCGGGGTGACCAGCGTCGCGCCGACCACCCGCACCTCCCGGACACCGAACAGTCCGGTGCCCAGCACGGTCCAGGCGACCAGCCCGGCGATCGCCAGCACGCCGGCGGTGAGTGCCCAGGGCAGCGCCGCGCGCATCCGCCGCTGCCGGGCCCGGGCCATGAACCGCCGGGTCGACGGGGGTACGGCGTCCGCGCTCGCCCGGACCAGCTGCCACCGGCGGGCCGGGCTGCGCCGGCCGGCCCCGCCGTCCTGGCCGGGGGTGCGGCCACGGGCCGGGCCGGGGCTCATCCGGCCGTGGCCGCCGCGCCGTCCGCGTCGACTCCCGTGCCGATCGCCGCGGCGCCACCGGTCCGGGCCAGCAGGGCGTCGAGCAGCTGGTCGCCCATCAGCGAGATCGGCGGCGCGCCCATGGTCACGACCACGTCGCCGGGCCGGGCCCGGCGGGCCACCTCGGCCGGCACGTCGTCCCACGCCTCGACGAAGACCTTCCGGTCCGCCGGCAGCGGCACCACCGCCAGCAGCGCGGCCGAGCCCTCGCCCGGCTGCCGCAGCTCGCCCGGGCCGAAGACCTCCAGCAGCACCAGCTCGTCGGCGATGCCGAGGGCGGCGGCGATCTCCGCCTGGAGGTCGCGGGTGCGGTAGAGCCGGTACGGCTGGAACACCACGATGAGCCGGCCCTCGCCGGCCACCTCACGCAGCGTCTGCAGGGCCAACGTCATCGAGGTCGGATGGTAGGCGTACTCGTCGTAGACCAGCACGCCGTCGGCGACGCCCTTGCGCTCGAAGCGCCGCCGCACGCCCGGGAACGCGCCGAGCGCGGCCTCCGCGGCCGTGATCGGCAGCTCCAGCAGGTACGCGGCGAGCACCGCGGAGGCGCTGTTGAGCCCCATGTGCCGCCCCGGCACCGGGAGCCGGATCTCGCCCAGCGACCGGCCCTCGATCTCGGCGAGGTAGCGCACCCCCTGCGCGGAGGAGGTCATCCCGCTGAGCCGCAGGTCGGCGTCGGCGGACTCGCCGTACGTCCAGACCCGGCGGCCCTCGGCCCGCAGCGTCTCGGCCAGCCGCCGGCCGCCCGGGTCGTCGGCGCAGGTGACGATGAAGCCCTCCGGGTCGGTGAGCCGGGCGAACTCGGCGAAGGTCGCCTCCAGGTTGGCCAGGTCGCCGTAGGTGTTGAGGTGGTCCGCCTCGATGTTCGTGATGATCGACACGTACGGGCGGTAGATGAGGAACGACCGGTCGCTCTCGTCGGCCTCGACCACGAAATGTTCACCCGTGCCGTGGTGCGCGCCCGAGCCGACCTCGGAGATCTCGCCGCCGATCACGAAGGACGGGTCGGCGCCGGCCTGCTGGAGCACCATGGTGACCATCGAGGTCGTGGTGGTCTTGCCGTGGGTGCCGGCGACCGCCACGGTCCGGCGGCCGGTCATCGCGGCGGCGAGGGCCTCCGAGCGGTGCAGCACCCGCAGCCCGCGCCGGCGCGCCTCGGCCATCTCCAGGTGGTCCTGCGGGATGGCCGAGGAGTAGACGACCGTGTCCACGCCGTCGAGGTTGGTCGCCTCGTGGCTCATGTGGATGGTGCCGCCCAACGCCCGCAGGCCGGCCAGGGAGGGCCACTCCCGCAGCTCGCTGCCGGAGACCGGCAGGCCCCGGGTGAGGAAGAGCCGGGCCAGGCCGCTCATGCCGACGCCGCCCACGCCGATCAGGTGGATCCGGCCCAGGTCCTCCGCGGTCATCGTGCCGGCGGGGGTGAACTGCGCGGTGTTCATGAGGCGTACCTTCCGGTCGCGGCGGCCGCCATCAGCGGCTCACCGCCTCGTAGACGAAGTTCAGCAGGGCCACGTCGCCGTCGCGGCGGCCGTACGCGGCCGCGGCGCCGCCCATCGCGGCGAGCCGCTGCGGGTCCCGGATCAGCGGGATCACCGTGCGCTCCACCCAGGCCGGGGTCACCTCGGCGTCGTCGACCAGCAACCCGCCGCCGGCCTCCACCACGGGCAGCGCGTTGCGCTTCTGCTCCTGGTTGCTGTGCGGGTACGGCACGTAGATGGTGGGCAGGCCGATGGCGGCCACCTCGGCGCAGGTCATGGCGCCGCCGCGACCCAGCATGAGGTCGGCGGCCGCGTAGCCCAGCTCCATCTCGGACAGGTAGGGCAGCGTCACGTACGGCACCGGCAGGTCGCTGGGGACCGAGACCGGCTCGTTGCGGGCGCCGATGACGTGCAGCACCTGCACGCCGTTGCGGGCCAGTTCCTTGGCCGCCCCGGAGACCGCCAGGTTGATCGAGCGGGCGCCCTGCGAGCCGCCGGCCACGAAGAGCACCGGCAGGTCGGGACGGAGCCCGAAGTGGGCGCGGGCGGCGTTGCGCACGGCGGCCCGGTCCAGCCCGGCGATGCCCCGGCGCAGCGGCACCCCGACCACCCGGGCGTCGCGCAGCGACTCGGCCTGCGCCGGCTGGTGCGGGAAGCCGACCGCGACGTTCTTGGTGAACTTCATGCCGAGCCGGTTGGCCACGCCCGGCGGCACGTTCACCTCGTGGATGACGATGGGCAGCTCGCGCCGCCACGCGGCCAGGTAGCCGGGGACCGACACGTACCCGCCGAAGCCGATCACGACGTCGGCCCGCACCTCGTCGAGCACCTTGCCCGCGGCGCGGGCCGCCTTCCACATCCGGTCCGGGGTGCGCACCAGGCTCATGTTGACCGAGCGGGGCAGCTGGTAGGCCGGGATCTGGCGCAGGTCGTAGCCGGCCGGCGGGATCAGCTCGTTCTCCAGCCCCTTGGGTGTGCCGAGGCAGGTGATCCGGACGCTCGGGTCGTGTCGGCGCAGGCAGTCGGCGAACGCGAGCAACGGGTAGATGTGCCCACCCGTGCCGCCTCCGCAGAGCACCACCGAACGCAGCGGACCCATCAGCGTCTCCTCTCGCTCGCCGTGCCGGCGCGCGCCCGGTCGGACCGGACGCCGCGGGCCGCGGCCTGGTCGTCCTGCCGACGCGAGCGGGACCGGGGCACGGACCCTCGATCCGCCGGTGGCGGCGCCGGTCGACGGCGCCGGCCGGGAAGCGGCGGCAACGGGGCCCACACTAGTCGGACCCACCGGGCCGGCGGACGGGCATGCAGGGCCCGCGCCGCGTCCGGCTCGGCCCGGGCGAAGGAGGCGAGCATCCCGACCGCGGCCAGGGTCACCACGAGGGCGCTGCCACCGTCGGAGATGAAGGGCAGGGGTACGCCGGTGAGCGGCAGCAGCCCGGTGACCCCGCCGATGTTGATGACGGCCTGGCCGACCAGCCAGGCGGTGACCCCGGCGGCGGCGAGCCGGCGGAACGGGTCCTCCACCCGGCGGGCGATCCGCAGCCCGGTGTACGCCAGCACGGCGAAGAGCACCAGCACCACCGTGCAGCCGACCACCCCCAGCTCCTCGGCGATCACCGCGAAGATGAAGTCGTTGTGCGCCTCGGGCAGCCAGCCGAACTTGGCGCTGCTCTTGCCGAGACCGACGCCGAACCAGCCGCCGTTCTCCAGCGCGAAGCGGGCCTGGACGAGCTGGTAGCAGTTCGGCAGCTGCTCGTCGAAGCAGGTCTTCGGATCGGGCGGGTCGAGCCACATGGTGAGCCGGCCCAGCCGGTAGTTCTCGGCGTCGCGGGACCCGGAGCCCGCGCCGAGCGACGCGGCGGCGACCAGCAGGCCGATGCCGGCGAGGCCGATCGCGGAGAGGGTGGCGAAGACCCGCTTCCGGACGCCGGCCGCCCAGAGCAGGCCGACCACCAGGGCCAGCAGGCAGAGCATGCTGCCCAGGTCGTTGTAGCCGACCAGCACGAAGAGCAGGCCGACGACCGGGAACAGCGGGGTGGCCAGCTCCCGCCACCAGCCGAGCGCGGCGCCCTTGCGGACGAGCACGTGCGCGCCCCACAGCACCAGCGCGAACTTGGCCACCTCGACCGGCTGCACCGAGATCGGGCCGAGGTAGAGCCAGAGCAGCTCGGCCTTGAGCGGGCCGATCGCCTTCACCCGGAACAGGGCCTCCAGCGCGACCAGCAGGTTGAGCAGGAGCAGCAGCACGACCGCGAGGCCGAGCGCCGGGCGGCTGCCGGCCCGGAACGTCTTCGCCGGCAGTCGCTGGCAGGCCCAGAACGCCACCACGCCGATCACCGCGAAGATCGTCTGCTTGACCAGGGACGCCGTGGCGTCCCCCTCCTCGGCGTAGTCCTTCACGCTGGTCGCCGAGAAGACCATGGTCAGGCCGATCAGCAGCAGCAGGCCGGCGCTGGAGAGCAGCAGGTAGTAGGAGGCCAGCGGCCGGGCCAGCAGGCCACGCAGCGCGGCCAGCCCGCCCGCCGCGTCCAGCCCGAGCAGCGGCCCGGGCGGGTCGGCCGGACGGGTCGCCGCGGGCGGCCGTCGGGCCTGCGTGTCGGTCGCGCCCTCGGTGTCTCTCGCCTCCCCCACCCGCCCATCATGGCGGCTCGACCCGCCCGTCCGTGGCGCAACCGCCCGGTCGGCGTGTCGGAACGCGAAACGGCGGGACCCCTGGTAACACCCAGGGATCCCGCCGTGACGCAGCGGCAGCCGGTCAGCTCACCGCGGCGAGGAACTCGCTGTAGAACAGGCCCAGCGCGATGGCCACCCCGATGCCGGCGATGATCCAGAACCGGACCACGATGTTGACCTCGCTCCAGCCGGCCAGCTCGAAGTGGTGCTGGAGCGGTGACATGCGGAACACCCGCTTGCCGGTGGTGCGGAACGAGATGATCTGGATCACCACGGACATCGTGATGATCACGAAGAGGCCGCCGATGATCGGCAGCAGCAGGATGGTCCGGGTGGACATCGCCATGCCGGCGATCAGCCCGCCCAGGCCCAGCGCTCCGGTGTCGCCCATGAAGATCCGGGCCGGCGACGTGTTCCACCACAGGAAGCCGACGCAGGCCCCGGCCGCCGCCCCGGCGATCAGCGCGATCTCCAGCGGGTCCCGGACCGTGTAGCAGTACTCCCCGACGGGGTAGTTCGGGTCGGCGCACCAGTGCCGGTACTGCCAGAACGCGATAAGCGCATACGCGGCGAGGACCATCACCGAGGCGCCGGTGGCCAGGCCGTCGAGGCCGTCGGTGAGGTTCACCCCGTTGGTCGCCGCCATCACCACCAGGATGATGACGATCACCGCGCCGATCTTGCCGATCTCCAGGGCCGGGATGTCCCGGATGAAGCTCAGCATGGTGCTGCCGACGGTCTCCGTGTTGGTCGCGTTGCCGCGGACGTCGGTCATGCTGCTCGGGAAGTAGAGCGCCACCACGCCGAAGATCGCGCCGACCAGGATCTGGCCGGCGAGCTTCCCACGCTTGTTGAGGCCGCCGCTGTGCCGCTTGCGGACCTTCAGGAAGTCGTCGATGAAGCCCACCGCGCCGGAGAACACCATGAGCCCCAGCAGCACCAGCGCCGTGATGGTTGGCTCGACCTGGGCGATCTGCGCGTCCGGCAGGGTGGTCAGGGCCAGGTGGCCGGCGACGTACGCGATCACCGTGGCCAGGATGAAGACCACGCCGCCCATGGTGGGCGTGCCCTTCTTGCCCTGGTGCATGGCCGGGCCCTCGGCCCGGATCGGCTGGCCGGCCTTCAGCCGGGTGAAGACCTTGATCGCGATCGGGGTGCAGAAGAGCGAGATGAGGAAGGCGACCCCGATGGCGACGATCACCGCCCTCATGCGGCCGGACCTTCCATGGCGTCCGCGCGCAGCGCGTCGGCCACCTCCCAGGTCCGGTACCGGGAGCCCTTCACCAGCACCACGTCACCCGGACGTAGCTCGCTCCGCAGCACCTCGACGGCCGCCGCCTGATCGGTGAGCAGCACCGACTCTCCTCCCCAGTTGCTTACCGCTGTCGCGCCTTCGTGGATCGGCGCCGCCGACTCGCCCACCACGAGCAGCCGGTCGACCCCCAGTTCGGCCGCCAGGCGGCCGACCTGCTGGTGCCCCTCCCGTTCGAAGTCGCCCAACTCGGCCATGTAACCGAGCACCGCGACGGTACGCCCCGTACCCCGCATGCTCGCCAGCGCCCGCAGCGCCACGCCGGTGGAGGCCGGATTGGCGTTGTACGAGTCGTCGACGAGGATCACCCCGTCGGGGCGCTCGAACACGTCCATCCGGCGGGTGGAGACCAGACCCAGCTCGCCCAGGGCCACCGCCAGCTCGGGCAGCGGCAGGCCCAGCTCGCGGGCGACCGCCGCGGCGGCCAGCGAGTTGGACACCTGGTGCCGGCCGGTCAGCCCGAGCCGCACCGGCGCGCTGCCCTCGGGCGTGACGAGGGTGTACGAGGCACGGCCCCGCCCGTCCAGCGTCACGTCGACCGCCCGCACGTCGGCCCGCTCGGACTCGCCGTAGCGGACCACCCGGGCCTGCGTGCGCGCCGCCATGGCGTCGACCCGCGGGTCGTCGGCGTTGAGCACGGCCAGCCCGTCGGCGGGCAGCGCCTCGACCAGCTCGCCCTTGGCCAGCGCGATGGTCTCCACCGAGCCGAACTCGCCGATGTGCGCCACCCCGACGTTGAGCACCACCGAGATCCGCGGCGGCACCACCTCGCACAGGTAGCGGACGTGCCCCACCCCCCGGGCGCCCTTCTCCATGACCAGGTAGCGGGTCTCCGACCCGGCCTGCAACGCCGTGTACGGGTGCCCCAGCTCGTTGTTGAACGAGCCGGGCGGCGCCACGGTCGGGCCGAGCCGGACGGCGAGCTGGGCGATCAGGTCCTTGGTGGTGGTCTTGCCGGAGGAACCGGTCAGCCCGATGACGGTCAGGCCGGGCAGCCGGTCGACCACCGCGCGGGCCAGCCGCCCCATGGCGTCGAGCGCGTCGCCGACCAGCACCATCGGCACGCCGGGCACCTCGCGGGTGCCGAGCACGGCCACCGCGCCGGAGGAAATCGCCCCGGCCGCGTAGTCGTGCCCGTCCACCTTCTTGCCCGGGAAGGCGACGAAGAGGCCGCCGGGGGTGACCTTGCGGGAGTCGAACTCCACCGAGCCGGTCACCCGGGCGTCCGGGTCGGCGGCGACGAGCCGGCCGTCGACCGCGGCGGCCACCTCGGCCAGGGTCAGCGGGATCATCGCTGCCCCACCAGGTCGCCGAAGCGGGCGCGCAGCGCCTCGGCCAGCTCCACCCGGTCGTCGAACGGCAGCACCTCGCCGTTGATCTCCTGGCCGCGTTCCTGCCCCTTGCCCAGCAGCGCCACGATGTCCCCCGGTTCGGCCACCCGGACCGCCTCCTCGATGGCGGCCCGCCGGCCGGGCGCCTCGATGATCCGCGCGCCGGTGCCCGCCGCGTACGCGCCGGCCAGCACCTCGGCCCGGATCGCGGCCGGGTCCTCGGTGCGCGGGTTGTCGTCGGTCACCAGCACCACGTCGGCGCCCCGCGCGGCGGTGGCACCCATCACCGGCCGCTTGCCCCGGTCCCGGTCGCCGCCGGCGCCGAGCACGCAGATCAGCCGGCCGCCGGTCAGGTCGCGCAGCGCCACGAGGACCGCCTCGATGGCGTTCGCCTTGTGCGCGTAGTCGACCACCCCGCGCACCGGGGCGTCGCCGCTGACCAGCTCCAGCCGGCCGGGCACCCCGCCGCAGGTGGCCACCCCGCGGGCCGCGGTGGCCGGGTCGACCCCGGCGGCCACCAGCGTGGCGACGGCCAGCAGCGCGTTGGCCACGTTGTGCCGGCCGGGCAGGGCCACGCCGGTGGGCAGGGTCACCGCGTCCGGGCCGTGCGCGGTGAAGCGCTGCGCGTAGCCCTCGCCGCCGATCCCGTCGGCCCACCAGGTGGCGGTCGGGTCGCCGGCCGCCGAGTAGGTCACCGTCGCCGGCTTGAGCAGCGGCCGCAGCGCCGGGTCGTCGTGGTTGAGCACCTCGACCCGGCAGCGCCCGTCGAAGAGCTTCGCCTTGGCGGCGAAGTAGTCCGCCTCGTCGGCGTGGAAGTCCAGGTGGTCGGAGCCGAAGTTGGTGTAGCCGCCGACGTCGAACCGGACCCCGCCGACCCGGCCCATGGCCAGGGCGTGGCTGGAGACCTCCATGACCACGGTGTCCACCCCGCGCTCGCGCGCCACCGCGAGCATGGCGTGCAGGTCGGTCGCCTCGGGGGTGGTCCGGACGCTGTCGATCACCAGGTCGCCGAGCCGGGTCTCCACCGTGCCGATCAGGCCGGTGGTGTGCCCGGCGGCGCGCAGCCCGGACTCGATGAGGTAGCTCGTGGAGGTCTTGCCGGCGGTGCCGGTCACGCCGATCATGGTCAGCCCGGCGGTCGGGTCGCCGTAGACGCGCGCGGCGACCTCGCCGAGCACCGCCCGAGGGTCGTCGACGACCAGCACGGGCAGGCCCGCTCCGGCGGCCAGCGCGACACCGGCCGGGTCGGTCAGCAGGGCCACGGCGCCGGCCCCGGCCGCCGCGGCGGCGAACTCCGCGCCGTGCCGGCGGGCACCGGGCAGGGCCGCGTACAGGTCGCCGGGGCGGACCTCCTGGCTGGCGTGGGTCACCCCGGTGACGGCCACCTCGGCGGCCCCCTCCGGCGGCGCGACGGCCAGCCGGGTGGCGAGGTCACCGAGCCGGACGGGATTCACGGTGGCGGGTCGTGGATTGCCGGGCACGGCGTCAGACCCTACCCGGTCGTCCGGTTCCGACCGCACAGCCGCCCCGGTGGTTCGTCGCCACTCACCGATGATGTCCCGCCCTCCCGGCTCAGTGCGGAAAGACCTCGAACTTCGGGGACTTGTTGGTCGCCGAGGGCGGCACCCGGTAGTGCCGGAGAGTGAAGGACATCATGTCCCGGAAGGCCGGCGCGGCCACCGCCCCACCCTCGCCGCCCGGGCTCCAGGCGAAGACCGCCACCACGTACCTCGGCTTCTCCGCCGGGGCCATCCCGATGAACGAGGCGACCTCGCCGGGCTGGCGCTTGCCGTTGTCGTAGCGCAGGCCGGTGCCCGTCTTGCCGGCGACCCGGTAGCCGGGCACCGCGGCCGCCAGGCCGGTGGCCCGCCCGTCCGGGCCGTCGACCGTGGTGACCGCCTCCAGCATCCGGCGCAGCGCGGCCGCGTTCGCCGGGCTGAGCACCGAGCGGGTGACCGGGGCGGCGCCAGGCTTCTTCTTCCCGTCCGGGCCGACCACGTTCTTGATCAGGTGCGGCTGGACGTACGTGCCGTCGTTGGCGATCGCGGCGTACGCGGCGGCCATCTGCAGTGGGGTGGCGTCCACGCTGTGCCCGATCGGCACCGACCCGTACGACGAGCCGCTCCACTGGTTGGCCGGGAGCAGCCGGCCGCTGGCCTCCCCGGGCATGCCCTCGCCGGTGGGCTGCCCCAGCCCGAACCGCTTCTGGTAGTCGATCAGGCGATCCGGGCCGAGCTTGTCGGCGATCTTGATGGTGCCGACGTTGGACGAGAAGGCGAGCATGCCCGGGATGCTCATGGTCCGCCCGTTGGCCGGGTGGGTGTCCGTGAAGGGGACCCCGCCCAGGGTGATGCCGTTGGCCACCGGGAAGGTGGTGTCCGGGGTGATCACGCCCTCCTGGAGGGCGGCGCCGTAGGTGATCGCCTTGTGGATCGAGCCCGGGTCGACGATGAAGCTGGTGGCCGCGTCCTCGCGGTCGGCCGGCGAGTTGACCTTGGTGGGGTCGGCCGCGTTGTAGGTGGGGTAGCTCGCCTGGGCCAGCACGTCACCGGTGCCGACCTCGATGACCACCGCGGCGCCGACGCTGTTCCGGGTCTGGGCCATCGCGTCGGACAGGATCCGCTGCGTCTTGAACTGGAGGTCGCGGTCGACCGTCAGCTCCAGCGAACTGCCCGGTTGGGCCGGGGTGGTCTGGCTGTAGCCGCCCGGGATCGGCGCGGCCAGGTCGCCCTGCCCCACCTCGTACCGCTTCCTGCCGGGCTTGCCCTCGAGGACGTCGTCGTACTTCGCCTCCAGCCCTTCGAGGCCGTTCATGTCCTGGCTGACGAAGCCGAGCAGGTTGGCCGCCAGGTCGCCGCCGGGCACCTCGCGCCGCTCGTCGCGGTGCACGCCGATGCCGGCCAGCTCCAACGCCATGATCTGCTTGGCCCGGTCGATGTCGACGCCGCGCGCCAGGTACTCGAACTGCGACCAACCGCCGCCCGGCAGCTTGCGGGGCTTCATCTTCCCGGCCAGCTCGGAGGCGGGCACGCCGAGCAGCGGGGAGAGCAGCCGGGCGGTGGCGGCCGGGTTCTTGACCTGGGTGGGGTCGGCGAAGACGTACCGCGCCTCGACGCTGTGCGCCAGCGGGGCGCCGGTGCGGTCGTAGATCGCCCCGCGCGGCGCCGGCAGCTCGACCACGGCGAGCCGGTTGGCGAGCCCGCCGTCGGCGTACGCCGGGGTGCTGGCGGTCTGGAGGTAGACCAGCCGGATGCCGATGCTGGTGAAGAGTGCCAGCACGAGCAGCGTGCCGAGCCGCAGCCGGCGGCGCGGGTCGGCGAGCTTCGGCGGGCGGCGCGGCTTGCGGACCGGTCGCCGGGCGGCCGGTCGCGCGGGCCGCCGTGGCCCGGGCCGGCGCCGCGGCGGCGCGGGCTCGTCGTCGTCGAACGGCTCGCGCGCCGGCCGGGCGGAGACGGTCCGCACCACACCGGTCCGGCCACCGGCCGCGGTCTCCCGGCGGCCGGCGCGGGTCGCCCCGGTCCGGCCGCCGTCGAGCACCTGCAGCGCCGGGCGGAACGGATCGCCGGAGCGGCTGCTGCGCGGGGTACGCCGTTGCTCGGCGCCCCCGCCGGCGCGCGCCGCGCCGCCGCCCTCCCGGATGGTCCGGCCCCGCGGGGTGTACGCCCGCGCGTCGGAGATCCCGCCGACGCCCGGCTCGCGGTGCTCCGCGCCCCGCGACGAGCCGCGCCGGGAGCCCGTGGCGTCCCGGCGCGGTTCATCCGATCTCGGCGGCACTGCTCAGCCTCCGTTGCCCTGCTGGCTGGTGATCGCCGGCGCGCCCTCCACGGGGTGCGGGACGCCGATCACCTTCCCGTCCGGCAGCCGGATGTAGGCCAGCTCGTCGGAGTCGACCAGGCCCAGCTTGCGGGCGTTGGCCGTCAGGTTGCCGGGCGCCTTCTGGTCGGCGATCTCCTTCTCCAGCTGCTGCTGGTCGACGTCGAGCTTGGCCTGCTGCTGCTGAAGCTTCTCCAGCTTGAAGGCGTTCTCGTTGATCTTGGTGTTGACCGCCAGGATGCCGAGCACCCCGCCGACCACGAGCACCAGGATCAGCCCGACGAACGGCGCCCGCGGCACGCGGACCGGCGGCGGCGGGGCGACCCGCAGCCGCGGCGTGGTGCCGCCGGTGGGCGTGGTGCGCTCGGCCGGCCGCAGCGCGGCGCTGCCCTGGGTGGGGAACTCGCGCGCCCCCCGGGCGCGAGTCTCCCCCCGGCGGTCGGGCCGGTCGGCCGCCACCGTCGACGTGGTGCCGCGCGGGGCACGCTGCGCCGCGGTCCGGCCCCCCGACCGCGGTGCGCGCTGCCCGATGCCGGTGTCCCGGCCGTCGCGCTGGCCGTCAGGTTGCCGGGCGCCTTCTGGTCGGCGATCTCCTTCTCCAGCTGCTGCTGGTCGACGTCGAGCTTGGCCTGCTGCTGCTGAAGCTTCTCCAGCTTGAAGGCGTTCTCGTTGATCTTGGT
>NZ_WBKT01000126.1 GCF_008868175.1 Micromonospora sp. AMSO31t
CGAGCCGTTCGAGCCGATGCTCGCCGGCATGGAGGAGGTCGGCACCGGCCTGCTGGACCGGCTCGACGCCATGCAGCGGGTGGCCGCCTCGGCCCCGGGCGGCCCGCTGCTCATCGTGGCCGGACCGGGCACCGGCAAGACCCGGACGCTGACCCACCGGATCGCGTACCTCTGCGCGGAGCTGAACGTCTTCCCGGAGCAGTGCCTGGCGATCACCTTCACCCGGCGGGCCGCGGAGGAGCTGCGGCACCGGCTGGACGGGCTGCTCGGCCCGGTGGCCGAGGACGTCACCGTGGGCACCTTCCACGCGCTGGGGCTGACCATCCTGCGGGAGAACGCGCCGGCCGCGGGGCTGCCGGCGGACTTCCGGATCGCCGACGACGCCGACCGGGCCGCGGCCCGCGCGGAGGCCGGCGAGGACAACGAGCGGTACGCCGCGCTGCTGCGCAAGCGGGACCTGGTCGACCTGGACGAGTTGCTCACCCTGCCGGTGGCGCTGCTGAAGGGCGACCGGAAGCTGGTCCGGGAGTACCGCGAGCGCTGGAAGTGGATCTTCGTAGACGAGTACCAGGACGTCGACGCCGTCCAGTACGACCTGCTCCGGCTGCTCAGCCCGGCCGACGGCAACCTCTGCGCGATCGGCGACCCCGACCAGGCGATCTACTCGTTCCGGGGCGCCGACGTCGGCTACTTCCTGCGGTTCTCCCAGGACTTCACCGACGCCCGGCTGGTCCGGCTGAACCGCAACTACCGGTCGTCGGCGCCGATCCTGGCCGCCGCCGTGCAGGCCATCGCGCCGTCGTCGCTGGTCCGCGGCCGCCGCCTCGACCCGGCCCGGCTCGACCCGGAGGCCCCGCTGGTCGGCCGCTACGCCGCGACCTCCGTCGCGGACGAGGCCGACTTCCTGGTACGCACCATCGACGACCTGGTCGGCGGCCTCTCCCACCGCTCGCTCGACTCGGGACGGATCGACGGGCGGGCCACCTCGCTGTCCTTCTCCGACATCGCGGTGCTCTACCGCACCGACTCGCAGGCCGCGCCGATCGTGGACGCGCTGGCCCGGGCGAACATTCCCGTGCAGAAGCGCTCGCACGACCGCCTGCGGGACCGGCCGGGCGTCACCGCCATCGCCCGCGAGCTGCGGCACGCGGGGCTCGACGGTTCCCTGGCCGCCCGGGTACGCCTGGCCGGCCAGATCCTGGCGGAGCGCTTCGCCGTGCCGACCCTCGACGGCTCCGGCGCGGTACGCCCCGAGGACGTCCGCACCGCGGTCGACCTGCTCACCCCGCTGGCCCGGCGCTGCGGCGACGACCTGGAGCTGTTCCTCGCCCAACTCGCCACCGGGGCGGAGGTGGACGCCCTCGACCCGCGCGCCGAGGCGGTCACCCTGCTCACCCTGCACGCGGCGAAGGGGCTGGAGTTCCCGGTGGTCTTCCTGGTCGGCGCCGAGGACGGGCTGCTGCCGCTGCGCTGGCCCGGGCAGGACCCGGACGACGACGCGGTGGCCGAGGAGCGGCGGCTCTTCTTCGTCGGGCTGACCCGGGCGCAGGACCGGCTCTACGTGAGCCACGCGGCCCGGCGTACGCGGCACGGGTCGGAGCGCGAGTGCCGGCCCACCCCGTTCCTGGACGTGATCGACCCGGGCCTGTTCGAGCGCTTCGGCGACACCGAGCCCCGCCGCCCCAAGGACCGCCAGCTCCGGTTGATCTGAGGCCCCGGCTCGCCGAGGTGGCGGCCTTCGCGATCACGGGACACCGCCACCTCGCCGGGCCGGCGCAGCCGGACGGTGCGCCGCGCAACACGCGGGCGTGGCGCCGGCGGGCGCGGGTCAGGCGAGCAGGGCCGCCAGCCAGGCGCCGGCGAGGAGCGCCGGGCCGAACGGGAGCGGGGTGTCGCGGCGGACCCGGCGGGCGGCGAGCAGGGCGAGGACCACCACGCCGTTCAGCAGGTGCGGGAGGAGCAGGCCGAGGCCCAGGGTCGGCCAGCCGAGCCAGCCGAGCGGCAGGCCGAGCGCGGCGGCCAGCTTGACGTCGCCGAAGCCGAGGCGGGCACCGGGCAGCAGCGCGAGCAGCGCGTACCCGGCGAAGGAGATGGCCGCACCGGTGAGGGCGGTCAGCAGCCGGCCCGGGGTGCCGGCGACCAGCGCGGCCCCGGCCAGGCCGAGCCCGCCACCGAGCGCCGCCGCGCCGACGAGCGGGTTCGGCAGCCGGAGACAGGCCAGGTCGGCCGTCGCGAGGGCCAGCCCGACCGCCGCGACCAGCAGGAGAGCCGGCAGGGCCGGGTCCGCGCCCCGCGCGGCGGCGAGCCCGCCGAACACCACGGCGCCGGCCGACACCGCCGCGCCCCGGCCGACCCCGGACCGGGCGGTCGAACCGTCGACGAAGCGGTGGGCCAGCGGGACGGCGGCCCGGCCGGTCAGCGCGCCGAGGAGCGCGACACCCGTCACCAGCCCGGCCGACACGGGCCGGAACGTTACCGGCGGGCCGGCTCCGGGGCGGCCCCGTCGACCGGACGTGCCGCGGACCGGCGCGGACGCTCGGTGCTGACCACCACGGCGACGCCGGCCACGATCACCGCGCCGCCGAGCAGCACCTGCACGGTGACCGGCTCGGCGACGAACAGCGCGCCGAGCGCCACCGCGACCGCCGGGTTCACGTACGCGTAGGTGGAGACCAGGGAGATCGGGGCGTGGGCCAGCAGCCAGACGTACGCGGTGAAGGCGACCAGTGAGCCGGCCACCATGAGGTAGACCAGCGCCGCCCAGGAGCGGCCGGTCACCTCGGCGGGGGAGAAGCCGTGCAGTTCGCCCCGGACGACGGCGATCACGGCGAGCGCCGCCGCGCCGGCGACCATCTCGTAGACGGTGGCCACGAACGGGTCGTCCGGCATCCGGATCCGGCCGGAGAGGTAGGAGCCGACCGACCAGCTGATCGCGCCCGCCACGACGGTCAGCGCGCCGGCCAGCGGCACGCTCCCCGAGCCGCCGCTCGGCAGGACGAGCAGCACGAGGCCGGCGAACCCGAGGGCGACGCCGGCGAAGGTCCACGGCCGGGGCCGGTCGCCGCCCACCGTGCGCAGCAGCACCACGAGGAGCGGGACGGTGGCCACCAGCAGCGCGGCGATGCCGGAGGGCAGGGCGGTCCCCTCCGGGCCGGACTCGGCGAGCACCACGAGGCCGTTGCCGCCGGCCAGCAGCAGCACCCCGACCAGCGCGGCCGAGCCGAGCTGCCGCCGGTCGACGCGGAGCGCACCCGGCCCGCGGCGCAGCCGCAGCACCAGGGCGAGCACCGCGGCGGCCGCGGCGAAGCGCATCGCGGCGGAGGTGAGCGGCGGCAGGGACTCGACGGCGACCCGGATGCCCAGGTAGGTCGAGCCCCAGAGCACGTAGACCAGGACCAGCGCGGTCCAGATCAGGGCCGGGCGGGCCGGGGCGGCGGCGTGGTCGACGGCGGGCGTCGCACTCGTGGGGCGTGAGCTCATCGGTGGACCACGCTACGGTGACCACGGCGTCGGCGTCCCCTGTTGGTGGCCGGCCTCTCAGCACTGGCGTACGCAGGAGGGCGTTCATGTCGAACTTCGGACCACCGGGCGGCGGCTCCCCCGAGCCGTGGGGTGGGCGGCGCCCCGACGACGGCTACGCTCCGCCGGCCGATCCGCGCTACGACCCCGGCTACGGCGGGCAGCCGGGGGGCTGGGACGAGCCGCCGACGCGGCACTACGAACCGGCAGCCCCGCACTACGAGCCGCCCGCCCAGCGCTACGACCAGTCGACCCCGCGCTACGAGCCGGGTCCCGCCTGGAACGCCGGCCCGCCGCCGGCCGCACCGCCCTACCAGGGCTACCCGGCCGGGCCGGGCTACGGCGAACAGCCGCCGTACGCCGAGCCGACGCCGCCGAAGCGCGGCAAGGGGCCGCTGCTGGTGGTCCTGGTCGTGCTGGCGGTGCTGCTGCTGGGCGGCGCGGGGGCCTACTGGCTGCTCGGCCGGGACGACGCGGGCACGGGCGGCACGGCGTCGCCGTCCGCGCCGGCCGCGGGCCCGACCGGGGCCGCGAGCGAGCCGGCCGACGCGCCCACCACCCCGCCGGCGCCGGCCTCCTCGACCGACCCGCGCTTCGTGAAGGCGGGCCAGTGCGTCGCCAACGAGGGCGCGTCCGCCGAGCCGAAGCTGGTGATCACCGAGTGCGCCGCGAAGACCTATCAGGTGCTGCGCCGCATCGACGGGTCGACCAGCGGCAAGAAGGACGCCGAGTCGAAGTGCGCCAAGGTCGAGGGCTACACGGACTGGTACTTCTTCGACAGCCGGCTCGACACCCTCGACTTCGTGCTGTGTCTGAAGCGACGGTAGGACCCTGGTAGCGAAAACTAGGGCTGTCTAGCGTGGACGCTAGACAGCCCTAGTTTCGTCTCGACGGTCCCGACACGCGGTAGTCGCCTCTACGCATGTCTAGCCCCGCCGCTAGACGGCCCGATACTGTGCGATTCGTGGATCCGGTCCGCAACCCGTACGCCCCCGGCGCCGGCCAGCGCCCGCCCGAACTCGCCGGGCGGGGGCGGGAGCTCGACGTCTTCGACGTGGTGCTGGAGCGAATCGCCCGCGGCCGGCCGGAACGCAGCCTCATGCTGACCGGGCTGCGCGGCGTCGGCAAGACCGTCCTGCTCAACACGCTGCGCTCGCAGGCCATCAACCACCTCTGGGGCACGGGCAAGATCGAGGCCCGGCCGGACCAGTCGCTGCGCCGGCCGGTCGCCGCCGCGCTGCACATGGCGGTCCGCGAACTGGCCCCCCGGCACCGTGCCCCCGACCGGATCGACGCCCTCCTCGGAGTGCTCAAGGCGTTCGCCCAGCGCGCCGCCCCGGCCGGGCGCGGCGGGGCCGCCCCGAAGCTGCGGGACCGCTGGCAGCCCGGCATCGACGTGCCGGCCAGCAGCGGCCGGGCCGACTCCGGCGACATCGAGATCGACCTGGTCGAGCTGCTCACCGACGCCGCTGCGGTGGCCACCGACGTGGGCACCGGCATCGCGATCTTCATCGACGAGATGCAGGACCTCGGCGCGGAGGACGTCTCCGCGCTCTGCGCCGCCTGCCACGAGCTGTCGCAGCTCGGCGCGCCGCTGATCGTCGTCGGCGCCGGGCTGCCGCACCTGCCGGCCGTGCTGAGCGCCGCGAAGTCGTACTCCGAGCGGCTCTTCCGCTACCAACGCATCGACCGGCTGGACCGCATCGCCGCCGACCAGGCGCTCTGCGCCCCGGCCGAGCGGGAGGAGGTCGAGTACGAGCAGAAGGCCCTCGACCTGCTCTACGAGAAGTCCGGCGGCTACCCGTACTTCGTCCAGGCGTACGGGAAGGCCACCTGGGACCACGCGCCCCGCTCGCCGGTCACCGCCGCGGACGTCCGGGTCGCCGCGCCCGAGGCGGAGGCGGAGCTGGCCGTGGGCTTCTTCGGCTCGCGGTTCGAGCGGGCCACCCCGGCCGAGCGCGAGTACATGCGCGCCATGGCGACGCTCGCGCTGGTGGACGGGGAGGAGAGCGGCCGCGACGACATGGACGCGGCGGTGCCCACCGCGGAGATCGCGCGGGCGCTCGGGCGCAAGCCGGCCAGCCTCTCGCCGGCCCGCGACGCGCTGATCAAGAAGGGCCTGATCTATTCGGGCGAGCGGGGCACGGTCGCCTTCACCGTCCCGCACTTCGGCCGCTACCTGCGCACCCAGCCGGCCTGACCGCGGCTCAGACCTTCGACCAGGGCGGCGGGAAGACCACCTCGCCGGCCGGGGGCGGTGGCTCGTCGCTGGTGGACGGCGGCAGCACCAGCGCCTGCCACGGCTCGCCCAGCCCCGACCACGGGCTGGTCAACCCCAGCCGGTCCGCGCGGCCGAACCCGAACCGGCGGTAGTAGGCCGGGTCGCCCAGCACCACCACCAGCCGCTCGCCCAGCTCGGTCGCGGCGTCGAGGGCGGCCTGCACCGCCGCCGCGCCGTGCCCGATCCGCTGCCGGTGCGGTGCGACCGCCACCGGGCCGAGCGCCAACGCCGGCCAGGCGCCACCGTCGGTGCGCACCTGCACCCGGGTGAGCAGCGCGTAGCCCACCACCTCGCCGCCGTACTCGGCGACCATGGCCAGCTCGCGGATCCAGGCGTCGCTGCGCCGCAGGTCCTCGACCAGCCCCACCTCGGGCGGGGTGGCCACGTCGGGGCGGGCGAACGCGGCGGCCAGCACCCGGGCGACCGGCTCCTCGTCCGCCGGGTCCTCGGGTCGGAGTCGCAGGGTCGTCACCCGCGCGACCTTACCGCCCGGAGGCGGTCCATCCGCGACGGTCGCTGAAATCGGTACGCGCCGGACGTCCACGTCGGCCGATCCCTTTCGAGTGTTGCAGGGGTGGCGAGGCTCGGGACGGGGTATGACTGAGCCATGAAGCCCGTGCGCTCCCTCGCCCGCGTCATGTTGAGCGGCATCTTCGTGGTCAGCGGCGCCCGCAACCTGCGGAACCCGGGACGGCTGGTCCCGGCCGCGCAGCCGATCACCGACAAGGTCACGCCGCTGCTCCAGAACATCAACCCCCGCATCCCCACCGACACCGCGACCCTGGTGCGGGCCAACTCGGCCACCCAACTGGTCGCCGGGCTCATGCTGGCGACCGGCCGGTTCACCCGGCCGGCCGCGCTCGTCCTCGCCGCCACCCTGGTGCCGACCACCGCCGCCGGCCATCCCTTTTGGAACAACGACGACCCGGCGGCGCGGAACAACAACCAGATCCACTTCCTGAAGAACCTCGGGCTCTTCGGCGGTCTCCTCCTCGCCGCCGCCGACACCGAGGGCAAGCCGGGGCTCCGCTGGCGCACCGGCCACCGGATCAACCACTCGCGCCGCTCGGTGAAGCGCGCGGTCCGGACCGCCCGCCGGGAGGCGAAGATCGCCGTACGCTCGGCGGCCACCGCCCGCCGAATCCCGGGCTGACCTGCATCAATACGGCCTCCACCCCCCGCAAGGCCACCAATCACCTGAACCGTCCGAGACCCGTTAACGCGGTGGAAATGTCAAAAACACGTGTGGGATCGGACACGGTCGCATAACGCGGGAGGCAGCAACGTGAGGCGCCGTTCTAGGCTCCGTGCTGGACCTGGACGGGCAGGACGACCTTGGTACGGGGGTGGCCACGCCATGCCGACGACAGTCGGTAGACGGATGGACCGCCTCGTTCCCCTCCAGCGCGCCACACGGGGGATCGACCGCCGGACCGTCGTGCGGACCGGCGTCGTGGCCGCCGTCGCCTACTCCGCATGGCTCGCCATCGGCGCCTTCGGCCGGCCGTACAACTTCTTCGACATGAAGATCTACCACGGTGCCGTGGTGTGGTGGGCGAGCGGCAACGAGCTGTACGACTTCATCGCCCCCTCCACCACGCTGGGCTTCACGTACCCGCCGTTCGCCGCCCTGGCCATGCTGCCGATGTCCTGGCTGCCCGTCGACGCCGCCGGCGGGCTCAACGCCCTGGCCAGCATCGCGGCGCTCGCCGTCGTGCTGGCCGCGCTGCTGCGCCCCATCGTCGACCGGCTGGGCTGGTCGCTCTGGTTCACCGTCGGCATCGCCACCCCGCTGGCCGTGGCCATCGAGCCGTCCCGGGAGACCCTCGGCTACGGCCAGGTCAACCTGCTGCTCTTCGCACTGATCATGGCGGACCTGGTCGGCCTGCGCTGGCGGGCCCGGCGCGGCACCCACCACGAGACCGCCGACTCGGCGCTGGCCCGGTTCGTCTACAGCGGGGCCTGGGCCGGGGTCGGCATCGGGCTGGCCACCGCGGTCAAGCTCACCCCGGCGCTGTTCCTGGCCTATCTCGTGATCACCCGACAATGGCGGGCGGCGCTGACCGCGGTCGGCACGACAATCGGGGTGACCATCGCGACGTTCGGGCTGGTCGGCGCGGAGTCCCGGACGTACTTCACCGACGTGCTCTGGCAGACCGAGCGGGTCGGCGCCGCGGACATGACCGCCAACCAGTCGCTCGCCGGCCTGCTGGCCCGGCTCTACGACTCGATCGAGACGCCCGGCCTGCTCTGGCTGGCCTTCGCGGTGCTGATGCTGGCGCTCGGGCTGTCCCGGGCGGTCAGTGCGCGCGCCGACGGCGACGAGCTGACCGCGTTCACCCTGGTCGGGCTCACCGCCAACGTGATCAGCCCGATCTCCTGGTCACACCACCTCGTCTGGGTCATCCCGGCGATCATCGTGCTGGCCGACGCCGCCGTACGCCGCCGCGAGGCGAGCCGCGGCCTGCTGCCCCGGGGCACCGGCACGCCGCCGGCCACCGGAGTGCCGGCGCTGCGCCCCCCGATCTGGTACCCGACCCTGACCGGGCTCCGGCACGGGGTCGGCGCGCTCGGCCTCTACCTGCTCTTCCTGATCTCGCCCATCTGGCCGTACGAGCACCAGCTTCCCGAGGTGTCCCACTACCAGGACGGCCTGTTCGGCGCGCTCATGGAGAACTCGCTGGCCGTCGCCCTCATCGTGCTGGTCGCGGCCCTGCCCTGGCGCCCCGGCGCCGAGCCGGCCTTCTACCACGACCGGCTCACCCGGGCGGCCCAGCCGGCCGGGCGGCGCTGAGCGTCAGGGGCAGTTCACCCACTCCTCGGCGCCGTCGGCGAACACCTGCCGCTTCCAGATCGGCAGCCGCGCCTTCACCTCGTCGACCAGCCGCGCGCACGCCGCGAAGGCCGCCGCCCGGTGCGCCGTGCTGACCGCCGCCACCAGGGCCACGTCACCGATCTCCAGCGGGCCGATCCGGTGCGAAACGGCCACCGCGTACACCTCGGGGTCGGCGGCGATCTCGGCGGCCACCTCGCGCAGCACGGCCTCGGCGGTCGGGTGGCCCTCGTACTCCAGCAGCAGGACCGTCCGGCCGTGGTCGTGGTCGCGGACCACGCCCTGGAACGAGACCACCGCGCCGGCCCGGCGGTCGGCGACCGCCGCCTCGTGCGCGGCCAGGTCCAGCGGCCGGTCGCTCACCGCGCCGAGCACCACGCCGCCCACACTCACCATCTCCGCTCCCCCGGGGTCAGGGGCAGCGGTACGAGCGGCACCCGGTCGCCCGCCGCGCCGCTCGTGCCCGGCCGGATCACGGCGAAGCCGTCCGCGCCCGCCAGGCCACGCAGCATCGCCGAGCCGACGTGGCGGACCGGGTGCGCGGTGCCGGCCACCCGGTCCCACCGCACCAGGGCGAGGTGGGTGTGGTCGCCCCGCCCCGGGACCGGCTCGGCCAGGGTGACCTGCGGCAGCACCGGCATCGGCCGGCCCTGCAGGCCGGCGAGCAGCGGCGCGACCAGCGACACCAGCGCGACGATCGCGGACTGCGGGTTGCCCGGCAGGCCGGCGACGAAGCGGACCCGGCCGTCGCCGTCGGCCAGCCGGGCCAGCAGCATCGGGAAACCCGGCCGGACCGCCACGGTGTTCACCACGTAGTCGGCGCCGAGCGTCTCCAGCGTCGGGTGCAGGTGGTCGACCGGGCCGTGCATGGTGCCGCCGGTGGTGCAGACCAGATCGGCGTCGGCGAGCGCGGCGCGTACCGCGGCCACGTGGGCGGGGAGGGTGTCGGCCACCGGACCGACCACGTCGGCGGGACGCACCTGGCAGCCGTACCGGCGCAGCCAGGCGGGCACCGCGGGGCCGAGCGCGTCGCGGACCCGGCCGGCCCCCGGCGGGCCCCCGGTCAGCAGCTCGTCACCGAAGACCAGCAGCGCGGCGCGGGGCCGGCGACGGACCCGCAGGGTGTCGTGGCCGCAGGAGGCGGCCAGGCCGATCACCGCCGGGTCGACGGGCGTGCCGGCGGGCAGCAACTCCTCCCCGGCGTACGCCTCCTCGCCCGGCTCCCGCCACTCCGGCGCGGGGCGGGGCGTGCCGGCCACCCGGCCGTCGGCGGTGCGGGTCGACTCCTCGATCCGCAGGACGGCCGTCGTGCCCTCGGGGACCATGGCACCGGTGGCGATCTCCACGGTGGTGCCGGCGGCCTCCAGCGGGGGCGGGGTCTGCCCGGCGAGCACCCGGCCGACGACCCGCCACGGGCCGTCCCCGCGCACCGCCCAGCCGTCCACGCTGGACGTCGGAAACGCCGGCAGGTCGGTACGCGTCGTCAGCGGCTCGGCCAGGGTGTGCCCGTCGGCGTCGGCGAGCGGCCGGCCGACCGTGGGGAGCGCGGCGGCGAGACCCACCGCGTACACCCGGGAGCGGGCCTCTTCCCACCCGGCGGGCGGCGGCGCGGCGACCTCGGCCGCGGCGGCTGCGGTTTCCGTGCTCATCCGGCGAGCCTAGCGCCGGTGCGGCGGGGGTGTGTGGTCAGTGGTCTCCGCCGCGGAGCTGGTCGACGGTGTGCCCCAGGATCGGCCCGAGCACCGCCAACCCGTCCTTCGCTCCGCCCCGCGACCCGGGCAGGTTGACCACCAGCATGCGGCCGGCCACCCCGGCCAGCCCGCGCGACAGCGCGGCCGTCGGCACGGCGTCGCGGCCGTGCGCCCGGATCGCCTCGGCGATGCCGGGGATCTCGTAGTCGAGCAGGGGGCGGGTCACCTCGGGAGTGCGGTCGGTGGGGGTGACGCCCGTGCCGCCGCTGGTCAGCACCACGTCGACGCCCTCGTCGCGGGCCGCCCGCAGCGCCGCGCCGACCGGCTCGCCGTCGGGCACCACCACCGGCTCGTCGACCTCGCAGCCCAGCTCCCGCAGGCCGGCGACGAGCAGCGGACCGCTGGTGTCCGCGTAGACCCCGGCGGCCGCCCGGTTGGAGGCGACAATCACCCGGGCCCGGATCACGGCCGGTCCTCCGGCCGGACCCACTCGCCGGTCTTGCCGCCCTCCTTGCGCAGCACCCGGACCGCGTCCACCGAGGCCGCCGGGTCGACGGCCTTGACCATGTCGACCAGGGCGAGCCCGGCGACGGCCACCGCGGTGAGCGCCTCCATCTCGACCCCCGTCCGGTCGGCGGTCCGCGCCGTGGCGGTGATCTCGACCGTGTCGTCGGTGAGGCGCAGGTCGACGGTGACGCCGTGCAGGGCGATCGGGTGGCAGAGCGGGATCAGGTCGGGCGTCCGCTTGGCCCCCATGATGCCGGCGAGCCGGCCGACGGCCAGGGCGTCCCCCTTGGGCAGGCCGTCGCGGCGCAGCAGGTCCACCACCTCGGCGGTGGTGCGGAGGCGGCCGGCGGCGACCGCGAGCCGGCCGGAGACCGGCTTGGCGGAGACGTCGACCATCCGGGCCGCGCCGGCCGGGTCGACGTGGGTGAGCTGCGCGGGTTCGGTCACGGCCGCGAGCCTATCCGTCCGAGCGGAGGGCGGGTCGGCATCCGCCACGCCTCGGGCGCCTCGGTCAAACTCTCCTCCGCAATGCCGAATTGAATAACTGCTGCATTTCCCGCCAATATATGCGGAAGGCGTCCTAACGGAAGATAGTGCGCGATATACCGCACGACTTCAAAAGATATCAGAGAGCGACGACATTTCTCCGATCCGTGGGCCTGCAGGGTGTGATGCAACCCAGTGCCCGAACGACTAGAGACATCGCGCACCGATGGACTCGATAATCCCATTGGAAGGTCGTCTGAATATGCGTTCAGTCTTCAGGCAAAGACAGTGAGTGACAAGACACGGCGGCATTAGCGCATTCTGCGCATATGGACATCTAATGTTACCAACTCGGCCTAAACGCCATAAGCTGTCCTGCGTCGGAGGGGGTCGGCGACAACGGCTCCGCAGGATCGAGCGAAGGGCTGAGCAGATGCGCGGCAACGACTGGCTCTGAGGGATCTTTCCGGGCGCCTGAGCGCGCCGTACAGTACGGGTGCACGCACCGCTACGAGATGGGCGCGGTGGAGGCCACCACGTGACTCGCACCCTTGCACGCGACAACGGGACCGATCGGCGGCTACGGCTGCTAGTCGGTCTCGTCGTGTTTACCGCCGGGGTCTCGACACTGGTCAGCATCCGACTGATTGACAGCCGTGGTCTGGTGACCGAGGCCAACCTCACCCGGGCCGCCGCACTCACGTTTCTGGTCGCCGTCGCCGCGACCGTCAATGTCCGAATCCGTATCCGTGCCACCACCCACGGCATCTCCTGGACGGACGCCGCGACGGTCATCGGGCTGGCGGTCGCCCCCGTGCCGTGGGTGATCGTGGCCACCGGTCTGGGCGTCGCGATCGCCCGCACGATCACCCGGCTGCCCCCCATCAAGCTGGCGTTCGGCATCGCCAAGGAGATGACGCTGGCCGCCGCCGGCGGACTGGTGCTGGTCGCCGCCGGCTGGACGTGGCCGTGGTCCGGGTCGATCAGCCGTTCCCTGCCCGCCCTGGTGCTGGCCTACCTGACGGTCGTGGTGCTCGACGAGCTGCTCATGTTCCCGGTCCTCGCGTTCGCCACCGGGACGCCGATCCTCAACCGCTTCCGGCAGCAGTTCGACCTCCGGTTGGCGAGCGTGCTCGCCCGCTTCTCGGTGGTCCTGTCCACCCTGCTCATCCTCCGGATCAACCCGACGTTCCTGGTGGTCGTCCCGCCCCTCGTCCTGAGCCTGCACCTGGCCAACTCCAGCCGGGTGCGCAGCCGGGCCGAGCGGGAGGCCTGGCAGCGCCTGGCCCGCACCACCGACGCGCTGAACGTGGTCGACCTCGACCAGGTGCTCACCACCGCGGTCACCCAGGCCACCGAACTCTTCTCCGCTGACGAGGTCGACATCGAGCTGCGCGAGGAGGGACGGCTGGTCCGGGGGGCCGGCGGGGCCATCACCCTCCGGGGACCGGCCGGCACGCCCAGCACGATCGACGGCTCCGTGCTCACCACCCGGCTCGAGGGGCACGACCAGACCGCCGACATCGGCGTGCTGCGGCTGCGGTTCGCCGGGCCGGTCGAGCTGTCCGAGCGCGAGCAGTACACCCTGCGCACCTTCGCCTCGGCGCTCTGCACGGCCGTCCGCAACGCCCAGGCGTACGCCGAGCTGGCCCGGATCGCCGACGAGCACGCGTACGCCGCCACCCACGACGCGCTCACCGGGCTCTCCAACCGGCGGCACCTGCTCGACGAGGGCACCGAACAGCTCACCAACCGGCACGCCGACGGCGTCACCGCCCTCGTGCTGATCGACCTCAACCACTTCAAGGAGGTCAACGACACCCTGGGGCACGGCGCCGGTGACCGGGTGCTGACCCAGGTCGCCGACCGGCTCCGGGGCGCCGCCCGCCCGGACGACCTGGTGGCCCGCCTCGGCGGCGACGAGTTCGCCGTGCTGCTGCGCGGCCTGCCCGCCCCGGCGGTCGCCGCGCACCGGGCCGAGGCGCTGCTGACCGCGCTGCACGAGCCGCTCGACCTGGACGGCATGCGGATCAGCGTGGAGGCCAGCGGCGGCATCGCGGTGGCCCCGGCCAGCGGCGGGATAGCCGAGCTGCTGCGCCGCGCCGACGTGGCGATGTACCAGGCCAAGCGGGCCGGCCAGCGGATCGCCACCTACGCACCGACCCGCGACACCGCCGACCTGGGCCGGCTCACCCTCGGCGGCGAACTGCCCCGGGCGGTCGCCGACCACGAGTTCACCGTCAACTTCCAGCCGATCGTCGACCTGGGCAGCGGCGAGGTGATCGGCGCGGAGGCGCTGGCCCGCTGGCACCACCCGACGCACGGCATGATCGACCCGCTGCGCTTCCTGGAGGCGGTCGAGCGCTCCGGGCTGCTGCCCGCCTTCGCCGAGGCGATCCTCGACCAAGCGCTGATCGCCGCCGGCTCCTGGCGGGACGCCGGATTCGACCTGCCGGTCTCGGTGAACGTGTCGCCGCGCAGCCTCCTCGACGCCCGCTTCCCCGGCGCGGTGCTGGCCCGGCTCCGGGCGCACGACCTGCCGCCGGACCGGCTGGTGCTGGAACTGACCGAGACCCTGACGCTCAGCCAGCTGGACGTGGTCGACCGGGTGCTCAGCCGGCTTCGCGACTCCGGCGTACGGCTGGCCCTGGACGACTTCGGCACCGGCTACTCCTCGCTCTCGCTCCTCTCCCGGATCCCCGTGCACGAGCTGAAGATCGACCGGAGCTTCGTCACCGCCATGGAGAGCGCCACCGAGGCCGCCGCGGTGATCCGCTCCACCCTGGACCTGGGCCGCAGCCTCGACCTGACCGTCGTGGCCGAGGGCGTGGAGAGCGAGCCGCAGCGGCGGGCGCTCTGGGAGCTCGGCTGCGCCGCCGGGCAGGGCCACCTGTTCGCCCGGCCGCTGCCGGCCGGCGCGCTCCTCGCCGCCCTCCAGCGGGGAGCCGGCGGGCGACCGGGCGCGCTCGCGCCACCGCTGCACGACGCGGGCGCGGTGATCCGCCTGCCCGGGCGCCGCACCGGCGGCGGGCGCAACCGCACCGCCACTCCCTGACCACCGCCACCCGCCAAGATCCGCAGGCCGGGATGCCGTACCCGTCTGCCAGACTGGCCCGCGTGACCGCCGACGCCGACCGGACCGCCCCCGCCCTCCGCCGCTGGCAGGCCATCGACACCGCCGCCGGCGGCCTCGCCCTCGACGTGGGCCTCTACGCCGTCTCCGCCGCGTTCGCCGCGGTCACCGCCGCCACCTCCACGCTGCTGCCACACCGGGCCTGGGGCACCCTCGCCACCATCGGCTACGCCCTGGCGGCGCTCGCCGCGACCGCTCAGCTCCTGACCCGACGCCGGCATCCCGGCACCGCCCTCGCCGGGCTGCCCGCCCGCTGGGCGGTCACCGGCTTCGCCTGGGCCACCACCACCCTGCTGCCGGTGGTCGCCCAGAGCATCCAGCGGGCCGGCGGCCGGACCGACCGGGCGCAGGAGGAGGTGATCGTCGTCGAGCACGCCGGCGCGCGGCTCGCCGAGCACGGCACCCCCTACCTCGGGCACGACGCGATCGCCGCCCTGCCCGCCGGCGAGCAACTGCTCGGCTACACCCCCTACCAGCCCGGGATGGCGCTGTTCGGGCTGCCCCGGGCCGCCGCCGACACCTGGTGGACCGACGCGCGGGTCTGGTTCGCCCTGGCCACCGCGGTGGCGCTCGCCGCCGCCGTGCGCACCCTGCGGACCACCGCGGGCCCCACCGCACCCCGGCCCGGTGCCGCCGTGCTGCGCGCCACGCAGGCGGCCACGGTCCTGCCCATCTGCGCGCTCACCCTGGCCACCGGCGGCGACGACCTGCCCGTACTCGCGCTCTGCCTGCTCGCCGTCGCCCTCGCCGCCGCCGGCCGGCCCGGCCGCGCGGGCCTCGCGGTCGGCGCGGCCGGCGCGCTGAAGCTCTTCGCCTGGCCGGTCGCCGTCGTGCTGGTCTGCTGGGCCGCCACCCGCCGCGCCGGCCTGCGCACCGCCCTGGGTGCCCTCGGCCTGCCGGTCCTCGCGCTGCTGCCCGTGCTGCTGGTCGACCGCGACGCCCTGGTGGAGAACGTGCTCCGCTTCCCGCTCGGGCACGGCCTCGTCACCAGCCCCGCGCAGTCCCCGTTCCCCGGCCACCTCATCGCGAGCGCGCTGCCCGGCGGCCGGCTGGTCGCCGCCGCGCTGCTGGTCGCCGTCGGGGTGGCGATCGCCGTCCGGCTGCTGCGCCGCCCGCCGCGCACCGCCGCCGCCACCGCCCTGATCTGCGGGTACGGGCTGCTCGCGGCCATCCTGCTCATGCCCTCGACCCGCTTCGGCTACCTGCTCTACCCGATCGCCCTGCTGGTCACGGCCCCCGCCCTCGCGCTCGCCGGACACCACACCGGGACCGCCCCCGGCGTGCCTTTCCCGGCAACTGGCCGGCACGGCCCGGCCGGAGGGCGTAGACCTGAGGCATGACCACCTACCGCGACCGGGCCGAGGCGGGACGCATGCTCGCCGACCAGCTCGGCGACCTCGCCGGGCGACCCGACGTCATCGTCCTCGGGCTGGTCCGCGGCGGCGTACCCGTCGCCCAGGTGATCGCCGAACGGCTCGGCGCGCCGCTGGACGTCCTGGTGGTCCGCAAGCTCGGCATGCCGTGGGCCCCCGAGGTCGCGTACGGCGCGCTCGGCCCCGGCGGGGTGCAGGTGCTCAACGACATGGTCGCCGACCGGATCGACCCGGACGAACGCGCCGAGGTACGCCGGCGCGAGCAGGCCGAACTGGACCGCCGCGAGCAGCTCTACCGGGGCGGCCGCCCCCCACTCGACCTGGCCGGGCGCACCGCCGTCATCGTCGACGACGGGCTGGCCACCGGCGCCACCGCCCGCGCCGCCGTGCAGGTCGCCCGGCACCTCGACGCCGCCCGCGTGGTGGTGGCCGTCCCGGTCGGCTCGGACCAGGCGTACGAGATGCTCGCCGCCGAGGCCGACCAGGTGATCTGCCCCCAGGTCCCACCCGACTTCGCCGCCGTCGGGGCCTACTACGACGACTTCCACGAGGTCGCCGACGGCGAGGTGACCCAGGCGCTCACCGCCACCGCGTGATTTCACCAGGTACCTTCGGTGTCATGCAGCTCACCTGTCCCAAATGCCATGGAGAGATGCGCCAGTACGAGCGCAGCGGAGTGATCATCGACCAGTGCGGCGAATGCCGCGGCATCTTCCTCGACCGCGGTGAACTCGAGAAGCTGTTCGAGGCCGAGGCGAACTGGAACCAGCAGCAGGGCGGGCGACAGGCCGCGCCGGCCGGAGGCGGCTACAACGCGCCCCCGCAGCCACCGCCCGCCCTGCTGCTGGTTCCAGTTCGCCTCG
>NZ_WBKT01000127.1 GCF_008868175.1 Micromonospora sp. AMSO31t
CCCCCGCCACCCGGGGACGACACCCACCTGGTCGACCCAGTTGTCGATGACGTTGACGAAACCGACAGCGACGCCATCGGGAGCACGCGCGATGAGCGACAGGTCCACCCGGTACTCGTCATCCTCTCCCAGCTCACCCAGCCACTCCTCCGCGGTGGGCGAGGCAAAGCCGGGCCGGTCGGCGAACGACGCCCGATAGGTCTCGAACAGCTCCGGGCCGAGCGTCACCGGCTCGGCGGTCACGTCCACGGGCCGGGCGACCTCCGGGAGCGCCCCGAGGTCGTGCCGCTGCACCCACTCGGCGAACGTCCGCTCGAAGCCGCGCGCCGCGAACAGGGCGTCCGCGCCCGGGCTCCACGACTCGGTGGTCACCAGCAGGTCGGCGTCGCCCGCCTGCTCCTCCGCCCAGCTCAGCAGCCGCCCACCGAGGCCCCGCGCCCGCCAGTCCGGAAGCACCAGGCCGGTGCTGGTGGCCGTCTGCCCGCCGAGGCCGACCCCCACGGCCGCGACCAGGCCGCCGTCGTGCCAGGCGCCGAGGGTACGGGTCTGGAGCAGCCGCGCCCGCACCAACGGGGTACTGGCGAACAGCGGCAGCCCACCGTCGACGGCCAGGCACGCCTCAGCCAGCCGGGTCAGCTCCGGGAGATGTTCCTCGCCGAACTCTTCCCAGGTCAGCACATCCGTCCCGGCCATACCTACCCCTGTCGTCAACTGCCCACCGACCGGCCACCCGTCGGTGATGAAGCCCGGCAGCAGTAGGCACCGCAGCCACGGCGGGTGTCAATCAGATTCAGGACGGTATGAGCTGTCGTACCGGCCTGGGAGCATCAGCGCATGGCGACCTCGAAGCAGCCGGTGACCGTGCCGACCGACGCCAGCGTCGACGATTCCTGGCGGCCGTGCCTGATGACCGCCGGCGGGCCGACGCCGAGCGCCTCTGCGCCCTCCTGCGCGAGGTGACCGGCGAGCCCCCGGTCCTGTGGGGCCCGAGCATCGTGGGCTTCGGCACCTACCGCTACAGCTACGAGAACGGGCGCACGGGCGACTGGCCCCTCGTCGGCTTCTCGCCGCGCAAGCAGCAGCTCGTCGTCTACCTGGTGGGCGGCTACGAGGAGCGCTACCCGTCGGTGCTGGCGCGGCTCGGCCCGCACAAGACCGGCAAGGGCTGCCTCTACCTGAAGCGGCTCGACGACGTCGACGAGAGCGCCCTGCGCGAGCTGGTCGACCGCACGGTCCGGGTGCACAAGGGCGTCGACCGGGCCAGCGAGCGCTGACCAGGCCGGGGGTTCAGCTCGCGAGCTGCAACACCGCGTCGGCGAACGCCTGCGGCGCTTCCTGCGGCAGGTTGTGCCCGACGCCGCCAGTCACAGTCCGGTGCTCGTACCGGCCGGAGAAGCGCCCGGCATACACGGACGGGTCGAGGTGGGGTGCGCCGTTGGCATCGCCTTCGAGGGTGATGGTGGGCACCGCGATGCTCGGATTCGCCGCCAGCTTCTGCTCCACCTCGTCGTACTGCGGCTCGCCGGGAGCGAGTCCGAGGCGCCAGCGGTAGTTGTGGATGACGACGTCGACGTGGTCGGGGTTGTGCAGCGCGGCCGCGCTCCGGTGGAACGTCTCGTCGTCGAAGGCCCACTTCGGGGACGCCGTCCGCCAGATCAGCTTGGCGAAGCCGTCCAGGTTCTTCTCGTACCCGTCCCGGCCGCGGTCGGTCGCGAAGTAGAACTGGTACCACCAGGAGAGTTCGGCCTGCGGCGGCAGCGGCGCACGCCCCGATTCCTGGCCGGCGATCAGGTAGCCGCTCACCGAGACGAGTCCCTGGCAGCGCAGCACCCCGGCGTCGACCTGCCGCAGGTCCGTGAACGACGTCGCCGATCCGCTGGCGTTCATCCCGTCCGCTCCTCGCGCTCGCCCCACCGACGTCTGCACGCTAGAACCGGGCGAGTGCCACCGGCGGCGTTCCCGGAGAAGGCGTTCCCCAGCGGCCCGGGATGGCTAGGATCGGCGGCCGACCGCGCCCGCCCTCACAGCACCCGAGTGACCCGCTCCCCCGCGCTGCGGGCGTCGCGGTCGGCCGGGTCGAGGTTGGCGCACAGCACCACGGACGCGCCGGCCGCAAGCGGGGCCAGCAGCCACTTCAGCGGCTGGTCGTGCTCGGCCACGTCGACCAGCAGCCGGTCGCCGGCGCGCAGGTCGAGCTGCTGGGCGTACTCCCGGGCCACGGCCCCCCACTCGCCGTAGCTGGTGCCGTCCGGGCTGGCCGGATCGGTGGGGCGGAGAGCGCCCAGGTCGGGAGCGATCTCGGGATACCGGAGCACCTCCGGGGACCAGTCCAACCAACCGGGCGGCACCGAGGACAGCGGGCCGGGGCCGGTGCCGACGAGGTAGCGGTGCGTCCCCTCGGGCACGTCCTCCAGCCAGTCGTCGAGCCGTTCCGGCGTCACGAACACGGCGTCGTACGGCAGGTCGGCGCCCGGTTCGAGGACCGGCAACCCGGCCAGGGCCCGGGGCCGGAACGAGACCGCCAGGCCGACCGACCAGGCTCCGATGAGCACGGCCGCGGTGCGCCAGTGCGGCGGCAGCAACACGGCGACCCGGTCACCGCGGCGCAGCCCGCAGCCGTCCCGGAGCAGCCCGGCGCTGCGGGCCGCCCACGCGCCCAACTGCTGCGTCGTGAGGTCGGTGCGCTCGCCGGTGGCGCCGTCGAGGTAGCTGAGCAGCGGCTCGCCGGTCGCGACGGCGACGGGTGCGTGGTCGGCCATCGGGTGCACTCCTCCCTGGCGGTCAGCTCACCCTAGCCGGGTGAACCGGTCCACCAGGATGGCCAGCCGCCGCTCGTGTTCGTCCCGCCGGAGCCGGCCGTTGCGCATCAGCGTGACCAGGCCGTGCAGCCCGCTCCAGAAGGTCTCGGTGAACGTCTCCAGGTCGTCGTCGCCGGCGAAGGGGCGCAGGGTCTGGGCCAGCTCGGCGAAGGCCCGGGCCAGCTCGACGGGCGTTTCCTTGGTGCCGAAGGACAGGTCGACGGGAAGGGTGAAGATCGCGTCGTAGAGCGCGGGCCGGCGTTCGGCGAACGCGGCGTACGCCGTGGCGATGCCGGCCACCGCCCGCCGCGGGTCGGTCGCGGCGGCCCGGGCGGCGGCGAGGTCGACGGCCAGATCGGCGCAGCCTTCCACGGCGACCGCCGCCATGATGGCGTCCTTGCCCTTGAAGTGGCTGTAGAGGACGGGCTGGCTGTACTCGATCTCGGCGGCGAGCCGGCGGGTGGTCACCGCCTCCCAGCCCTCCGACTCGGCCAGCTCCCGGGCCGCGGCGATGATCGCCCGCTCCCGCTCCGCCCGCTCGCGCTCCCGGCGCGCCTGAATCGACATGACCAGAACTCTAGCACCGCTAGCCAATCTGCCGCCGCTCTGCTAGCTTCGCTCTCAGACCTAGCAGCGCTAGAATTGGAGTCGAACATGCTCAGCGCCATCGCCTACGGGCTCGCCGTCGTCCTCAGCCTCTTCTGCGTCTTCATCGGCGCCCGGTTCCTTCTCGCGCCTCAAGCCTCGGCCGCCGGCTACGGCGTACCGGTCAAGCCGGACGAGGACCCCGCCTACCTCACGATCAAGGGCCTGCGCGACCTCAGCTACGGCCTGCTCGGTCTCGCGCTGATCGCCTTCACCAGCGCCGAGGCGGTCGCCTGGTACATGCTGATCGTCGCGATCAACCCGCTGGGAGACACCCTCATCGTGCTGCGCCACGGCAGGAAGGCCGTCGCGTTCGGCGTCCACTTCGCCACCGCCGTGGTCGTCCTGCTCAACGCCGTCCTGCTGTTCGCCCTCTGACCCACACCGCCACGACAGGAGTAGCGCGATGTCCCTGATCACGCCCGACTTCGACCGGTCCGTCATCGTCCGTGACGCGGACGCCGAGGTGGTGGGCCGGGCCCCCACCACGATCCGGCTGCTCGCCGACAGCAGCGCCACCGGCGGGGCCCTCTCCACCCAGCGGGTCACGCTGACCGACGGCGCGGACGGCGCCCGGCCGCACCACCACGGCAACTCCGCCGAGCTGTTCTACCTGCTCGACGGCACCGCGCAACTGCTCTCCGGCGAGCAGGTCGTCACCGCCGAGCGCGGCGACCTGGTGATCGTGCCGCCCGGCGTGGCGCACGCGTTCGCCGCCGCACCCGGCGAGAACGCCGACATCCTCATCGTCATCACCCCGGGCGTCGAACGGTTCGAGTACTTCCGCCACCTGGAGCGGATCGCCTACGGGAAGGTGCCGCCGGAGAGCCTGCTGGAGGTGCAGGAGCTGTACGACACGTACTTCCGGAGCAGTGACGCCTGGGACGCCGCCCGCCGCTGACACCGACGACCGGACCCGCGACCGTCGACTTTGGTCGCGGGTCCGTCGGCCGATGGCCGTTTCGGTGGTCCGGGTCAGCCAGGCACGGTACGGCCATGACAGCCAAGCGCCGCCGCCTTCCGCCCGCCATCGCGCTCCTGTTGCTCGCCCCGTGGGCCGCCGAGTGCTCCTGGGGCGGCTTCACGCTCGCCGGCATGCCGTTCGTGGTGCTCGTGCTCGCCCCGATGTACGGGGGCGCCGCCCTGCTGATCCGGGAGACGGCCCGGCGGCTCGGCCTCGGCTGGCCGGGGATCGTGGCGCTCGCCGCCGCGTTCGGCGTGATCCAGGCCGGCCTGGTCGACCAGTCGCTGTTCAACCCCGGATTCCTCGACGACACCGAATTCGCCGACACCCAGGCCGTCGCGCAGCAGACGACGGTGCCCGGCCTCGGGTTCAGCGCCCGGCAGGCGGTCGACTACGTGGGCAACCACGTGGCCCTGAGCATCTGCGGGCCCATCGCGCTCGTCGAGTCCTACCTCGGTGCCGACCGGCGGTTGCGGCCGTGGCTGGGTCGCCCGGGCCTGGCCGTGGTCGCCCTGCTCTGGCTGGCCGGCAGCCTGCTGGTCTTCGCCGACGACGGCGGCCGGAAGAACTTCCTGGCCGCCCCGGGACAGCTGGCGCTCGCCGCGGCGGTGGCGCTGGCGCTGATCGCCACCGCCCTGCGGCACCGGCCGCGACCTGCCAGCTCGAACACCTCGCCCGCGCCGCGTCCGGTCCGGGTCGGACTCGTGGTGGCCGTCGCGTACGCGGGTTCCGGACTGCTGCCGGGCTGGCCGGGGATCGGCCTCGCGCTGGCCCTCGCCACCGCCGCTGCCGTGCTGCTCGTGCGCTGGTCCAGGCACGCCGGCTGGGGGCAGCGGCACGTGCTCGCCGCCGCCTCGGCCAGCCTGCTCGTCGCGGCCGCGTACGCGTACGCCGTGCCCACCTATGCCCCGGCGACGCCGGCGGCGGCCCTGGTGGGTGACGTGGCCATCAGCGTTGTCGTCCTTGCCCTGGTCGGCGGCGCCCGGTGGCGGCTGCGCGCGCCTTCCCCCACCGTCCACGCACCCCCGGGCTAACGCTCCCGCGCGGACGAGCCCGACAGCGGGGCTGCCTGCGACCCGTCGGGTCGCAGGCAGCCCCTGGTCAGACCACTACTTCTTGACCTTGACGACGTCGGCCGGGCGCTTCACCGTCACCGTGACGCCGTAGTCGAAGAGTTCGAGCGTCGAGCTGAACGTGCCCGTGTCGAGCCGGCCCTTCGCGGTCGACTGCCAGGTGCCGGTGAGGGCCACCGTGGCGATCCGGCCGTCGCCGTCGAGCGTGACGTCACCGGACGTCGTGGTCGATCCGGCCTTGTCCGACGTCGTGTAGCCGAAGTGCAATGTCCCGTCGGGCCTCTCGGAGATGGTCGCGTTCGCGCTCTTGAGCGCCGTGAACAGGGCTGCGGGGTCGGGTGCCGCGGCGCTCAGGACGCCGTTTCCGTCGCCGTAGAGGGACAGCCGGTCATACCTGCCCGGGTACTGGCCGTAACGGCCGTACGTCTCGCCCGGACCCACCTTGTCGGCCGGAAGCTTGCCCTGCGGGCGTTCCGCGCCCTCGTACCGGGTGCCGTTGATCAGCAGCTCGGTCATGACGGAGTCGTCCTGCGCCACACGGACGTACCCGGTGGCGGTCCTCGGGTCGAACGCGCCCTCGTACGTCAGTCCCTGCGGCCCCGAGTTGGTCAGCCGCATCCGGTAACTGATGTTCTCGCTGGCGGTGACGGCCGAGACCAGCTGGAGCGCCGGCGAGGCCGGCTCTGGCGGCGACGCCTCGGCGGTGACGCCGGGACGGCCCGGCGCCGGGGTCGTCGCCACGGTCGCCGCGGTGGCGACGCCCAGCGCCAGCAGCGCGCACGTCGCACCGACCATCGTGGTCGTCCGGCGACGGCGTGCCCGCCGGCCGCGACCGAGCAGCGCACCCACCGGGGGTACGGAGCCCGGCTCGTCGTCGACGATGTCGTGCAGTCGGTTGGCGAGCCGCTCATCGAGCGTGTTCATGACTGAATCACCTGCTTACCGTGTGGGAGGGTTCGTCGAGGAGGTGGCGGAGCTTGTCCAGCGCCCGGGCGTTCTGGCTCTTGACGGTGCCTACCGAGCAACCCAGCAGCCGGGCGACCTCGCGCTCGGTCAGGTCCTCGTAGTGGCGGAGCACCACCACCGCACGCTGCTTCGCGGGCAGCGACATCAGCGCCCCGCGCAGGACGACGGCGTCGGGGCCGACGTCACCGGCCCGGGTGGCCCGGTCGGGGACGTCCGCGACGAGGCTCTCCCGGCGGCGCCGGCGCCATCCGGACGTGTGGTTGTTGACCAGGACCCGGCGCAGGTAGGCGTGCGGGTCGTCGAGCCGGGACAGCCGCCGCCACCGCTCGTACACCTTGACCAGGCTGTCCTGCAGCAGTTCCTCGGCCCGCCACCGGTCGCCGGCCAGCAGCATGGCCAGCCGGATATGTCGCTGCCAGGCCACCTCGACGAAGGCGACGTACGACCGGTCCGCCGCGGACAGTGGTTGCGTTTGGTCGGTCACGCCCCTAACACGTCGCGGTGACACGGAAGGTTGTCACGGGCGCACGTCGTCGGTTGTTCACGTCTGCGCAAGCTGCTGCTCCGCCACGGGTGCCAGCCTCCGTCGGGGCACGACCTACGGAGGAAGTCCTTGACAGTGAGAAGAGCACTCATCGCCGCTGGTGTGGCGGTCGCCGGCCTGGCCGTCGTCACCCCGGCGTCGGCCGATGGGCACCACCCGGGCGGGCCGGTCGCCTTCGACCGGGTCGCCACGTACCCGGTCTTCCAGAACCGGCCGGCCGGCGAGGACCCGGCGTCCCCGACGGTCGCCGAGATCTCGGCGGTCAGCCCGGACGGCCGCACCCTGGTCTACACCGACGCGCTGGCGTGGCGGATCGGTTTCCTCGACATCTCGCGGGCCGACCGGCCCCGCGGTCTCGGCACCCTCTCCCTCGCTCAGCTCGGCGACGCCGAGGACGAGCCCACCTCGGTGGCCGTGGTCGGCCGGTACGTGCTGGTCGTGGTCAACACGAGCCGCAGCTACACCGAGCCGTCCGGCCGGCTCGACGTGATCGAGCTGGCCACCCGTACCCGGGTTCGCAGCCTCGACCTCGGCGGCCAGCCCGACTCGATCGCGATCAGCAAGGACCGGCGCTACGCCGCGATCGCCATCGAGAACGAGCGCGACGAGGAGGCCACCCCGCCCGGCGGCGAGGAGGGCGACCTGCCCCAGGCTCCCGGGGGCTTCGTGCAGATCGTCGACCTGACCGGCGCCGCGCCGGCCGGCTGGCGGCTGCGGCCCGTACCCCTGACCAACCCGGACGGCACGGCGCTGCCCGCCCTGGTCGGCGCCGGGCTGGCCGCGCCGACCGACCCGGAGCCGGAGTACGTCTCGATCAACGGTCGCAACGAGCTGGCCGTGACCCTCCAGGAGAACAACGGCGTCGCCCTCGTCGACCTGCCCACCGGGCGGCTCACGAAGGTCTTCTCGGCGGGCACCGCGACGGTCCGGGGGATCGACACCGTCAAGGACGGCACCATCGACCTGACCGGCGGCATCACCGACGTGCCGCGCGAGCCGGACGCGGTGGCCTGGATCGACGACCGGCACCTGGCGACGGCCAACGAGGGCGACTGGCGGGGCGGCACTCGCGGCTGGTCGGTCTTCGACAGCCGCACGGGCACGGTCGCCTGGGACGCCGGCAACACCTTCGAGCGGCTGGCCGTCACCTACGGGCTGCACAACGAGGACCGCGCCGGCAAGAAGGGCACCGAGCCGGAGGGCGTGGCCGTCGCCGAGTACGACGGCGTCCGCTACGCGTTCGTCGGGTCGGAGCGGAGCAACTTCGTCGCCGTCTACGACCTGAGCAACCCCACGAAGCCGGTGTTCCGGCAGGTGCTGCCCACCACCAACGGGCCGGAGGGGCTGCTGCCCATCCCGTCCCGCGGGCTGCTCGCGGTCTCCAGCGAGGAGGACGACGCCTCGGTCAACGTGCGCGCCTCGGTTTCGCTCTTCCGGCTCGGCCGGGGCACGCCCGGCTTCCCGAGCGTCGTCTCCGCCACCGGGGCGGGCGGCGCGCCGATCGGCTGGGGTGCGCTCGGCGCGCTGAGCGCGGTGCCCGGCAGGCCGCACCAGCTCTACAGCGTGACCGACGCCGCGTACGCGCAGACCCGGATCCTCACCGTCGACGCGCAGCGCACGCCGGCCGTGGTCACCGCGGCGCTGCCCGTGCGGGACGCCGCCGGCCAGCCGGTCGGCTACGACGCCGAGGGCATCGTGGCCCGCCCGCAGGGCGGCTTCTGGCTGGCCGTCGAGGGCGCCAAGGGCGCGGAGAACAAGCTGGTCCGGCTCGACGCCGCCGGGGTGACCCGGCAGGTCGTCGCGCTGCCGGCCGAGGTGGCCGCCGGCCTGGGCAAGCAGGGCCTGGAAGGCGTCACGGCCAGCACCGACCGGCATGGCCGGGAGGTCGTCTGGGTGGCCGTGCAGCGCGAGCTGTCGACCGACCCGGCCGGGATCGTCCGGCTGGGCCGGTACGACGTCACGGCCGGCACGTGGAGCTGGTTCGGCTACCGGCTGAACGGCACCACCGTTCCGGGTGACTGGATCGGGCTCTCCGAGATCACCGTGGTCGGCGACCGGCTCGCCGTGATCGAGCGGGACAAGCTGAACGGTCCGGCCGCCGCCCTGAAGCGGGTCTACACCGTGCCGCTGCCCGGCGCGGCCGCCGCGCCCGGCACGCTGCCCGTGCTGCCGAAGACCCTCGCGGTCGACGTGCTGCCGGCGCTGCGGGCCACGCACGGCTGGACCCAGGAGAAGCTGGAGGGCCTGACCGTGGCCGGCGACGGCCAGGTGTACGCGCTCACGGACAACGACGCGGTCCAGGACGCCACCGGCGAGACGGTGTTCCTGCGGCTCGGCACCAGCCGGCAGGTCTTCGGCCGCCGCTGACATGCGGCCCGGCGTCCACCCTCCGGTGGTGGGCGCCGGGTCAGCGCAGCGGCAGCTCGGGGCCGCCGTCGAGCAGCGGGGCCAGCAGGTCGCCCTGCTTCTCCACCCGCTTCAGCACCTCGGTGGCCGTGTACGGCTTCGTCGACGGCCGCTTCCCGGCCGCGCCCGCCTCGACCTCGTCCCAGGTCAGCGGGGTGGACGCCGAGGGCACGTCCTGAGCCCGCAGCGAGTACGGCGCCACCGTCGTCTTGGCCGCGTTGTTCTGGCTCCAGTCGATGAAGACCTTTCCGGGGCGCAGGTTCTTCGCCATCTTCGAGACGATCGCCTTCGGCTGCACCTTCTCCAGCTCCTGCGCGATCCGCTTGGCGTAGGCCGACACGTCGTCGGCATCCTGCGTGCCCGCGATCGGACAGCAGAGCTGCATGCCCTTCTTCCCCGACGTCTTCGGGTACGAGTCGATGCCGTCCTGGGCGAGCCGGTCCCGCATGAGCAGCGCCACCTGGCAGCACTGCCGCAGCGCGGCCGGGGCGCCCGGGTCCAGGTCGACCACCATCATGTCCGGGTGCTCGCCGACCTTCCACTGCGGCGTGTGCAGCTCCAACGCCGCGAGGTTGGCCAGCCAGACCAGGGTGGGCAGGTCGTCGGCGACCACGTAGTCGATGGTCTCCCGGCCCTTGCTCGACCCGGGGGCGGGCAGGTTCTCGGTGCGTACCCACTCGGGGGTCGCGGCGGGCGCGTTCTTCTCGAAGAACGAGCCGCCGTCGACGCCGTTCGGGTAGCGGATCCGCGTCAACGCCCGGTCCCGCAGGTGCGGCAGCAGCACCGGGGCGATCCGGGTGTAGTAGTCGATCACCTCGCCCTTGGTGAAGCCGGCCTTCGGGTAGAGCACCTTGTCCAGGTTGGACAGCTCCAGCGAACGGCCCTCCACGTCCACCTTGAAGCGGTCAGCTGGCATCGTCGACCTCCTCGGCAGGCTTGTCCGGGCGCAGGCGCAGGATCCGGGGGAAGCGCAGCCGGCCGTCCGGCGTGCGCTGGCCGTACTTGACCTCCACCACGACCTGGGGACTTACCCAGATCGCGCCGCGGGCATCCTCGCGCGGCACGTCGCCGGCGAACGGGGACCCGGCGGCGCGCAGCGGTTCCAGCTCGCGCAGCAGCTCACGCTCGATCGCCGCACCGATCCCGCCGCCCACCCGGCCCCGGTAGACGAGCCGCCCGTCCGGGCCGGGCACCCCCACCAGCAGGCCGCCGACCTTCCGCGCGCCGGGCCGCCAGCCGCCGACCACGAAGTCGCCGGTGACCTCCAGCTTGACCTTCACCCAGTCCGGCGAGCGCACCCCGGGCCGGTAGACCGCATCGACCCGCTTGGCCATCACCCCCTCCAGGCCGTGCTCGCCGGCCGCCGCGTAGGTGGCCGGGCCGTCCGCGAAGACCGGCGGCACCGCCCACCGGGCGGCGCCGAGCCCGAGGGACTCCAGCGCGGCGCGCCGCTCCCGGTACGGCATGCCGGTCAGGTCCGCGCCGCGCAGCCGGAGCACGTCGAAGATCATGTACGTGACGGGGACGGTCGCCGCGAGCCGCGCGGCCTTGGCCACGTTGCGGACGTGCATCCGCTCCGCGAGGGCGGTGAACGACGGCTGGCCGTCGGTGAACAGCACCACCTCGCCGTCCAGCAGGGCGTCGTCGACCTGCTCGGCCAGGGGAATCAATTCCGGGTACGCCGTGGTGATCTCGACGCCGGAGCGGGCATAGAGGTGCGGGTGGCCGCGGCTGATGTCGGCGAGCGCGCGGACCCCGTCCCACTTGAACTCGTACGCCCAGCCGTCACCGGCCGGGAGCTGCCCGGTCATCGCGAGCATCGGCTTCAACGGCGCGCCGGGCACCTTCTGACTGTAGTTGCACGCGGAAGCGCGTGCGTCCCGTTCGATCATTTGCGATTCTGGTCAGAACCGGGGAGAGGAGCGCGTCATGCGGGCGATCTGGAAAGGAGCGGTGTCGTTCGGCCTGGTGTCGATCGGGGTGAAGGTCTACTCCGCGACCGAGGAGAAGGACATCCGCTTCCATCAGGTGCACCGCGAGGACGGCGGCCGCATCCGCTACAAGCGCACCTGCTCGGTCTGCGGCGAGGAGGTGACCTACGACGACATCGCCAAGGGCTACGACATCGGCGGCGGCGAGATGGTCATCCTCACCGACGAGGACTTCGCCGAGCTGCCGCTGACCACCTCGCACGCGATCGACGTGCTGGAGTTCGTGCCGGCCGAACAGGTCGACCCGATCCTCTACAACAAGGCGTACTTCCTGGAACCGGAGGGCACGGCCACCAAGCCGTACGTGCTGCTGCGCGACGCGCTGGCCGACTCGGAGCGGGTGGCGATCGTCAAGGTGGCGCTGCGCCAGCGGGAGCAGCTCGCCACCCTGCGGGTCCGCGAAGGCGTGCTGCTGCTCAACACCATGCTCTGGCCCGACGAGGTGCGGCAGCCCGACTTCGGCTTCCTGGACGAGGACCTCAAGGTACGCCCGCCGGAACTGGCGATGGCCAGCTCGCTGATCGACTCGATGGCCGGTGAGTTCGAGCCGGACGCCTTCACCGACGACTACCGGGCGGCGTTGCAGGAGGTCATCGACGCGAAGGTCGAGGGCCGCGAGGTGGTCCAGCCGGAGGAGGAAGAGGCCGCGCCGGCCGCCGCGGTGGACCTGATGGCCGCCCTGAAGGCGTCGGTCGAGCGGGCCCGCGCGGCCCGGGGCGAGGCGCCGGAGGGCGGTGCGGGCGAGCCGACCCCGATCTCGGCGGCGCGCTCGGCGCAGAAGGCGGCCAAGGCCACGAAGGCGCCGGCCAAGAAGGCGGCCGAGAAGAAGGCCCCGGCGAAGAAGGCGCCCGCCAAGAAGGCGGCCGAGAAGAAGGCCGAGCCGGCCAAGAAGACCGCCGCCAAGAAGACCCCGGCGAAGAAGGCCCCCGCCAAGAAGACCGCCGAGAAGAAGGCCGCCCCCCGCAAGACCGCCTGACGGTCCGCGGCCGGCTGATCGACTCCGGTCCGCCGAGTTGGCGGTATCAACGGATGCGAGATGCCGCCACCTCGGCGAGCTGGTGTCGAAGCGCCGGTCAGCCCCGGCCCAGCCGCTCGGTCGGGGTGATGCGGACGATCACCCGCTCCTCGCCGGGCCGGCGGAAGGGGTAGGTCTCCTGCCCCAGGTACTTCTGCGCCATCCGGTCGATGTGCGCGTCCGCCCCCTCGGTGACGAACTCGGCCCGGCCCTTGACCCACAGGGTGCGGAAGTCGTCCGCCTTGTCCACCACCGAGACCGCGACCACCGGGTTGCGGGCCATGTTGAGGTACTTCTGCCGGCCCTTGGCCGTGTTGAAGACGATGTTCTCGCCGTCGGTGTCCACCCAGACCGGGGTGACGTGCGGGGTGCCGTCGGACTCGATGGTCGCCACGTGGGCGAGCTGCGGCTCGGCGAGCAGGGCCAGGTCTTCTTCGGTGAGGATCGCCATGGTCGAGAACCTACCCCCGTGGGCCCGGCCGTCACCCTTGTTCGCCCCGGGGCCAGCTTGTCGGGATCGGGCCGGCCGAGGGAGCACCGCGGGCGTCCGGGCGGGTACCGTGTGCGCTGGCTTCGGCGGCGGCCCGCCGGAGGCGCACCCACCCCACCCAGCAGGGAGTCGACGTGAGCGAGCGCGTGGAGAACCGGTCGGCGGGCCAGAGCCCGGGCACCAAGGCGGAGCGGCGGCTGGCCGCCCAGCTGGCGGCGAAGAAGGCCGCCGAGGCGAGGCGCCGCCGGCAGTCGATGCTGGGCGCCGCCGCCGGTGTGATCGCCGTGGCGGCCCTGATCGGTGGCATCGTCTGGCTCAACAACGGCGACGACGACAAGCCGGCGAGCCCCACCGCGTCGGCCAGCGCGACCGCCCCGGCCGAGCCCACCGCGGCCCCGGAGCAGCAGTTGCCCGCGGACCTCGACCCGGCGCTGAAGAGCAAGCCGGCCGTCGAGGCGGGCAAGGGCGAGCTGACCAAGCTCTCCGTCACCACGCTGATCAAGGGCAAGGGCCCGGCGGTGAAGGCCGGCCAGCAGATCACCACGAACTACGTGGGCGTGTTCTACAAGGACGGCAAGGAGTTCGACGCCTCCTGGAACAACGGCCAGCCGGCCACCTTCCCGATCGGCGTCGGGCAGGTCATCCCGGGCTGGGACCAGGGCCTGGTGGGCGTCCCGGTCGGCAGCCGGGTGCAGCTGGACATCCCGGCCGAGCTCGCGTACGGCAAGGACGCGTCGGGCGGCCGTCCCGCCGGGCCGCTGCGCTTCGTCGTTGACGTGCTCGCCGCGCAGTAGGTCACAGCAGGCTTCCGCCCGATCACCCAGCGGCAGTAGGTTCATGGTCACCGCGGGCGGTCCCCCCGCCCGCGGCGACCCGCCCACCGACGCGGAGGTGCACGTGGCGGCGCTGGACGACACCGGGCTGACCCGGCTGATGTGGACGCTCTTCGAGCCGGTCCACGCGGTGACCTACTTCCACCCCCGGGCGCGCTCGGCGTACGAGGCGGTCGGGTTGCGCGGCTACTGGCGGGGCTACTTCGCCGGGCGGGCCGCCCCGCTGGGGCCGGTCGGCGCGCCGACCGTGGTCGCCGCGTTCTTCAGCTTCGCGCCGTCGATGGTGGCCCGGGCGCTGCCCTCGGTGTGGCGGCTGGCCACCCCGGAGGAGGCGCTACGCGCCCGGCTCACCGGCGCCGTGCAGGCGCTCGCCGAGTTCACCTACGAGCTGCCCGAGTCGCACCTGGTCGAGGCGGCCGACCTGCTGGAGGAGGCGGCCGCGCGGGTGGAGACCGCCGGCCGGGTGCTCGGCGCGGTCAACGCGGCGCTGCCCCGGGGCGAGTACCCGCTGGCCCGGCTCTGGCAGGCCGCCACCACGCTGCGCGAGCACCGGGGCGACGGGCACGTGGCCGCGCTGGTCACGACCGGTCTGGCGCCCGTGGAGGTGGTGGCCTGGCGGTGCCGGGTCGACCAGTCCCGCGAGTTCCACCAGCCGGCCCGGGGCTGGACCGACGAGGAGTGGGCCGCGGCCGAGGAGCGGCTGGTCGAGGCGGGCTGGCTGACGGCCGACCGGTCGCCGACCGAGCACGGCACCGCGACCTTCCGGGCCGTCGAGGAGGCCACGGACCGGGCGGCCCTCGGGCCGTGGCGGGCGCTGGGCGCCGAGCGGACCGCGCGGCTGCGCGAGCTGCTCGAACCGATCGCCACCCGGTGCCGCACGATCATCCCGCCGAAGGCCCCGATCGGCCTGCCGGCGCAGCGCAGCGTCAGCACGGAGGCGGCGAGCCCCACCCGCTGAGCGCCGGGGGGCGTAGCCTCCCGGGCATGTGGATCGTGGAACTGGCGTTCACCGAGGCGCCGGAGCGGCTCGCCGCCCGCCCCGCCCACCGCGCGCTCCTCACCGAGCTGCACGGGAAGGGCACCATCCGGATGGCCGGCCCGCTGGCCGACGACGCCGGCGCCGTGCTCGTCTTCGACGTGCCGGACCGGCCGGAGCTGGACCGGCTGCTCGCGGCCGACGCCTACTTCACCACGCCCGGCGTCGAGGTCACCCGGATCCGGGAGTGGGCGCCGTTCCTGACCTGACCCCGGGCCGTCCGGCAGGATGGGTACGTGGTGGACGCGGTGCTCTTCGACCTGGACGGCGTGATCGTGGACTCCGAGCCCGTCTGGGAGGAGGTCCGGCGGGCGTACGTGGCGGAGCACGGTGGCACCTGGCAGCCGGACACCCAGCGCCGGCTCATGGGGATGAGCACCGGCGAGTGGGCCGCCTACCTGAGCGGTGAGCTGGGCGTCGACCGCAGCGCCGAGCAGGTCGCCACGGAGGTGGTGGCGGAGATGACCCGGCGGTACGCGCAGCGCGTACCCCTGATCGACGACGCCGACGCGGTGGTGCGCCGCACGGCCGCGCGCTGGCCGCTCGGGCTGGCCAGTTCCTCCCCGACCCGGCTGATCGCGGCGGCGCTGGACGCGACGGGCCTGGCCGATGCGTTCGGCGCGACGCTGTCGACCGAGGAGACCGCCCGGGGCAAGCCCGCGCCGGACGTGTGGCTGGCCGTGGCGGCGCGGCTCGGCGTCGACCCGTCGCGGTGCGTGGCGGTGGAGGATTCCTCGAACGGGGTCCGCTCGGCGGCCGCCGCCGGCTGCCGCGTGGTGGCCGTGCCGCATGGCTCCTATCCCCTCGATCCGGACGCGGAGGCCCTGGCGGCCGTGCTGCTGCCCTCGATCGACGCGCTCACCCCCGAGGTGGTGGAACGGCTCGACTGAGGCCGGTGTCCGCGCACGCCCCGGTTGTACGGTTTCCGGGGCGCGGCGGATCGGAATGATCGCGAGGGGTCCGGGTAGCGCAGCCGGCAGGACGGCGGAGGGGACGGGCGATGAGGGCGATCGTGTACGAGAGCAACGGGGACGCCTCGGTGCTCCAGGTGGTGGACCGGCCGGTGCCGGAGCCGGGCCCCGGCGAGGTGCTGGTGCGGATGGCGGTGGCCGGGGTGAACCCGACCGACTGGAAGGCCCGCCGCGCCTGGCCGCTGCCGCAGGGCTGGCAGATCCCCGGGCAGGACGGCGCCGGCGTGGTCGAGGCGGTCGGCGAGGGCGTCGACCAGATCCTCAGCGGCGAGCGGGTGTGGCTCTGGGAGGCGGCCTGGCAGCGGCCCTGGGGCACGGCCAGCGAGTACACGGTGGTGCCGGTCCGGCACGCGGTGAGCCTCGGCTCGGCGTCGTTCGACCTGGGCGCGGCGCTGGGCATCCCGTTCATGACCGCGCACCGCTGCCTGACGGCCGGTGAGTTCATGCCGGACAAGCTGCACGCCGGCGCGTTGAGCGACCACGTGGTGCTGGTGCAGGGCGGGGCGGGCGCGGTGGGGAACGCGGCGATCCAGCTGGCGCGGTGGGCCGACGCGTGCGTGATCGCCACCGTGAGCAGCCCGGAGAAGGCGCAGCTCGCGGCGGCGGCCGGGGCCAGCTTCGTCATCAACTACCGGGAGCAGGACGTGGTCGAGGAGGTCCGCAAGATCGCGCCCGACGGGGTGCACACGATCGTGGAGGTCTCGGCCGCGCGCAACGCCGCCGCCGACGTGCAGGTGCTGCGCACCGGGGGCGCCGTCTGTGTCTACGCGGACGACGGCGGCGAGCAGGTGACCCTGCCGATCCGGCCGCTCATGATGCCGAACGCCCGGTGGCAGTTCGTGCTCATCTACACGGCGCCGAAGGCGGCCAAGGCGCAGGCGGTCACGGACATCGCGGCGGCGGTGG
>NZ_WBKT01000128.1 GCF_008868175.1 Micromonospora sp. AMSO31t
CAGCCCGCCCCCTACGGCCAGCCGGCCCCGCACGGCCAGCCCCAGGGTCAGTACGGCCAGCCGCCGGCGCAGCAGGGCTACCCGAACGCCTGAACCTCGCACCGCGGCAGCGGCCGGTCGACGCGCTGTCGACCGGCCCGCTGTTTCGTCTCGGCTCCCGCCCACCGCGGCCAGGTCGGCGCGAGCCGGCGGGTGCGGCTCGCGTAGCTGACCGATTTTGACCATCGGTTCACGGAGGTTCGCGTCGCGGTCGCGGGCCTCGCGTTCCTCATCCCGGGCCAGCGCCCCGTGCCCTTCCCACCGGCTGGTGCTCCCTGCGCGGCGCACTGTCGAGCTGAGTCGTTCGTGATGTCACCGGCCGGCAGCGCCTCCCTGCCGCCGCGACACGGGCCGGCGGAGCGCCCGGCCCGACACTCGCCGGCGGAGCGCCCGGCCCGCGGCCACCAGATCTTGGCGACTTGCCGTCAGCAGCGAACAGCAACTCGCCAAGATCCGGCGGACCTTGACGCCCGCGACGCGAGTCGCGGTTCCCCAGGCGCATCACTGGCGCCGAGTAGCGGCGTAGGCCGCAGGGTGCGGTGCAGGGCCGGGGATGCGACGCGGGCCCAGGGGGGTCAGGGCGGCGGGACGAGCAGGGCGTGCAGTGCCGCCGGGTCGGTGACCTCGGGCAGGTCGCGGGCGGCGAGCCAGGCGGCTGCGGCCGCCCCGTCGCCGGCGCTGTGCAGCGGGGCGTCCGGCCACCGGCGGGCGAGTTCCGAGCGGACCGCGGCGGCCAGCGGGGTGTCCCCGGTGAGCAGGCCACCGCCGAGCACCACCGGGTCGGTCGCGCCGGGCGGCCGGATGCGGGAGGCGCTCTCGGCCAGCAGCGCGGCCGCCTCCGTGACCAGGCCCAGGCCGGTCGGATCGCCGTCCAGGGCCGCCGTGACGACCAGCGGCGCGAGCCGGGCCAGCTCGACCGGCGGTCGCCGGGTCACCGACTGCACCACGGCGTCCGCGGTCGCGCGGGGGCGGGGGGCGACCTCGGGGCTGCCGGTCAGCTCGGCGAGCACCTGGCGGGCCAGGTCGCCCGGCGGCTGGGCTCGGTCCAGGTCGGTGAGCAGGCGGCGGACCGCCTCCCGGCCCAGCCAGAACCCCGAGCCGGCGTCGCCGAGCAGCCAGCCGTGGCCGTCGGCGGTGCGGTCGAGGCGCAGGTCGCGTACCTGGGCGGCGATGGCGCCGGTGCCGGCGATGAGCACGGTGCCGTCCGGGGCCGCCGTGCCGGAGGCGTAGGCCACGAGGGCGTCGCCGTGGACGGCGTAGGGGCAGCGCAGGCCGGCGTCGGCCCAGGCCCGGTCGAAGGCGGCCCGGCCCTGCGGGTCGGCGAGGAGCCGGCCGGCCCCGGCCAGCCCGATGACGCCGGCACGGACCCGGGCCGGGTCGACGTCGGCGAGCGCGGCGCGTAGCGCGGTGAGGAGTTCGGCGGCGGCCCGGTCGGCGCCGTGGCTGGTCGGGTTGCCCCCGCCGGCTCGGCCGGCGCCGAGGCGTACCCCGTCGAGGCTGAGGGCGGCGGCGCGGGTGGACGTACCCCCGACGTCGAGGCCGACCACGACGCTGTCCGACATCCCCTCATGCTGGTCGGCCGGGCTTCAGGACGCAAGATCCCGCTTGTGCGCCAGGTAACAGTTTGAAAACTTCGCCCACGGCCTTGACACGGAGGGGCCTTCAGTAAGAACTTTTACCACTAACAGTTAACACTCTTTTCCGAAAGGCGACCCATGGTTGATCACGAGGTGGACACCCCCGCGGGGACCGCGGTGGTCGACGCCGACGCGGTCGACCGGCGGGGTGCGATGACCGTCTCCTCCGACGGCGTGCTGGCCAGGGTCCGGGCCGGGGCGGGGGAGCTGACGGGGGCGTTGCGCCGGGTCGCCGAGCACGTGCTCAGTGACCCGGAGGCAGCGGCCCGGGCCACCATCGTCGAGTTGGCCGAGCGTAGCGGCACCTCACCGGCCACCATCACCCGGTTCTGCCGGGCCATGGGCTTCGAGGGCTACGCCGACCTGCGGCTCGGCATCGCCGCGGAGACCGGCCGGGCCCGCTCGGCGGGCTGGACGGTCGACATCGGGCGGGAGATCCAGCCCAGCGACCCGCTGTCCCGGGTGCTCGACCAGATCATGGCCGCCGACACCCGGGCCATGCACGACACCGCCGCGCTGCTCGACCTCGGCGAGGTGGAGCGGGCGGCCGTGGCCATCGCCGGAGCCAGCCGGGTGAACATCTTCGGCGCCAGCGGCAGCGCCCTGGTCGGCGAGGAGATGCAGTTCAGCCTGCACCGCATCGGGGTGGCCGCCTGGGCCTGGAGCGACGTGCACGAGGGGCTGGCGAGCGCCGCGCTGCTCGGCGTCGGCGACGTCGCGCTCGGCATCTCGCACACCGGGCAGACCCGGGAGACCATCGAGATGCTCGCGGAGGCGGGCAGCCGGGGGGCGACCACGGTCGCGCTGACCGGCTTCCCCCGCTCGCCGCTGGCCGAGCTGGCGGACATCGTGCTGGTCACCGCCAGCCAGGCCACCACCTTCCGGCCCGACGCGCTCTCCGCGCGGCACCCCCAGCTCGTCGTGCTCGACCTGCTCTACATCGCGGTGGCGCAGCGCACCCACGACCGCGCCCATGCGGCCTTCCGGCGTACCGCCCAGGCCGTCGACGGGCACAAGGCCGAGAAGGGGGCCACCTCATGATCAGTGCCCAGCGGTACGCGGACGCCGTCCGCCCGGTGCTCGACCGGCTGGTCGACACCCAGTCGGAGGCGGTCGACCGGGCGGCCGACGTGATCGCCGGCGGCCTGCGTGCCGGCGGGGTGCTCCAGGCGTTCGGCGCCGGCCACTCCGAGGCGTTCGCCGCCGAGCTGGTGGCCCGCGCCGGCGGCCTGGTCCCGACCAACCGGCTCTCCCTGCACGACCTCGTGCTGCACGGCGGCGCGCCCCGCGACGTGCTCGCCGACCCCAAGCTGGAACGCGACCCGGCCGTGGCGCACCAGCTCTACGCCCTGGCGGCGCCGCAGCCGGAGGACGTCTTCGTGGTCGCCTCCCAGTCCGGCATCAACGGCTCGGTTGTCGAGCTGGCGACGCTGGTCCGGGAACACGGCCACCCCCTGATCGCGGTCACCTCGGTCGAGCACACCGCACGGGTCGCCCCGCGGCACCCGTCCGGCCACCGGCTCGCCGACCTCGCCGACGTCGTGCTGGACAACGGCGCGCCGTACGGTGACGCACTGCTGCCGCTCGAGGGCGGCGGCGCGGTCTGTGCGGTCTCGTCGGTCACCGCGGCGCTGCTGGCGCAGCTGCTGACCGCCGAGGTCGTACGACGGTTCCACCAGGCCGGGGAGGTACCCCCTATCTACCTCTCCGCCAACGTCCCCGGTGGGGACGAGCACAACCTCGCCCTCGAGTCGCGGTACGCCGGGCGCCTCCGGCGGACCGCCTGACCCGACACCACAAGGAGAGACAAAGATGTCGGTTTCCCCCGAGAACATCGGTGACCTCAGTCGCCGGACCCTGCTCCAGCGGGCCGCCGCGGCCGGCCTCCTCGCGGCCCCGGCGATGGGCCTGCTCAGCGCCTGCGCCGGCAGCGAGCCGAGCAAGTCCGACAACGGCGGCGGCGCGGCCAAGAGCAAGGACAACCCGTTCGGTGTGAAGGACGGCAGCGCCGTCAAGGTGGTCGTCTTCAACGGCGGCCTGGGTGACCAGTGGGCCAAGGAAGACAAGGTCATCTTCAGCGCCAAGCACCCGAACGTCACGGTCAACATGTCGTCGACGCAGAAGATCAAGACCGAAGAGCAGCCGAAGATGGCGACGCAGCCGAGTGACCTGGTCATGAACTCGGGCGCCGACATGATGGACCGCAGCACGCTCATCAACGAGGGCGCCATCGAGCCGCTCGACGACCTGCTCACCGCGCCCGCCTGGGACAGCGAGGGCACGGTCGCCGACTCGCTGCTGCCGGGCACTGTCGGCGACGGCACCCAGAACGGCAAGTTCTACGTCGTCAACGTGGCGTACACGGTGTGGGGCAACTGGTACAACGCGGCGCTGTTCAAGAAGGAGGGTTGGCAGGCGCCGACCACCTGGGACGAGTTCTTCGCGCTGGCCCCGAAGATCAAGGCGAAGGGCATGGCGCCGTACGTGCACGACGCCGCGCACGGCTACTACCCGCGCTGGGCGCTCATGGCGAGCATCTGGAAGGCCTGCGGCAAGCAGGTCGTGGTCGACATCGACAACCTGAAGGAGAACGCCTGGAAGGCCGACGGTGTCGTCAAGGCGCTGGAGCCGTGGGAGAAGCTGGTCAAGGACAAGCTGCTCCTCCCGGGCAAGCTCGACCACACCCAGTCGCAGCAGGCCTGGCTCGACGGCAAGGCGGCGTTCATCCAGGTCGGCACGTGGCTGAAGAACGAGATGGCCGCCACCATCCCGCCGGGCTTCGAGCTGACCCTGTCCGACTACTGGCACAACGCGGACGACAAGGCGCCGAAGGACGTGTTCGCCGCGTCCGGTGAGGGCTTCGTCGTGCCGAGCAAGGCCCCCAACAAGGAGGCCGCGAAGGAGTTCCTGCGGGCGATGCTGTCGAAGGCCGGCTCGGCCAAGTTCGCCGAGCTGACCAAGTCGCTGGCCTCCACGAAGGGCTCCGGCGACAACGTGCAGGACACGGCGCTCGCCAGCGCCAACACCCTGATGAAGAACGGTGGCACCGAGCTGATCTCGGTCAAGTTCCAGGACTTCTACGCCGACCTGGACAAGGAGAGCCAGAACCTCTCCGAGGAGCTGATGGCCGGCCGGCTCACCGCGCAGCAGTTCGTCGACAAGATGCAGGCGGCCGCCGACAAGGTCGCCAAGGACTCGTCGATCAAGAAGCAGACCCGCACCGCCTGATCCGACGGAGAGAGTGAGTCCTATGCGGCACGGAGTCGCGCGTTTCGTCACGGGCTTCCTGGCCCTGCCCGTCGCGCTGTACCTGTTCTACGTGGTGTGGCCGTTCGTGCAGGCGGCGGGTTATTCGCTGACCGACTGGGGTGGGTACTCGGACTCCCAGCGCTTCGTCGGGCTGGACAACTACGTCCGGCTGCTCTCCGACGAACTGATCCGGAAGGCGTTCTGGCACAACGTTTTCTTCCTGGTCACCGTGCCGCTGTTCACCATCGCGCTGGCCCTGTTCCTCGCGTTCCTGCTCAACGTGGGCGGACGCGAGGACAGGGCCGGCATCCGCGGGGTGTTCGGCTCCGCCCTCTACAAGGTCATTTTCTTCTTCCCGCAGGTGCTGTCGCTGGTGGTCATCGCCGTCATGTGGCAGCAGATCTACCGGACCGACAGCCAGGGCCTGATCAACGGCCTGCTCATCAAGATCGGGTTGGTCGACGCCGACAACCCGATCGCCTTCACCGCCGATCCGGAGCCGTTCCTCGGCATCCCCGCGGTGCTGTGGTGGCTGCTGCTCATCGCGGTGTGGAGCGGCGCCGGCTTCTACATGGTGCTGTTCTCCGCGGCCATGCAGTCGATCCCGAAGGACATCTACGAGGCGGCGATCCTCGACGGGGCGGGCCGGTTCCACACGTTCTTCCGGGTCACCCTGCCGCTGCTCCGGGACACCATCTCGGTGGCCTGGGTCTACCTGGGCTTCATCGCCCTGGACATGTACGCCCTGGTCTTCGTCATGACGCCGAGCCAGGGTGGCCCGAACCACGCGAGCGAGATCTTCGCCTCGGTGATCCAGTTCAACGCGTTCCAGAAGGGCCAGTTCGGCTACGCCTGCGCGATCGCCGTGGCGCTGGCCATCTTCACCATCCTGCTGGCCGCCGTCCAGCTGAGGATCACCCGTCGTGAGCGGATCGAGTTCTGAGGAGGCCTGGACGATGAGCACGGTGACCCACACCTCCGACCAGAGGCGACCCGGCGCGACGCCGCCGGCCGGTCCCGCAGAGGACCGGCGGGCGCGAGCCGCGGGCGGCATCGGCGGCCGGATATTCAACGGCTTCTCACACCTGTTCCTCGTGGTGTGGGCCGTGATGGTGATCTACCCGCTGCTGTGGGTGGTGATGTCGGCACTGAAGACCGACTCGGAGGTGATCCGCGAGCCCCTGTCGCTGATCCCCAAGTCGCTCCAGTGGGACAACTTCGCCCGGGCCTGGTCGGCCGGGATCGACAGCTTCTTCCTGAACACGCTGCTCGTGCTCGTCTTCAGCGTGACCCTGACGATGCTGCTGGGCTCGATGGCGGCGTACGCGCTGGCCCGCTACGAGTTCCGGGGCAACCGGCTCATCTACTGGATGTTCCTGTCGGGGCTGACCCTGCCGATCTACCTCGCCGCGGTGCCCCTGTTCAAGGGCGTCTACAACATGAACGTGGTGTTCCCGCTGCTGGGCCCGAACAAGCACCTCACGCTGATCCTGGTCTACGTGGCCTGGTCGCTGTCGTTCACGGTCTTCTTCATGCACTCGTTCTTCCGGACGCTGCCCGATTCGATCGCCGAGGCGGCCATGGTCGACGGCGCCACGCACACCCGGACCTTCTTCAGTGTGATGCTGCCGATGGCCAAGCCCGGCCTGATCAGCATCGGCATCTTCAACGTGCTCGGCCAGTGGAACCAGTGGTACCTGCCGACCCTGCTCATGCAGTCGGTGGCCGGTGAGCCGAAGCACCAGGTGATCGCCCAGGGGTTGATCGAGCTGTCGGTCAACCAGGGCTACAAGTCCGACTGGTCCGGCCTCTTCGCCGGGGTCACCATGGCGATGCTGCCGGTGCTGATCGTGTACGTCGTGTTCCAGCGCCAGGTGCAGTCCGGCCTGACGGCCGGCGTCAGCAAGTAAGCCCCAGCGACCCGCTGCCCGGTCCCTCCGCCGCCTGTCGGAGGGGCCGGGCAGAATCGCGTCCGTGCTGGTGGCGATGGTGGCGGACGAGCGGGGCGGCGGCGTGCTGCAACCGCTCGACGACGCGGGGCGCCCGACCGGCCCGGCCGAGCCGGTGGCCGACCTGGCCGCCGCGGTGGCCGCCCGGGAGGCCGCCGACCGGCCCCGCTGGGTGTGGGCCACCGGCGCGACGCTCTATCCGGCGCTGCTGCGCGCCGGCGTCCGGCTCGACCGGTGTCACGACGTCGAGCTGACCGAGGCGCTGCTGCTCGGCCACGCCGGCCGCTGGGGCGAGCCGCGTTCGCTCGCCGCGGCGTGGGCCCGGCTCACCGGTGCGCCGGTCCCGCCGGACCCGGCGCCGCGCCCGCCGGAGCCGCCCGGGCACGGCCAGGGCGCGCTCTTCGACGCGCCGTCCGGCCCGCCCGGTCCGGGCATCGCGGCGTTGACGAGGGTGTACGCGGACCAGCTCGCCCGGATCGCGGGGACCGGGCACCCCGGCCGGTTCCGGCTGCTGGTGGCCGCCGAGTCGGCGGGCGCGCTGATCGCCGCCGAGATGGGCGCGGCCGGCCTGCCCTGGCGCGCCGACGTGCACGACGCCATCCTGGCCGACCTGCTCGGCGAGGCGTCCCCGGTCGGCGGGCCACCCCGCCGGCTGGCCGAGCTGGCCGCGCGGATCGCCGAGGCGTTCGGCGTCCGCCAGGTGCACGCCGACTCCCCGGCCGAGCTGCTGAAGGCGTTCGCGCGGGTCGGCGTGGAGCTGCCTAACACCCGGGCGTGGTCGCTGCGCGGGGTGGAGCACCCGGCGGTGCCGCTGGTCCTGGAATACAAGGAGCTCTACCGGATCTGGACGGCGCACGCCTGGGCCTGGCGCGACGCCTGGGTGTCCAGCGGCCGCTTCCACCCGGAGTACGTGCCCGGCGGCGTGGTCTCCGGCCGCTGGGCCACCCGGGGTGGCGGGGCGTTGCAGATCCCGAAGGTGATCCGGCGCGCCGTGGTGGCCGATCCGGGCTGGACGTTCGTGGTGGCCGACGCGGGCCAGCTCGAACCGCGGGTGCTCGCGGCGGTCTCCGGCGACGAGCGGCTGGCCGCCGCCGGTGGCGCCGGTGACCTCTACGCGGCGCTGGCCCGGGACGCGTTCGCCGGTGACCGGGCCCGCGCCAAGGTGGCCCTGCTCGGCGCCATGTACGGGCAGACCGGCGGGGCCGCGCTGCCCGCCCTGGCGGTGCTGAAGAAGAACTACCCGACGGCGTTCGGCCACGTCGAGGCGGCGGCCCGCACCGGCGAGGCGGGCGGGTTGGTCCGGTCGTGGCTGGGGCGCACCTGCCCGCCGGGGTCGGTGGGTTTCGGTGACGGCGACGAGGGGGTGGTCGACACCGGGGCGGACCCGCAGAGCCCACGGGCCCGGGCGGCCCGCTCGCGGGGGCGGTTCACCCGCAACTTCGTCATCCAGGCCACCGCCGCCGAGTGGGCGTCCACGCTGCTCGCCACGCTCCGCACCGAGCTGGCCGGCGCCCGGGCCGAGCTGGTCTTCTTCCAGCACGACGAGGTGATCGTGCACTGCCCGGCCGAGACCGCCGAGGCGGTCGCCGCGGCGGTGACCGGGGCCGGGGAGCGGGCCACCCGGCTGCTCTTCGGCGAGACCCCGGTCCGCTTTCCGCTCGACCTCTCCGTGGTGGACTGCTACGCCGACGCGGCATAGTCCCGCAATTTTCCGATTTGCCCCGCTACCCGCCCCCCGGCGCGCTCGTTGGGCCCGGTGTGCGTACGACGGGACGGACGGGGCGCGGCTGCCTCCGGTCCGTCCCCCAGGTCGAGGGGGCACCGCTGAACCGGATCGCAGGAATGATCATCGCCGCTGGTGGGGGCCGCCGGATCGGCGGGCCCGAGGCGCTGCTGCACCAGGGGGAGAAGCCCCTGGTCAGCCGGATGATCGACACGATGGCCGAGGCGGGCTGCGTCGAGGTCGTCGTCGTGCTGGGCGCGGCGGCGGACCAGGTGCGGCAGACCACCGACCTGGCCGCGGCCACCGTGGTGGTCAACCGGGCCTGGGGGACCGGGGTCGGCTCCTCGATCCGCGCCGGGCTGGCCGCGTTGACCGACGAGACCATCGAGGCCGTGGTCGTGGTGCCGGTGGACATGCCCGGGCTCACGGCCACGGCGGTCCGCCGGGTCGCCGCCCTGCCGTACCCCGACGTGCTGGTCTGCGCCACCTACGACGGGCTGCGCGGCTACCCGATGCTCTTCGGCCGCCGGCACTGGTCCGGCATCGCCACCCTGGCCAGCGCCGACGTGGGCGCCCGGCCCTATCTGCTGGCGCACAAGGACCAGATCGTCGACATCGCCTGCGACTCGGTGGCCGACGGCAGCCGGATCGACAGCCCGGAGCTGATGGCCCTCTACGGCCTGAGCATCCCCGAGCAGCGGGTCGCGTCCGAGGTGGGCTAGGTATCCGTACGGATGCGGCGGGTGGGCGGCACGGCCAGACTCGGTGCCATGCGTCGACTCGCCACCGCCCTGCTGTGCCTGGCCGCGCTCGTCGGCTGCGCCCAGCCGGGCGCCCTGCCCCCGTCGGACGGCGGGCCCGCCCCGGACACCGGCTGGACCACCTACCAGGCTGATGTCACGGCCGTTCGGCTCGGCGCCGACCCGCGCTCGCTCGCGCTGACCGTGGTCCTGCTCGGTGACGCAGACGGTTGCTCCCGAAACCCGCGGATCACCTACTTCACCGAGGAGAACAACCGCATCCACGCCAACGTGGTGCAGGATTCTCGCCTGTCGGGGGTGGTCGGGGCCTGCCCCACCCACACGCCGGGCGAGGTGACGTTGACCGCGCCGGGGCCGATCGCCGACCGGATCGTCGTGCTGAACCAGGAGCCGTGGAAACGCGACGGCGCGGAGTACCGCCGCTGCGACGCGACCTTCGGCTGCGATCCGATGCCGACCGACCACTGTGACCCCGCCTGGATCAGCGTCGCCGTCCGGGGCATGGACGTGTCCCGGCACTCCGTCGGCTCGCCGGAGGGCTGCGACGGCAGGTGGCTGGTCATGACGGTGCCGTTCGATCCGGTGCCGTGCGGTGCCGAGGCGCGGCCGGGCTGCGACGCGTCGGCCACCGTGCGCCGCTACTTCCTGCGTTGGGCCGGCCCGCGCGGCTGGGCCACGATCGCCGGCTCGACGGAGGCCGGCTGCGGACGTGTCCGCACCGTCGAGCCGACCTTTCCGGCGAAGCTCTGCGCCGACCTGCCCAGGCCGTGAATCGCCGCCAGCGCTGTCCAGCGGCAACGCTCGCCCGATCTGTCCGTCCGGGCGCCCACCGACGCTCCACGGGGTGCCAGGATGCGGGTATGGCGTATGACGAGGACCTCGCGAACCGGGTACGGGAACTGCTCGGGCGCGAGCCCGGGCTCGCCGAGAAGCGCATGTTCGGCGGCCTGGCGATGATGGTGCGGGGCAACATGGCGGTGGTCGTCCGCGGTGCCGGCGGCCTCATGGTCCGCGTCGACCCGGGGGAGTCCGAGCGGCTGGAGGCGGAGCCCGGCGCGCAGGCGACGGTGATGCGGGGGCGACCGATGCGTGGCTGGATCACCGTGGATCCGTCGGCCTGCGAGGGCGACGCCGATCTGGCCCGATGGGTCGATCGTGGCGTCCGCTTCACGGGGACCCTGCCGGCGAAGTAGGGCGCCGCTCAGGGCCGGCCACCCGACGGCCGCTCGAGACCGAGCCGGGCGGCCAGTTCGCCCACGACCGCCGCCAGCGCGGCCGGCACCGGTCGCCGGGTGACCAGAAACAGGGTGAAGCGAGCCGGCACCGGCGCCGGGGCGACCTGCTCGTCCGGGGCCGCGTACGCGAGCGCGAGCCCGCGCGGCAGCACGACCGGGCAGCCGAGCAGCCGGCCCATCCGGACCGCGGTCTCGCCGGTGGCCGCCGGTTTCGGGCGAGCGCCCAGCGCGGAGAGCCGCCGGTGCAGGGCGTCCGCGGACGGGTCGTAGCTGTGCGCCACCACGTCCAGGCCGGCGAACGGCCGGCGCCCGGATCCGAGCCGTACCGCCGGTGGGGTGAGCAGGGCCAGGCTGTCGCCGGCCACGGGTGACGCGGTGGCCGTGGCCGGCAGCCGCATCTGGTTGGCGACGGTGACGAAGGCGGCGTCGAGCGAGCCCTCGCCGACCCACTCGACCAGGCGGTCACCGTGGTCGGTGACCTGGTGCACCGTCGCGTCCCGGAGCAGGTCGGCCAGGGCGGGAAACAGCCACGCGGCCAGGCTCGCGAAGGTGCCGACGCTCAGCACCTCGCCGCGCGCCGCCGCGCGGGTCCGGTCGAAGATCGCCTCCAGGTGGCCGAGCACGTGGACCGCCTCCGCGGCCAGCGCGCGGCCGGCCGGGGTCGGTCGCGCCCCCGTGGTGTCCCGATCGAAGAGCCGCTCGCCGATCCGCCGCTCCAGCGCGGCCAGCCGGTTGCTCGCGGCCGGCTGGCTGATCCGCATCTCGCGGCCCGCCGCCCCGAGGGAGCCGTGCCGCGCCAGCGCCGCCACGAGCCGCAGGTCCTCGACCGTGGGTAGGGAACTCATAGGCCCAGGTTATGAGCCGGCAGGCGAAACCGCCAGCTACCGGGTGAGCAGCCCGGACCCGAGGATCGAACCCGTGAACACCCGCCGGGACATCGCCACCATGCTCACCACCACCTTCGTCACCTGGCTGGGGCAGCGCACCACCGCCGTCGCGCTGCCCCTGGTCGCGCTCTCCGAGACCGGCTCCGCCTGGACCACCGGCCTCGTCGGCGGCGCGGTCGGGCTGCCCATGCTCACCTCCGCCTGGTGGGCGCGCGGCCTGCGGCAGCGGCTGACCACCGGCCGGGCCCTCGCCGGGGTGCTCGCCGTCCAGGTGCTCGGCCTGCTCGTCATCCCGGTCGGCGCGGCCGTCGGCACCGTCGGCCCGCCGCACCTGGCCGCCGCCGGGCTGATCACCGGGGCCGCCACCACGCTCAGCGGGCCGGGCCAGCGGGCGCTGCTCGCCGACCTCTGCGCCGACCCCGGGGTCGCCACCCGGATGCTGGCCTGGCAGGACTTCGCCCACCGCAGCACGATGATCCTCGCGCCGCCGCTGGCCGGCTGGGCGGTCACCGCCGGCGGACCGCTCCGGCTGCTCTGGGCGGAGGCGGCCGGCGTCACCCTCGGCGCGGCCCTGCTGCTGGCCGTCCGCGGCAGCGCCGCCCCCGCCGCCGAGGGCGCCACCGGCGCTCCCGCCCTCCGGCACGTGCTGGCCCGGCACCCCGAGGTACGCCGTGCGGTCACCATGGCCGGCGTCGGCGGCCTCACCTGGTTCGCGTTCACCCTCGGGCTCGCCATCCTCGGCGCCGAGACGGGCCGGCCCGGGCTGCTCGTCTCGGCCGGCATGACCGGCTACGGCGCCGGCTCGCTCGCCGGCGCGCTGATCGCCCCCGCGCTCGTACCCCGGCTGCCGCCGCTGGGCACCATGGCGGCCGGCTGGATCCTGCTCGGCGTGACCTTCGTGGCGCTCCCCGCGGTCACCGCGTCGCTCCCGCTCATCGCGGTCGTGGCCGCCGTGGGCGGCCTCGCCATGCCGCTGGGCATCGGGGCCGTCAACCGCCTGATCACCACCCGCACCGAGGGCGCGGAACGGCGGGCCGCCTTCGCCGTGGAGAGCCTGGTGCACGACGGCGCCGTCTCGATCGGCCTGCTCGGCGGTGGGGCGGTGATCGGCCTGGCCGGCGCCGGGCCGACGCTGGTCGTGGCGGGCGCCGCCCAGGTCGCCGTCGGGCTCCTCGCCGGCCCCTGGCTGCTCCCGCCGCCGGAGCGGACCACAGCGGCGGCCGCGGCCTCCGACCGGCCGGTCCGGGAGCGGGTGGCCGGCTGACCGGCCCGCCGTCCTGTGGGCCGTGCGTCCGGTCCCGCCGCGTTAGGCTCGCCCCGTGACCCGCCCTCCGGCCGACCTCGTTCCCGCCGAGGTGCCAGCACGACCGCTGGCGCACAACCCGCTCAACGGAGTCACCGGCGGGATCTGGCGGACCCGTCGCGCCGGGCGGCCGGCGGTGCTCAAGCTGGTCGCCCCGCCGGGGGCCGGCGCCGGCCCGGCCCACTGGGCCGCGAGTGACGACACCGGGCACTGGAACTACTGGCGGCGCGAGGTCGAGGCGTACCGGACCGGGTTGGCCACGACCTGCTACGCGGACGCCGGTCTCGTCGCTCCGGACCCGCTGGCGATCGACGATCGTCCGGACGGGACGGTCGCGCTCTGGTTGACCGAGGCGGTGGGCCGCCCGGGCGCCGCCGGCACCGTGTCGGACCTCGCGGACCTGGCCCGGCGGCTCGGGACGGCCCAGGCAGCGTGGCTCGCCGGCTCCGTCCCGGCCGCCCCGCGGTACGACTGGCTGGCCCGGGACTGGTTGCGCGACTACACGCTGAGCCGCCCCGTCACCGAGCCGGTGCCCTGGGACCATCCGGTCGCCGCCGCGACCTGGCCGGTGTCGCTGCGGGACGACCTCCGCCGGCTCTGGGAGCGGCGGCAGGCCGTGCTGGCGGCCACCGACCGGCTGCCCCGTACCCTCTGCCACCACGACGTCTGGCCGGCGAACCTGGTGTTCGCCGACGGTGGCCCGGTCCTGCTGGACTGGTCCTTCGTCGGCCCGGGGCCGATCGGTGAGGACGCGGCCAACCTGATCCTGGACACCTTCTTCGACGGTCTGGTGGACGTGGCGCTGCTGGCCGACGTGGCCGACGCGGTGGTCGACGGCTATGTCGACGGCCTGCGCGGGGCAGTCGATCCGGCCCTGGTCGCCTCCGCGGTCCGGCTCACCGGCGCGGCCAAGTACTTCTGGCTCACGCCCGTGATGCTCAACCGGGCCGGCGGCGCCACCGGCCAGACCTACGACCGGCGCGACGAGGCCGCCATGTTCGCCGGGCGCCGCCCGGTCCTGGAACTCCTCGCCCGATGGGCGACCACCGCGGCCGGCTGACCGCCGTTCAGGTCAGGTCGAACAGGGCGGCCGCGTTGCCCCAGCAGACCGCCCGCAGCCAGTCGTCGCCCAGGTCGAGCCGGGCCAACCCGTCGAGCTGCTCGGCGTACGGGTAGGGGATGTTCGGGAAGTCGCTGCCGAGCAGCACCTTGCCGGCCAGCCCCAGCTCCCGCAGCCGGGGCAGCTCAGTCGCCGGAAACGGCATGAACCGGTCGAAGAACGAGGTGAACGCCATCGTCGTGTCCAGCCGCACGTGCCGGTGCCGCTCGGCCAGATCCAGGAAGGCCGCGTAGTCGGGCGCGCCCAGGTGCGCCACGACCGCGGCCAGCCCGGGGTGCCGGGCCAGCAGCGCGGCGAACGACGCCGGTCCGGTGTGCACGGTGCCGACCGGTGCGTGCCCGGCGTGCACCACCACCGGCACGCCCGCCTCGGCCAGCAGCCCCCACACGGCGTCCAGCGCCGGGTCGGTCGGCGCGAACCCGCCCACCTGGACGTGCACCTTGAACACCCGGGCGCCGGCCGCGAGGGCGTCCGCCACGTAGCGCGCGGCCGCCGGCTCCGGGAAGAAGGTCGCCGAGGGCAGGCAACCCGGGGTACGCGCCGCGAAGTCCAGCGTCCACCCGTTCAGCGACTCGGCCATGCCGGGCCGGTGCGGGTACGCCAGCGCGCTGAACGCCCGTACGCCGAGCCGGCGCAGGTGCGCCACCCGTGCCTCGTCGTCCCACCGGTACCGGATCGGCCACTCGGTGCCGACCAGCGGCCCGGCCGCGTCGAAGTACGCCCACACCTTGCGCAGCATCCGGGGCGGCAGGAAGTGGGTGTGCACGTCGGCGAGCCCGGGCAGCCCGAGCCGCCGCCAGAACTCCGGCACGGCCGCGTCCTCGGCCGGCGGCCGGGCGTGGTCCACCGGCCCCGCGCCGCCGCCGACCCGATTCGTCATACTTCGATGTTGAACCGTTGCAGCACCGAGGGCGCGACCAGCCCCACCGCCGCCAGCACGGCGAGCACGGTCAGCGCCGCGCGCAGCACGATCGTCTCGGCCTTGCTCCCGGTGCGCAGCGCGATGCCGTTGGGCAGCCCGACCATCGTCCACATCCGCCGCTTGATCGGGATGGGCCAGAGGATCGGCACCCCCGCCTTGGTGATCATGTCGCCGAGGATGTGCACGAAGCAGCCCACCCCGACCGCCGTGCCGATGAGCGGATAGCCACGGTCGCCGGGCAGGTTGGCGAACGTGAACCACGCCGCGGCCGCCGACAACAGGGTGACGACCACCCAGCCGGCCCGCTCGGCCCACTCGTCGAAGAGCCCGCGCAGCGCCAGACCGATCATGAAGAAGAGGATGCTGACCACCGCCCACTTGCCGTACGCGGCGCAGAGCGCGGTGGTGCCCCAGCCGACCAGCAGGGTGAACGGGAGGGTGTGGGTCAGGGTCCGGTGCCCGTTGTTGCGGCGCGGGTCCCTGCTCAGCTTGGTCGCGTAGTAGACGCCCAGCGAGATCTTCTCCATCACCTCGGCGATGAAGAGGCTGAACACGCCGAAGGTCCGGGCCACGGTGGCGCCGCCCTGGTTGCGGGTCACCTTGCCGGACAGGTCGAGGTCGGGAAATAGCGCCCCGCCGGCGCAGACCGCGGTGCCGACCGCCAGCGCGAGCGGCGTCTGGTGGTAGTCGGCGAACTGGTCCAGCGCCCAGGAGCCGGTCAGCCACACCGCCGCGCCGGACAGCGCGTGGGACGGTCCCATCATCTCGGCTCGCCCTCCCCAGAGATCTTGATCGACAAAACTACGCCACTGTAGTTAGCCGTCGGGTCGCGGGGCATCACCCGGACGGTCCACTGAGGAGAGGGTCCCTGGACCGCCGGCGGGCGCCGCCGGATCACCAGGAAGTATGTCGTTCCGGCCGCGCGGGGCCTGGGCATCTGTCGGTGATGGGACGCCGGGGTTGTCAGCCGGCCGCGTGGGTGGAACGGCCCGGCCGGAAGCTGTCCCGGATCAGCGCCAACTGCGTGGCCGCGGCGGACCAGTCGGCGTCGGAGGTGGTCCAGCCCAGCGTCCACCCGCCGGAGTCACCGGGCAGCACCCGCAGCGCGTGCATCCGCTCCCCGTACGGGGCGGTCCACCGGCACTCCCACTCCGCGCCGCCGCCCGCGGCGGTCAGCCGCACCTGCTGGTAGCCGGGCAGCCGGCCGTCGGTGGTCAGCTCCCGTTCGGCCGCCCGCAACTGGTCCACCGGGTCGCCGCCGGCCAGGTAGGGCTCGACCCCGAGGATCCGCCGGGTGGCGGGGTCCTGGAAGCAGGTGGTGCTGCCGGAGCGCAGGTGCAGCCAGCCGGCCGGCACCGCGACCCGGAAGCCGGCGGAGTCGGCGTACCAGACCCAGCCGGCCGGGAGGGTGAGCGCCGCGTCGGCGGGCGGCGAGCCGGCCCGCACCGGGTTGCCCGCCGCGTCCGGTCGGATGCACGGGAACGGTGGCGGGGGGACGCCGGGCGGCGGGCAACCCG
>NZ_WBKT01000129.1 GCF_008868175.1 Micromonospora sp. AMSO31t
CATCGTGGTGCCGTGGAGGCGGGGGGACGAGCGGGGGGTGGTGAGCACGAGGAATGGCACTCCTTCCGTGGCCGCCGACCGGGTTAGCTGACGGATTCGGGCGGGAAGTAGGCCCTACCGCAGGCTGTGGGCCCGCGGATTCACCCCGGTGTTGCTGTGGGTCCCCGGTTCGTGTGAGCACGATTAGGCGGGTCGGCGCGGCGTCGCCACTTGCGATCGGAAACCGCTCCGGACGCGCCGACACTACCGGTGGGTACTCGGCCTGCCAAGCGCTCCCACCTGCGTAAACCTCGTGCAGGACTACGGATATCGGAACAGTCGGTCACTCACTTCACTCAATGGGACGAGCAGTTACGGCGGCGCCGCGCGGCGGAAAGCGGACATCAGGTGGCGACCGACCCGGAATTGCGGCGATCGATCGCCCTCTCTGCCCCCGATGACCGTTTCCGGAAGGCGGGTGACCGGACTCACCAAATTCGGATAACGATTCGGCGACCCGGTTTGGTCTGGGGGTCAGGCCGGGCGGGGTGTCGCCGTGGCCCGAGCTGCCGCCGACGGCACGGCGGAGGGCGCCGGGACCGGGGTCCGCGCCGCGGTGGCCCGGTCGGCGGGAGTGGGCCGGAGTGCCCCGGTGGCCGCGTACGCCTCCGCGGACAGGGTTCGCGCCGCCTCGGCGGCCAGCTCGGCGTCCCGCCAGGCCCGCCGCTCCCGATCGGCGGCCGCCGCCCACACCACCCGGCGGCTCTCGCGTACCGCCCGGGCCAGGACGATCTCCTGCTCGGCCGGATGCCGGCGCGGGTCCCACCCGTTGCGGTGGGCCAGCACGTCGGCGAGCTGCCGGGCGCTCAGGTCACCCCGCCAGTGCGCCGTCATCGCGGCGTGGTGCAGCCAGCGCTCCCGGGCCGCGTACTCGGCCGGTGTGCGCGGGGTCTGCGGCGCGGGCAGGGCGGCTGCCATGGCGAAGCGGCGGGCGGCCCCCTCCGCCTCGTCGTACGCCCGCCAGGCCCGTTCGGCCTCGTCCTGGGCGGTGAGCCACTGCTCACGGCGCCGCCGGGCGGTCTGCGCGGCACCGGCGGCGGCCACCGCCACCTCGTCGGCGTAGCGGCGCAGGTCGGCCCGGCGGGCGGCCTCCTGGGCGGCCGGGTCGGGGGCCGGCTCGGAGGCGCCCTCCCGCTCCGGGCGGGCGACCAGCACGGCGAGCAGGCCCAGGGCGAGCAGGAGCAGGGCCGACCAGATCGCGGCGGCCTCGGGGACCTCGGTCAGGAAGTGGTAGAGAACGGTCTGCGGCATGGTCGGCGCCTCACGGGAGAGAACGTGGTGGAGAGGTGTCCGCACGGTCCGCGGAAGCGGCGGGCGCAGCGGCAGCGGGTGCCGCCGGCCGCCTGCGGGCGGGTGCGGGGGTGAGGTTCGGTGCGTGCGGCGGGCACGGGCCGACGGCCCGCGGGCGGGGTCAGCGGACGGGCGGGGCCCGGGACCCGACGGTGGCCGGAACCAGCCCGGTCAGGACGAGCGCGAAGCCCTGCCCGGCACCGGCGATGGCGGCAACGCCGCCCGTGAACTCCGGTCCGGCAGTGGTGGCGGTGGTTCCGCCGGTGCGGTCCTGCTCCGTCGCCGCGCCGGCGACGGGCCGGTCGGCCGCGGCCCTCAGGTGCTGCCCGGCCGCGGCCCCGGCCTGTGGGGACGGGCCCTCGACGGAGGCCACCACGGTGGGCGCCACCGGCGCGGTCGCGGCCCCGCCGAGCGGCAGCGTCGCCGCGCCGAACGAGCAGGCGACGAGCACGGCCAGGGTGGCCAGCGTCCGGGCGGTCCAGCGCGCCACCCACCACACGGGACAGGTGAGCGCGATCGGCAGCACGGGTACAAACTACCGCCGATGACGCCACATCGCACCGCCGGCGGGCGTGTCGCGCCGCCGCGCCGGAGACGAGGCACCGGCCAGGGTGGACAGGCGGCGGACGGACCGGGGCGGGCCGCGCCGAGGGGAGCGCGCCCGGCTCAGCCCGGGTCGCGCCGCCCGGCGTACTCGACGGGTCGTGCCGGGGTGTCGGGGGGCGCGCGCGGGGCGGGGATCCGCGGTGCCGGCGCCCGGCGGACCCGGCGTGGCGGGCCGAGACGCCGCATCATGGGCATCTCCACCCAGCGGTGCAGGGCCGCCGCGAGCAGGAGGTTGAGCAGCAGGAAGGCGAGCACCACGAGCGGTCCCCACCAGCCGCCCAGGCCGGCGCCCCAGTCGCCGGTGAGTCGCAGCACGGTCCTCATGACCAGCACGTGGACCAGGTAGAAGGCGAAGGAGACCTCGCCGAGCCACACCATCGTGCGGGACCGCCACGGCGTGGGCCGGCCCCGCACGTCGGCGTCCGCCGCCGCGGTGATGACCAGCAGGTAGGCGGCCGCGAGCAGGGCCGCCCAGAACTCGGCGCGGATCCACAGCGCGGCGACCACCCAGGTGGCGACGAAGAGCAGGCTGGCCACGGTCAGGTTCGGCCCGCGCCAGCGGCCCCGGCGCAGCAGCTCGGCGGCCGCCACACCCAGCCAGAACTCGAAGGAGCGGGTGACCGGGAAGATCTGGGTGAACCACCAGCGGTTCTCCTCGGGCACCAGGAGCTGCGCGGGCCAGAGGGCCAGGATGAGCAGCGGCACGGCGACCACGACCGCCCACAGCGCGCCGGTGCGGGCCCGGCGCAGCCACGGCAGCACCAGCGGCAGGCAGAGATAGAAGGCCAGCTCGCACGAGAGCGACCAGCTCACGTTGTTGACGCTGTAGAAGTAGCCGTCGAGGGGGATCCAGGCCTGCAGCAGGAAGAGGTTGCCGACCGCGGCCCACGGGGCGACCGGGTCGGCGAACCAGAACGCGACGGCCAGCGCCACCGCGAAGGTCACCAGGTGGTTCGGGTAGATCTTGGCGAGCCGGCGGCGCAGGAAGGTCCGCCGGGGCTCGCCGTCCCGGTACGACCAGACCAGCACGAATCCACTGAGGATGAAGAAGAACTCCACCCCGGAGAGACCGAGGCTGAACGCCTTGCCCACCAGGACCTTCAGGTCGGGCTGGGCGATGATCCCCATGGTGCCGACGTGGAAGGCGAAGACCAGCAGGGCGGCGACCCACCGCAGCCCGGTCAACGACGGTAGGCGGGTGGCGCGGGTGGCGGCCGGGGCACTCGTCACGCCGGGCACCCTACCCGGCGCCCGAGGTCGCGACCCCGACCGCTGCCACCAACCCTCGTACGCCTGTTCGAGTGCGAGGTAGGATCGGCGGCGTGTCCGACGTCGCGTACCAGCCCTCGATGCTCGACTTCGCCGCGCAGGGCCCCACCCTGGGCCCGCTCGCCGGCCGGGTGCGCCGGCACGAGCTGAGCCGGGGCGCCTGGGTCGACCACCTGCCCGGCTGGGTGGCCGGCTCCGACGCGGTGCTCGACACGCTGCTGCACGAGGTGCCGTGGCGGGCCGAACGCCGCACCATGTACGACGCCGAGGTCGACGTCCCCCGCCTGCTCTGCTGGTACGCCGCCGGCCGGCAACTGCCCCACCCGGTGCTCACCACGGCGCGCGACACGCTCACCCGGCACTACCCGGCCGAGCTGGGCGAGCCCTTCGTGACGGCCGGGATGTGCCTCTACCGGGACGGCCGGGACAGCGTGGCCTGGCACGGCGACACCCTGGGCCGCTCCGCGCACACCGACACCCTCGTGGCCATCGTCTCGTTCGGCTCGCCCCGGCCGCTGCTGCTGCGCCCCCGGGGCGGCGGGGGAACCAGCCTGCGTTTCCCGCTCGGCCACGGCGACCTGGTGGTGATGGGCGGGTCCTGCCAGCGCACCTGGGAGCACGCCGTCCCGAGGACCGCCCGGCCGGTCGGCCCCCGGGTCAGCGTCCAGTTCCGCCCCGCCGGGGTGGCCTGACCCCGAGCCGGGCCCGAGCACGGGCCGGCACCGTGCTAGAAACAACTCTCAGGGTCGATCACGCCCCCGTCACCTGACGACGCGAAGGGCTGCCATGACCCCGTCCCCCACCTCCCACTGGTCCCCCTGGACCCTGCACGGCGACGGACGCTCCGTCACACCCGGCGACGTGGTCCACCCCGGCGAGCGGCTGTCCTGGCCGCGCACGGTCGGGGTCGGCGTGCAGCACGTCGTCGCCATGTTCGGCGCCACCTTCACGGTGCCGCTGATCACCGGCTTCCCGCCGGCCACCACGCTCTTCTTCTCCGGGCTGGGCACGCTGCTGTTCCTGCTGATCACCGGCAACCGGCTGCCCTCGTACCTGGGGTCGTCGTTCGCCTTCATCGCCCCGGTGCTGGCCGCGAAGACCGACGGCGGCATCGGCGCGGCGCTCGGCGGCATCGTGGTGGCCGGCGTCGCGCTGGCGCTGGTCGGCGTCGTGGTGCAACTGGCCGGGGCGCGCTGGATCGACGCCCTCATGCCGCCGGTGGTGACCGGCGCCATCGTGGCCCTGATCGGGCTCAACCTCGCCCCGGTGGCCTGGGACGGCGGCGGCAGCGGCACCGGCGTCAAGGCCCAGCCGCTGATCGCGGTGATCACCCTGGCCGCGATCCTGGTCACCACGGTGCTCTTCCGCGGCTTCCTGGCCCGGCTGTCCATCCTGCTCGGCGTCGTGGTCGGCTGGGTGCTGGCGGCGCTGCTCGGCCGGCTCGACCCGGCGGCGGTCACCACGCTGAAGGAGGCCGCCTGGGTGGGCCTGCCGCAGTTCCACGCCCCGAGCTTCGGCCTGCGCGCCGTGGTGCTGGTCATCCCGGTGATCCTGGTGCTGATCGCGGAGAACGCCGGGCACGTCAAGGCGGTCGCCGCGATGACCGGGCGGAACCTGGACCGGGACATGGGGCGGGCGTTCCTCGGCGACGGCATCGCCACCGTGCTGGCCGGCTCCGGCGGCGGCTCCGGCACCACCACGTACGCGGAGAACATCGGCGTGATGGCGGCGACCCGGGTGTATTCGACGGCGGCGTACTGGGTGGCCGGGTTCGCGGCGGTGCTGCTCGGGCTCTGCCCGAAGTTCGGCGCGCTGATCCTCACCGTGCCGGCCGGTGTGCTGGGCGGCGCCACCACGGCCCTGTACGGCCTGATCGCCGTGCTGGGCGCCCGCATCTGGATCGAGAACCGGGTGGACTTCCACGACCCGGTCAACCTCATGACCGCTGCGGTCGCCGTGATCGTCGGCGCCGCGAACTACACCCTGACCGCCGGCGACCTCTCCTTCAACGGCATCGCCCTGGGCACCGCCGCCGCCCTGGTGATCTACCACGGCATGCGCCTGATCGCCCGCCTGCGCGGCACGACCCCCGGGCCCGGCCGAGGCCCGGAACCCGAACTCTGACCCCTCAACTCACATGGAAGGGGCCTGCGGCGCAGCCGCGGGGCCCCTTCCATGCCTGACGTCAGTCGCGGTCGATCTGGTGGCCGATCACCGTGGGGCCGAGCATCACCGCGAAGCCCGAGCCGTCGCGGCGCGGGTCGGCCGGGGGCAGCTCGACCGGGTCGCCGGTGGCGGTGGCGCCGACCGGTCGCGGGCCGATCCAGGCCACGGCCAGGTCCAGCTCGCCCTTGAGCAACCGCTGGGCGCGCACGCCGCCGGTCGCCCGGCCCTTCGCCGGGTACGCCTTGAAGGGCGTCACCTTGACCGTCGCGCCGGTGGAGGTGACCACCATCGGCTCCCCGTGGCCCGGGTCGTCGGTGCGGACCGCGCCGAAGAAGACCACCCGCGCCCCGGCCGGCAGGTTGATGCCGGCCATGCCGCCGCCCTTGATGCCCTGCGGCCGGACCACGGACGCCGCGAAGCGCAGCAGCGACGCCTCCGACGAGACGAACGCCAGCGTCTCCGCCCCGTCGGTGAGCCAGGTCGCCCCGACCACCTCGTCGCCGTCGCGCAGGGAGATCACCTCGAACTCGTCCGAGCGGACCGGCCACTCGGGGGCGCAGACCTTCACCACACCCTGCCGGGTGCCGAGCGCCAGCCCGGGCGACCCCTCGGCGGACGGGCCGAGCGGGGCCAGCCCCACGACCGTCTCGCCCTGCTCCAGCGGCACCAGCTCGGCGGCGGACATGCCGCCGCGCAGCGACACCGTGCCGGACTGCTCGGGCAGCACCGGCAGCGGCAGCACGTCGATCTTGAAGGCCCGCCCGGCGCTGGTCACCAGGAGCACCCGGCCGCGGGCGGTGGAGTGCACCACGGCGCGGACGGCGTCGTGCTTGACCCGGCCGCTGCGCCGGCGCGCCTCGGCGGCCTCCTCCGACTCGGCCGCAGTGCGAGCGACCAGCCCGGTGGCGGAGAGGATGACCTGGCAGGGGTCGTCGGCGACCTCCAGCGGGCCCGCCGGCACCGAGGCCGCCAGCACCTCCTTGAGGTCGCCGTCGACCAGCGTCGTGCGGCGGTCGGCGCCGAACTGCTTGACCACCGCGGCCAGCTCGTCGGAGACCAGCTTCCGCAGCACCTTCGGGTCGTCGAGGATCTTCGACAGCTCGGCGATCTCGCCGCGCAGCTTCTCCTGCTCGGCCTCCAGCTCCAGCCGGTCGTACTTCGTGAGCCGGCGCAGCGGGGTGTCCAGGATGTAGGTGGCCTGGATCTCGGAGAGCTTGAACTTCTGCATGAGGCCGTCCTTGGCGGCCTGGGCGTCCTCGCTGGCCCGGATCAGCCGGACCACCTTGTCGATGTCGAGCAGGGCGATCAGCAGGCCGTCGACCAGGTGCAGGCGCTCCTCGCGCTTGCGCTTGCGGTACGCGCTGCGGCGGGTGACCACCTCGTAGCGGTGGGCGAGGAAGACCTCCAGCAGCTCCTTGAGCCCCAGGGTCTGCGGCTGGCCGTCGACCAGGACCAGGTTGTTCACGCCGAACGACTGCTCCAGCGGGGTGAGCCGCCAGAGGTCGGCCAGCAGCGCCTGCGGGTTGACCCCGACCTTGCACTCGATGACCAGCCGGGTGCCGTTCTCCCGGTCGGTGAGGTCCTTGACGTCGGCGATGCCGGTCAGCCGCTTGGTCTTGTTGACCTCGTTGGTGATGGCGGCGATGACCTTCTCCGAGCCCACCCCGTAGGGCAGCTCGGTGACCGTGATGGCCTGGCGGCCGCGGCTGCCCTCCAGCGGGCCGGTCTGCACCCGGGCCCGCATCCGCACCACACCGCGCCCGGTCTCGTACGCCCGGCGCACCTCGTCGAGCCCGAGGAGCAGCCCGCCGGTGGGCAGGTCGGGGCCGGGGACGAACTCCATGAGCTTGTCGAGCGTGGCGTCCGGGTGGTTGATCAGCCAGCGGGCGGCGTGGACCACCTCGGCCAGGTTGTGCGGGATCATGTTGGTGGCCATCCCGACCGCGATCCCGGACGCGCCGTTGACCAGCAGGTTGGGGAAGGCCGCCGGCAGCACGGTGGGCTGGGTGAGCGAGCCGTCGTAGTTGGGCTCGACGTCGACGGTGTCCTCGCCCAGCTCGCCGACGAGCAGCATGGCCTCGCGGGACATCCGGGCCTCGGTGTAGCGGGCGGCGGCCGGGCCGTCGTCGGGCGAGCCGAAGTTGCCGTGCCCGTCGATCAGCGGCACGTTGAGCGAGAAGTCCTGGGCCAGCCGGACCATCGCGTCGTAGATCGCCGCGTCGCCGTGCGGGTGGTACTTGCCCATCACGTCGCCGACGATCCGGGCCGACTTCACGTGGCCCCGGTCGGGGCGGTGTCCCTGCTCGGACATGGACCAGAGGATGCGCCGGTGCACCGGCTTGAGCCCGTCGCGGGCATCGGGCAGGGCCCGCGAGTGGATGACCGAGAAGGCGTACTCCAGGTAGGAGTCCGACACCTCATTGACCAGCGGGTTGTCGAAGACCCGGGCGCCGGCCTGGTCGAAGGCGGAGAGGTCCGCCTTGGCGCGGTCGTCCTTGCGGCGTGCCATGGTGCAGCTTCCTTCCGAAACGAACGCAGTGGTCAGGCGTCGATGGCGTCGCGGTCGACCAGGTCGGCCGAGTCGATGAGCCAGTTGCGGCGGGGCTCGACCTTCTCCCCCATGAGCAGTTCGAGGATCCGCTCGGCGGCCTCGACGTCGTCGAGGGTGATGCGGCGGACCGCCCGGGTGGCCGGGTTCATGGTGGTCTCCCACAGCTCGTCGGCGTCCATCTCGCCGAGGCCCTTGAATCGCGGGATGGGCGTGACGATCTGCTTGCCGGCCTTCTCCAGCTTGCGCACCGTCGCCTCCATCTCGGCCTGGGTGTAGGTGTAGACGGTCTGCGGGTTGCGCCCCTTCGTGGTGATCTTGTGCAGGGGCGGCATGGCCGCGTAGAGCCGGCCCGCCTCGATGAGCGGCCGCATGTAGCGGGCGAAGAGCGTGATGAGCAGGGTCCGGATGTGCGCGCCGTCCACGTCCGCGTCGGCCATGATGAGCACCCGGCCGTAGCGCAGCGCGGAGAGGTCGAAGGTGCGCCCCGACCCGGCGCCGAGCACCTGCACGATCGCCGCGCACTCGGCGTTGTCCAGCACCTGCTGGAGGTTCGCCTTCTGCACGTTGAGGATCTTGCCGCGGATGGGCAGCAGGGCCTGGTATTCCGAGGAGCGGGCCATCCGGCTGGTGCCGAGGGCGCTGTCACCCTCGACGATGAACAGCTCGCTGCGGTCCACCCCGGTGGCCCGGCAGTCGACCAGCTTGGGCGGCATCGACGCGCCCTCCAGGGCGGTCTTGCGCCGGGCGGCGTCCTTCTGCTGCTTCTGGGTCAACCGGACGCGGGCCGCGTCGACGATCTTCTGCAGCACCGTGCGGGCCTCGGCCTTGGTCCTCCGGTCCTCCAGCCACGCCTTGAGGTGCGCCTCGACCAGACCCTGGAGCACCTTGGTGATGCCCGCGGTGGACAGCTCGTCCTTGGTCTGCGAGGTGAACTGCGGCTCGGGGATCCGCACGTGCACCACCGCGGTCATGCCCTCCAGGACGTCGTCCAGGGTCGGCGCGTCCTCCTTGGGCTTGAGCAGGCCGCGGGTGTTGCGGGCGGCCTCGGCCAGGGTGCGCGCCAGGGCCCGCTCGAAGCCCTTGCGGTGGGTGCCGCCGTGGGCGTTGCGGATGGTGTTGGTGAAGCACTCGACGGTGCGCTCGTAGCCGGTGCCCCAGCGGAACGCCACCTCGATCTCGGCTCGGCGCTGCACGTTGGACTGCATGACGCCGTTGGCGTCGGCGGCGTTCTCCCGGTAGGTGCCCTCGCCGGTGACCAGCAGGGTGCCGGAGACCGGGCGGTCGCCGGCCGGGGCGAGATATTCCACCATGTCGGTGAGGCCGTTGGGGAAGTGGAAACTCTCCTCGACGGCCTTCTCGCCGGTCTCGTCGCGCAGCCGGTAGGCCACGCCGGGGACGAGGAAGGCGGTGTTGCGCAGCTTGAGCCGGACCGCCTCGGTGTCGAGGGCCGCGCCGGTCTCGAAGTAGCGCGGGTCGTGCCACCAGCGGATGGAGGTGCCGGTGCGCTGGCCGCGCTTCATGGCGCCGACGATCTGCAGGCCGGGGCCGGGCGTGAACGGCGCCTCCGGGCCGTCGCCGTCGAAGATCCCGGGTACGCCGTGCCGGAACGACATCGAGTGGACCTTGCCGCCGCGGCGGACCGTCACGTCGAACCGCCGGGAGAGCGCGTTCACGGCCGAGGCGCCCACACCGTGCAGGCCGCCGGAGGTCTTGTAGCCGGACCCGCCGAACTTGCCACCCGCGTGCAGCCGCGTGAGCACCAGCTCGACGCCGGAGATGCCCGACTTGGCGTGCACGTCGGTCGGGATGCCGCGGCCGTCGTCGTCGACCCGCACCGAGCCGTCGGCGTGCAGGATCACGTCGACCTTGGTCGCGTGACCCGCGACACCCTCGTCGGTGGAATTGTCGAGGATCTCGTTGACGAGGTGACCCACGCCACGGCTGTCGGTCGAGCCGATGTACATGCCGGGGCGCTTCCGGACGGCGTCGAGGCCCTCCAGGTGCGTCAGGTCGTCGGCCCCGTACAGGGTCTCAGGCTGTGCGGTCAACTGGTCGTACTCCCAGGTCTCGGCGGTGTGGTGCCGTTCACCGTGCGATCCCCCACGTCGATCGCCAGGCGCGGCGCGCCGGAGCGAGCCTAGCCCGGCACTCCGACAGACCCGTGGCACCCGGTGCGGTGCGGCGTCGGATACCGCGCGACCGGAGGCGACGAGGCGTCCGTGCACGACAACGACGTGGGCGGCCGGTGTCTTCCCGGCCCGGAGCCCGGCGACGGCCGCCCGGGCGGCCATTCATTGACGTACGTCACACGGACGTGATCTCATCGCCTCCTTGAAGAATCTTTCACATTTCGATGTGTGGGGGGTCGGGCCATGTCCCTGTTCCGTCGTGGCGCGCTCGCGGTGGCGCTCGCCGTCGCCTCGGTGGCGCTGCCGGCCGCCGTGGCCCCCGCCGGGCCCGCCGCGGCCGCCCTGCCCACCGCCGCCGTGGCGCTGGGCGACAGCTTCATCAGCGGCGAGGGCGCCGGGGCGTACGCGCCGGTGGTCGACGTCAACGGGGCGGCCCAGGGCTTCCCCGGCTGGTCGGCGCCGAACAGCAACGCCTACTTCTGCCACCGCTCGCCCAACGCCTCGCTGTTCCAGGCCGACCTGCCGGGCATCGCCGCCCGGTTCAACCTGGCCTGCTCGGGCGGGCAGCCCTACGACATCGCCGCCGCCTCCGCGAGCCGCACCAAGGGCCGGCAGGTCGCCGCCCAGCTCGACCAGCTCCGGACCGTGGCGCGCACCCACGACATCGACCTCGTGCTGGTGGGCCTCGGCTCGAACAACAGCTCGTTCACCTTCGGCAGCGTGGCGGAGAAGTGCGCCAACCGGTTCATCGCCGACGCCGGGACCGGCTGGTGGGAGTTCTGGGCGTACCTCGGCGGGCCGGTCGAGCAGGAGCCCTGCACGGACGCCGACCTGGGCACCGCCGCCCACTTCGCCGCCGCGACCGCGGAGACCACCGCGGCGGCCCGGCAGCTCCTCACCACCCTCGACCAGATCGACGCCGACGGCCAGCACCGGGTGGTGTTCCAGGACTACACCAACCCGCTCCCCGCCGAGCTGGCCTCCGGCTACTGGAGCGAGGACGACCGGGACGACACCCGGGACAAGTTCCGCGCCCTCGGCGCCGAGCGGTACGCGGCCGGCTGCCCCATCCACCGCGGCAGTTTGGCCCCGGGCCAGCGCTTCTCGCAGGGCCTCGGCACGCTGGTGGGCTCGGTCCGGACCACCCTGGCCGCCGAGTTCCCGCAGGACGACCTCGTCTACCTCAACGTGCAGCGCGCCTTCGACGGCGCCCGGCTCTGCGAGTCGGCGGGCAGCCCCGGCAACGCCCTGGCCACCCCGATCCGGCTGATGGACGGCCCGACCGGCGTCTTCGTGACCAGCCTCTCCGGCTACGACAAGCTCGACATCCAGCGGATCGCGAACGCCTGCGGCACCTACTTCCAGACCTGCCAGGAGTCCTGGCACCCGAGCGCCGCCGGCCACCGGGTGCTCGGCCGCTGCCTGACCGGCGCCGCCGCGACGGGCTCCCGGGCGGTCTCCTGCGTCCGCGCCCCGGACGGCACGATCACGGTGAGCTGACCCACGACCGCGAGGCGTTCCCCGCTCGGGGGCGCCTCGCGGCGGGTCAGGAACGGACGGCCGTGCCGAGCACGTGCGGCGACGCCGGCCCCGGCATTCCGCTCGGCGGGAAGCGGAACCGGTCCAGCTCGACCACCGTGAACCCGGCGGCGCGGATCGCCGCCACGGTGTCCCGTGCCGTGTGGCAGCCGGCGCAGCACAGTGGCCAGAGCGTGGCGTCGGCCAGGCGCTGGGCCCGGCGCAGCCCGGGGGTCTCCGCGACGACGTGCTCGTAGAAGCGGAGCTGCCCGCCCGGGCGGAGCACCCGGCGCGCCTCGCGCAGCGCCACCGCCTGGTCCGGCACCGAGCAGAGCACGAGCGACAGCACCACCGCGTCGGCGCTCGCGTCCGCGACCGGCAGCGCCTCGGCCAGGCCGGCCGCCACGGTCACCGGCACGCGGGCGTCGGGCGCGGCGGCCCGGACGAGGGCCCACAACCGCGGCTCGGGCTCCACGGCGAGCACCCCGGTCACGGTCGGCGGATAGTGCGGGAGGTTCCGCCCGTTGCCGGCGCCCACCTCGACCACCCGGCCGCGCAGCGCGGTGACCAGGCGACGGCGGTGGGCGGCGGCGCCGGCCCGGTCCATGGCGACGCTGGCGCGGGCGAAGACCCGGGCGAAGATCGGATGTGAGACCGCCATCAGGGGCGAACTGCCGGGGCACCGAGGCTGAGCAGCAGCGGACCGGCCGCGCCGTCGACCAGGTCGCCGAGGCGTACCCCGTCGAGCACGGCGAGGAAGGCGGCCTGGGCGCGGCGCAGTTCGCCGCGCAGCCGGCAGCCGGCGACCAGCGGGCACGCCGGCTGCTCGCAGTTGACCACCTCGTCGTCGCCCTCGAAGGCCCGCACCACGTGGCCGACGGTCAGCTCCCCGGCGGGCTCGGCGAAGGCCACCCCGCCGGACCGGCCCCGGATGGTCACCAGCACGCCGAGCCGCTGCAGGCGCTGCACCACCTTGGCCACGTGGCTGCGCGGCAGCGCGAGCTGGGTGGCGAGCTCGTCCACGGTGGTCCGGGCCGGGGACGCGGCGGTCAGCATGGCGATCCGCAGGGCCATGTCGGTCGACCGGTTGAGCTTCACGCCTCGACCCTAGCCAGCGCGCGCCCGCCGCGACACGGGCCGACCAGCCCGTTCGCGACGGTGATCCTGGCCACGCGGGTCCCGGGACCTTCGACCCTGAAGAGGCATCTCCGTTCCTGTTCAGTGGTGGTCGACCCGTTCGACGCCCGCCGGCGACCAACACGAGCAGCCTCTGGCGCAGCCGGGCGCCTGGACCGCCGTGCACGGTCCGGGCGCTGCGCCCGCTGTCGGTGGCACGGGCCCGCGTTAGCTGCTCCTCGGCGAGCACGGCAGGTTGAACGGGGACACGGAACACCTCCGGATCGGATCGCGCGGCGCGGGGCGCCGGAGCCGGCTGCGCCGCTTTGCCCACCTTCGCCGCTTACCGCCGCGCCGACCAGGGGCTTTGGTCCCGAATCGGGAGGTCCACACCGGAGATTCGACTTCTCGGGGAAGTCGATGATCTACAGGTTAGGTCCTGATCGCCAGGGTAGGGACCACTCATGCGCGTCCTGGGAATAAACGCGATCTTCCACGACCCCGCGGCCGCCCTGGTGGTCGACGGCCGGGTGGTGGCCGCCGCCGAGGAGGAGCGGTTCAGCCGGCGCAAGCACGGCAAGCGCCCGGTCCCGTTCTCGGCCTGGGAGCTGCCCGAGCTGTCCGCCGCGTGGTGCCTGGCCAGCGCGGGGATCGACGTGGACAGCCTCGACGCGGTCGCGTACTCGTTCGACCCCGGCCTCTGCCGCGACGCGGCCGAGCTGGGCCTCAGCGACCCGTGGGACTGGCTGCGGATCGACTACGCCCGGCGGGCCCCGCAGTTCCTCGCCGCCGCCCTGCCGGGCCTCGACCCGGACCGGGTGCGGTTCGTGCCGCACCACGTCGCGCACGCCGCCTCCGCCGGCCTGGCCGCCCCGCCGGCCGGCGACGACACCGCGGTGCTGGTGCTCGACGGGCGCGGCGAGGTGGCCAGCCACCTGGCCGGCGTCTACCGCGACGGCCGGCTGTCGCCGCTGCACTCCCAGCAGCTCCCCCACTCGCTCGGCCTGCTCTACGAGGACCTCACCCGGCACCTGGGCTTCCTGCACTCCAGCGACGAGTACAAGGTCATGGCGCTGGCCTCCTACGGCCGGCCGAAGCACCTGGGCCTGCTCCGCGACCTGGTCCGGGTCACCGACGACGGCGGCTTCCAGGTCGAGCGGATCGACTGGGCCGGCATGGCCAAGGCGGTCGCCGCCGGAGGCGAGCTGACCGAGGAGCACGCCGACCTGGCCGCCAGCGTCCAGACACGGCTGGAGGAGGTCATCCTCGACCTGTCCCGCTGGCTGTACGACGCCTCCGGCGGCGCCAGCACCCTGGCCCTGGCCGGCGGGGTGGCGCTGAACTGCGTGGCCAACGCCCGGCTCGCGGCCGAGGGGCCGTATCGGGACGTCTGGGTGCAGCCCGCGGCCGGCGACGCCGGCACGGCCCTCGGCGCGGCACTGCACGTGGCCGGCGAGCTGGGCGACCGGTCCACCCCCATGATGGGTGCGGACCTGGGCCGGGGCTGGTCCGACGACGAGCTGGAGGCGGAGCTGCGGCGGGCCGCGCTGCCGTACACCCGGCCGGCGTCGATCGCCGCCGAGGCCGCCCGGGTGCTCGCCGACAACGGCATCGTGGCCTGGTACCAGGGGCGCAGCGAGTACGGCCCGCGGGCGCTCGGCCACCGGTCGCTGCTGGCCCACCCGGGCGACCCGGACACCACCCGGCGGATGAACGACGTCAAGGGCCGGGAGCAGTTCCGGCCGATCGCCCCGATGGTCCGCGCGGAATGCTTCGCGGACCTGTTCGACGGGGTCTACCCCAGCCCGTACATGCTCTTCGTGCACCGCGTGAGGCCGGAGTGGCGGGACCGCATCCCGGCGGTCACCCACGTCGACGGGACCGCCCGGGTGCAGACCGTGCACCCGGAGACCGAGCCGCTGGTGGCCGAACTGCTGGCCGAGTTCGAGCGGCGCACCGGGCTGCCGGTGGTGGTGAACACCTCGCTGAACACCGCCGGACGGCCCATGGTGGACACCCCCCGCGAGGCCATGGAGCTGTTCGGCTCCGCCCCGGTGGACCTGCTCGCCCTCGGCCCGTTCGCGGTGCACCGCCGCGCGCTGGGCGGTGCCCGGTGATCAGCGTCGTCGTGCCCACCCTGGGCCGGCCGAGCCTGGCCGTCCTGCTGGACGCCCTCGCCGGCCAGCTCGACGGGCTGCCCGGGGTCGAGCTGATGCTGGTCGACGACCGGCGCGACGACACCGGGGAACTGGCCGTGCCGGGGGCGCTGGCGGCGTACACGAAGGTGCTGACCGGGCGCGGCGCGGGCCCGGCGGCCGCCCGAAACCTGGGCTGGCGGGCCGCCCGGGGCGAATGGGTGGTCTTCCTCGACGACGACGTGGTGCCGGCGCCGGACTGGGCCCGGCGGCTGCGCGCCGACCTCGCGGTGGGCGGCGGGGTCGGCGGCGTGCAGGGCGTGGTGGACGTGCCGCTGCCCGCGCAGCGGCGCCCCACCGACTGGGAACGCGGGACCGCCGGCCTGGCCGAGGGGCGGTGGATCACGGCGGACATGGCCTACCGCCGGAGCGCCCTGGCCGCCGTCGGCGGGTTCGACGAGCGCTTCCCGCGCGCCTACCGGGAGGACGCCGAGCTGGCCCACCGGGTCCGCCGCGCCGGCTGGGACCTGGTCCGCGGGCGCCGCCGGGTGACCCACCCGGTCCGCCCGGAGAACCGCTGGGTCAGCCTGCGCACCCAGCGCGGCAACGCCGACGACGCGCTGCTGCGCCGGCTCTACGGCCCGGCGTGGCGCACCGACCTCGACCTGCCGCCGGGTCGGCGCTCCCGGCACGTGGCGGTCGCCGCGGCCGGCGCGGTGGCGCTGGCGGCCGCGGCGCTGCGCGCCGCTCCCCTGCGTTCCGCGCGCGCCCGGCGGGCGGCCGGCGTGGCCGGCGGCCTCGCCGCGCTCGGCTGGACGGCCGGCACCGCCGAGTTCACCCGGGCCCGCGTCGCGCCCGGCCCGCGCACCCCCGACGAGGTCGCCACCATGCTGGTGACCAGCGCGCTCATCCCGCCGCTCGCCGTCGTCCACTGGGTACGCGGCTGGTGGCTCGCCCGTGCCGTCCCGGCCGGGGCAGTGGTCACCGCGCCGGCACCGGGGGCGGAACGGTGCTGAGCCCTTTGTACGACGCGGTGCTGCTCGACCGCGACGGCACCCTGGTCGAGGACGTGCCCTACAACGGCGACCCGGAGAAGGTCCGCCCGCTGCCCGGCGCCCGGGCGGCGCTGGACCGGCTGCGCGCGGCCGGGCTCCGGCTGGCCGTGGTGACCAACCAGTCCGGGCTGGCCCGGGGCTACTTCACCAAGCGGCAGATGCACGCCGTGCACGCCCGGATCGAGGAACTGCTCGGCCCGCTCGACCACTGGGCGATCTGCCCCCACGACGACACCGACGGCTGCGCCTGCCGCAAGCCGGCCCCCGGGCTGGTGCACGAGGCCGCCCGGGCGCTCGGCACCACGCCCAGGCGGTGCGTGCTGGTCGGCGACATCGGCCGCGACATGGCCGCCGCGCTGGCCGCCGGCGCCACCGGGATCCTCGTGCCCACC